>JADFPV010000076.1 GCA_022562155.1 Chloroflexota bacterium
ACCCCGCCGAACTCGAAAAAGAGCGTAAGGTCGTGATCGAGGAGCTGGCGATGGTGGCCGATTCGCCGAACCAGCAGGTTGACCTCCTCCTGGATGAGACGCTCTGGCCCGATCAGCCGCTCGGCCGCGATGTCGCCGGCAGCGAGTCATCAGTCATGGGCCTGAACCGCGATATGGCGTTCGACTACCTGCACCGGCAGTACGTGCCGAACAACATCGTCATTAGCGTGGCTGGTGCGATCACACACGAGCAAGTCGTCGAACACATCGAACGATCGTTGGGCGACTGGCAGCGTGGCGTGCCCGGCGGATGGTTCCCCGCCGCCAACGGCCAGACAGCGGCTCGCGCGGCTGCCAAGTACAAGTCGACCGAACAGGCGCACCTCTCGCTCGCGGTGCGCGGCCTACCGCTGCAGCATCCAGAGCGGTACGCGCTCAGCCTGCTCAGCGTCCTGCTGGGCGAGGGTATGTCGAGCCGGCTGGCGTTGGAGCTTCGCGAAGAGCGCGGCCTCTGCTACGACGTCCACAGCTACGCCAGCTACTACCAGGACGCCGGCGCTCTCACCATCTACGCAGGCGTCGACCCGGCGGACGCAACGGAGGCGCTGCAAGCTATACTCGCGGAACTCACCCGCCTCCGTGACGAGCCCGTCGCTGAAGAAGAACTGGAGCGAGCGAAGGAGTTGATGAAAGGCCGCCTGTTGCTGCGCATGGAGGACACCCGCGTCGTCTCCGACTGGCTCGGTGCGCAGGACCTACTTGCCGGGCGCGTGCGAACGGTCGCTGACGTTACAAAACTGATTGACAGGGTCACCAACGCCGGCGTCCAGCGCATCGCGCAGCAGCTGTTCGTCACAGAGCAACTCAACCTGGCCGTTGTTGGCCCGTTTCGCTCGCCTCGCCGTTTCCTGCCCCTGCTGCGATTCTAAGGTGAGGCTAAAGATGCCGCTTGATCCGATCCGCGATCTGCATCCTAGCCGCTACTGGCGACTTTGCCACACGCTCCCAGGAATCGCCACGGTAGCGCGGCACGATGTGCATGTGGAAGTGCGGAACGGATTGCCCAGCCACAACGCCGTTGTTCTGAAAGAGCTGCAACCCTTCTGGTTCATATGTGTCACTTACCGCTCTAGCGATTCGGACTACACACTGCATCACCGCAGCTGCCTCGTCCTCAGTAAGATCAAAGACCGTAGGAACGTGGCGCTTCGGAATCACAAGGGTAGCGCCCTCTTGGAGTTGGCGAGGAT
The DNA here is from genome assembly GCA_022562155.1 of Chloroflexota bacterium. Classification (GTDB taxonomy): domain Bacteria; phylum Chloroflexota; class Dehalococcoidia; order DSTF01; family RBG-16-68-14; genus SZUA-185. The sequence goes on from JADFPV010000076.1 coordinate 1,251, forward strand.
TAACAAAGACAAATGTTGCCTCACGATCCTCAATCACCGCACAGAGATTCCTTCCCGCGATGTTCTCGCAGAAGGGACAGGGATCTCGCTGAGGCAGTTCAAGAGCCATCGCCAACATCATAGCCACGCACGAGGGCCGCTTCCAATTCCGGGGCCTGTACCGTATGATCCTGTATCTGGAACAGTACGAAGGAAGGACGTCGGCCCATGACCACCGTTGAAACCTCAGAATCCACCATCGCGCCACCCGAACGCCTCGGCGGCCAGGGGCTCGACCACAATCAGGAAGAGTCTGGCAACCGCGCCATCCATCTGCTGCTCACGCACTCCGTCGTCGGCGGCCAGATGGACTTCGTCGCCACGTACCGGGACGGCGCGTACGAAGTCTGGTCGGCGCGCGGGATGGTGCGCTTCCAGCGCTCCTTCGCCGATGGAGGCGGGTTCGAGTACACCATTATTGAGACGATCGGCGAAGACCCGATCGCGAACCAGGACACCCACGCCCTCTCAAGCGTCGAAGAGCAGATGGAAGCGGCGGGTAAGTCAGGCTATCCAACGGATGACCCGAACACCGCCTACATCGAACCGCGGCACATCAGCTATCCGTTCGCCTTCGAGCGCATCACGCAGCTCTTCGACAGCCCGAACGCACCCGACCTCGTCGTCAACCCGAAGTCCTACGCATTCGGCCGTAAGCCCGGCCAGCACGGCTCGATCGACATAGTGCAGTCGCGCGCGCCGCTCATCGTTGCGGGTCCTGGTATCCGTTCCGGCGTCATCGACGACGCGGCCCGCCATGTCGACATCGCGCCTACCATCGCACATGCGATGGGCTTCCCCAAAATCGACGGCCACGACAGTACCGGCCGCCCAGCTTCGGGTCTCTACCTGCGACGGCAGGACGGCCGCGTGCTTGAGGAGGTCTTCGAAGACAGCGACGCGAAACCAGAGAGGACATACCTCTTCCACCTCGACGGCCAGAGCAACAGCGAATTGAGGCATCGCCTCAAGGACCCCGACGCCGTACCGAACATCCGCCGCATCATCGAACGCGGCTGCATGTTCCGTTACGGCAGCATCACGAACTTCCCCAGTATTACGTGGCCCAGTCACAACACCATCGGCACCGGCGCCTGGGGCGGCCATCACGATATCGTCAATCCCACGTACTACCTGCGCGAGACGCGCGAAGTGGTCACGCCCCAGGGCCAGCAGTTCGATACGGTCAACTTCCTCAGTAGCAACGTCGAAACCCTCCACGACGCGTTCCATCGCGTCTACGGTTCCTGGGAAGGGCAAAGGGGGGCGTTCACGGCCGCGATCCATGAGCCCTGCGGCCGTGGCGCCGATCACGCCGTCCTGGAGCGCCGCATCATCGGCGACCGCGACAGGCTCCGCAGCATCACGCACGACCTGCAGGACGAGATCGGCCCTCGCTGGCTCGCTGACGACCAGGAAGGAAACCACCGAGAGGCCATCCTCGACTGCCGGGGCACCGCCCAGGTCTTAGTGCTCTACACGGACGACTCGCATCCGCCACCCGCGTTCACGTACCACAATTTCGCGCTCACGGACGGCACCGGCCATGACTACGGCCCCCACCACTCCGGCCAGCGGGAAGCGCTGGACGAAACCGACAAGCGCATCGGACACGTCCTCGACATGCTCGAAGAGAACAACCTCTTCGACAGCACGCTCTTCATCCTCACTGCCGATCACGGCATGGCGCCGACAAATACGGAGCTGGCCGCAAACCAGGTGGAGATGCTTCCGGAGGAGGGCTTGAAGGCTGTCGTCCCATCACCACTGGTCTACCTGATCGATATGGACGTCGATATCGAGCACGCGCGCGACGGGCGCACCGCAACGGTCACTGTGCTCGCCAACGACGCCGACGAGAGCGGAGAGAAGCCTCCCGTGAGCGGCGCGGACGTCACCGTCAACTCCCACGGCAAGGTACTGGCACGGGCCACGACGGACGACTTCGGCGTCGCGGGCGTTCCCTTGCTCGTCGACCAGACATCTGAAGAAGTCATTCTGACCGTTGAGCACGAAGATTACAACCTACGCCACATAAGCCTTGATGGCACGAATGTGGTAGTCGACCTGCGTGAGGTCCTCTACAGTAAGTAGTCGACTTCGATCGCTGCTTCCAGACAGGTCTTGACAGCGCTAGTGGCGTGCGCTACATCAAGGCGACTATGACACCTACAGCAGCCAAAGCTAGGGAACAACGCAAGACGGCCCGACGCGAGGCGATCCTCACGGCCGCGCAGGACGTCTTCGCTCGGAAGGGCTTCGACGGCGCGACGATCGCTGATATCGCGCACGCTGCCGGCGTTGCCTCCGGCACCGTGTACCTCTACTACGAATCGAAGATCGACCTCTTCGCCGCGCTGAACGAACGCCTCTGGGAAGTCGTTACCGGCGCGATGCGTGACGCTGATGCCCCACCGGACGTGCGTGGCGGCACAGAGGCTCGCATCCACGCAGTGTTCGCCGCCGCAAATCGGAATCGCGATCTGCTGCGCATCGTGTTCCTCAACCCGGACCCGCGGACCGAAGTGGCTCGAAGAATGAATCACGCAGACCAGGCGCGCGTGCAGCCGCTCATGGAGTTGTTGCAGGGTGGCATCGACGCCGGGACGGTTCGAGACACGGACCCCGCCATGCTCGCAAGGCTCATCAACAGCCTGGTCGTCATCGCCCTGTACCAGTGCTTCATCCAGCAGGACGGCAAGAACGTCGATGCCTACGAGGACGCGGTAACAGCGATGATCGTAGGCGCCCTCTCACCGGCATAGCCGTTTCCGGCCGTACGAGTCACAGCCTGCCCAATGCGGCGCACTGGGCTAAAGTCCGAAGGCAACTGCCTTCGGGCTCATTCGTAGCGAAGCGCCTCCGCGATCGGCACGCTGGCAGCCTGGCGAGACGGAATGTACGTCATTACCAGCGACGCCAGAAACGTCAGCCCGCCGATGAATGCGATCTGCCCCCACGGGACCACATAGTCGACCACGGGAAACTCGTTGCTGGTGAGAAGGAAATACGACAGCCAAATCGCCATCGCCACGCCGGAGCCAATGCCCAGCAGCGTCACGAACGACGACTCGATCATGAAACTCAGCGCCACCATGTTGCGCTGGTAACCGATCGCGCGCAACATCCCGATCTGCTGCCGGCGCTCGACCACCGTCCGGAAGGCGATCACACCCACAGCAGCGATGCCTACGAAGAGACCCAAGCCCATGAAACCTTGCATCAGCAAAAAGAAGTTGCGCTGGAGCGCCTGCTGGTCATCGACGAGCTGCTTCAGCGAATCCGCCTGCGCGCCGATCGTGAGCAGCGATCCTTCGATCTCCCGCGCAACCGCCTTCGATTCGTCCGGATTCTTCAGGGCCACCACGTGTCGCGACAAGAACGGCTCGCCAAACGTCCGCTCGAACGCCGCTTCTGACACGTAGATGCCAAAGAAATTCGCGCTCGGACCAACCTCCATCACGCCAATCAGCTCCACCTGGGAGCGCTGGCCGGAGATCTCGTCTTGGATCTCGAGCGTCACCGGCTCGAACGTTTTGGCCTGACCGTCGATACTCGTTACGCTAAAGTCCGCTCCGCCGAAGAGTGGCCCGTCGTCTCCACCCACAGCGAACCGGTCGATAATAGCGACGTTATCACGCGCCGCCAGTGCCTCCCAGACTGCTTCGTCGTTCTCGAAACCTTCGGCCCTCGACTTCAACTCTATCTCGCTGGTCCGCGCAAAGTCGACGTCCATTCCAGCGACCAGGTAGGACTCAAACTCTGCGGGTACGGCTAGGCCAAGCTCTCGAACGCCCGGCTCGCGCGCGAACTGTAGCTTCCCAACCGCCTCGAATGCTTCAGGAGCCGACGACCCAGCCTCCTGTAGCGTCACGGTTAGGTCGTCGATGGGGTTGTTTGGGTTCTCCTCAACGACCACGTCCCAGCCGCCTCTCGCTGAGTCGGCGAGGAAGATACGGTTGAAGTTCAGGTTCATCGTCGACATTATCGTCAGCGCGAAGATCACAAGCGAGATCATCGCCAGCGTCATGCCTGTGCGGAAGCGGTTCTGGAGCGGGTACGCAACAGCCGTCTTCACTGCGGGCAGAATACTGCCGAAGAGCCCACCGACTCGGGACACCACGGCCAGCATCAGGTCGGCGTTGTAGACGATCACGAACGTGGACGATGCGACCATGACGATGCCGCTCAGGAAGAACATCTCAATGTCGCCCTCCAGCGTCCCAAGCAGCCACTCCAGCCTGTCCCCCGCAAGGAAGCCCCAGAGGACGAGGAGGAACAGACCCGCTGACGTGTACGCGGCGCGCGCCTGCACTCCAAAGTACGTGAGCAAGACAGCGATGCCGAAGATGACCAGCGAAAAGCCCAACGCAAACGGAAAAGCAACGTCGCTGCTGAGGCCCAGCAGGACTAGGAGACCTCCTGCCACCAGGCCCAACATCGCGAAGCCGGCTCCCCACGAGATCATTGCGCGACGGTCCTGCAGCGCGACAAGCACGACGCCCAGCGGCGGGACGATAATCCCGGCGGCAACAAGCCACGATGACATCCCGTCAGGCCGGCGGTCTCGCGTCAGCGCCACAACGCCCAGCGCTAGCAGGTAGAAGGGCGCCAGCGGCACGACGAAAAACGGCCAGAGAGGAATACGCTCACTGTATTCTCGTTCCGGCGCGGGGAAGCCGAACGTGTGTCCCCGCAGCATCAGCACGAACAGGCTGATCGGCGCCAACACCACAGCAACGGTCGCGTTTAGCAGGCCGCGCAGGAAACCGCGGACCGTGCCTGCTTCAGGGTTAGGCACGCTCGTTTCGTCCAAGTCGCGGATCGCCGCAACGATGTTCAGGTTCGACGCACGCCAGGACGCGAACGTAACGGTGATGAATGTGAGCGACACGCCAAGGCTGTACGAAATAATCAGGCTCCTGGCCGTGACGTACGGCTCGATATCGAAGAAGTCGCCAAAAATTCGACCCATGATGTTCGCTATCCCCACGGCCACGAGTACACCCAGCCCCACCCCCACGATCGCGGCAAGCATGTTGTAGGCCATGCCTTCAGAGAGGAACATCTGCATCAGATGGCTGCGCCGCGCTCCCACCGCTCGCGCCATCCCCAGCTCGGACTTTCGTTCGGCTGCCAGCATCACAAAGATCATGACGATCAACAGCATGCCGGAGGCGATCGAAAACAGACCGAAAATGAGGAAGAAGGTCGTCATGATGTTGCCGACCAGCTCGAAGGCCTCGACCAGATCGCGCTTCACGTCATAGACCTCGAGGGCCGCGCGTTCGAACGACGCCTCAACAATCGCGGCGTCCAGACTTAGTACCACATCCTCCGTCAGATCCAGGCCACCACGCACGCCGCCGTCGTTCGAGATCGCGATGAAGTTCACCTCGCCAGGCTTATCGAGGAGTCCTTGGAGAGTGTCCAGGCGGGTAACCAGCCCCTCCTTTGCGTCGAAATCGCCAATGCCGGTGACGACTTTGTCCACGACGATGGCTGTGACCGTAAAGTCGTTAGGTTCACTTTGAATGAAGATCTGGATGGTGTCTCCGACCTCGGTATCCAAGACATCGGCAGCGCTCTCGTTCATGAACACTTCGTTCGGTGCCAGCGAGGTCACGTCCAATAGTTCGCCACTCTCCACGTCGATCACGTCCGGGAAACCGGCCAGCGACGTGGTATCGAGCCCGACGAAGTTGACGACCGGTTCGCTCTGCCGGCTCCTCGCGTTCACGATCGGCACGTCGCTGCGCAGAATCGGGAGAAAGCCGTCGATCTTGGCGTCCGGGTCCCCTTCGATCGCTTCCCGGAATCTGATGCTCAGGCTTTCCTGGATAGTCGAGTCGATTTCCCGCGGCGGCCCGTCACGCTCGGCCGCCAGTTGCACCCATTCGTCAACGTGGCCCAGCATCGAATAGACTTGCGCGGTCAGGCTCCGGTCGACTGTGTCTCCAGTCGTAAAGGCCGCAGTGATGATCAGTGTGCTCAACATCAGCCCCAAGATGATCAGCGTCGTCTGCGCGCCGCGACGCGGCATATTACGGAGCCCCATGAGGAACATCACTCGCGACCTCAGCACGACGTACAGGACGACACTGACCGCCAGCCCAAGGATGCCCAGCAGCACCCACATGATGAGCGTCATCGATAGGCCGAAGAGGGTATCCATGAAAAAAGTTAGCCTGCCGCGTCCGCCCGCTGCGTGCCGCGTTTCGTCAGCTGTTCGTCGACGATCAGACCGTCCCTCATCTGGATGATCCGGTCGGTACGCTCCGCCACTTCCCGAGCGTGTGTCACGATCACAAACGTTTGGCTCTGCGTGGCGTTCAGTTCATTCATTAGGTCCATGATCTCTTCCGCGTTCCCGCTGTCTAGGTCGCCTGTCGGCTCGTCGGCCCACACGATCGCTGGTTCATTCACCAGCGAACGCGCGATCGTCACTCGCTGTCGCTGGCCTCCCGAGAGCTCCGCGGGCCTGTGCGACGCCCAGTCGACAAGCCCAACGCGCTCCAGCGCCGCCAGCGCACGCTCACTCGCCTCGCGTGTTCCCACACCGCCGACGAGGAGCGGCAACTCCACGTTTTCGACGGCCGAGAGCACAGGCAGCAGGTTGTAAAACTGGAAGACAAACCCCATCCGATGGGCGCGATACTCAGTCTTGCGATTGTCCGAAAGATTGTTGATGTCGACGCCTTCGATCAGAATTTGTCCGCCGTCTATCGAATCGAGGCCGCTCAGGCAATTCAGCAGCGTCGTCTTGCCGCAGCCGGACGGCCCCATGATCGCGACCATTTCCCCGCGTAGCACCCGCAGCGATACGCCCCGCAGCGCACGAACCTGCACGCGACCCGTATCGTAGGTCTTCGCGATATCGGTTGCCTCGATGATTGCGTCGGGCACGGAGGGGTTAGCGGCCATACGATCCTAGGGTAAGTGACATGGATCGCCTGAGCCAGCCTGGTAACTTACGACGGCGGAAGCGACGTGATTATACCCATGCTAAACTGCAGAATCACACTCGCGTCCACAATGTCCGTGATGCCATTTCCGTCTGCGTCGCCACCACTGGGACACGGAAGCGCGTCGATAATCCCGGCGCCGAGCTGCAAGATAAGTGTCGCGTCGGATGGACCGACCGTACCGTCACAACTCGTATCACCCGGCACCGATAACGGCGTGGAAGTCGGCGTATTGGTAGGCCGGGGAGTATCAGTGAATGTAGGCGGTGGCGTATCAGTTGGCCCGCCGCTGGGGGTCCACGTTGGTTCGGGCGTCCATGTTGGCACCGGCGTCCATGTTGGCACCTGTGTCCAGGTGGCGGTCGGCGCTGCGGTGGTTTGTGGCATCAGCGTTCCGGTTGGCGTAGCCGTCAGCGTCGGCGACACCGTAGGCGTACCTGAAGTCGGAATGTTAGTCGACGTCGCCGTAGAGGTTGGAGTCGGCGAGGCCGTTGCTGTGGCCGTCATGATAGGCGTCGGGCAAGCGACACCTCCGTTGGCCATCACGCTGCCGTCCTGCGTGGTAAATTCGATTCCAGGAGTCGAAGCTAGCACATCGCTTACTGTTGTGTTGTCTGTCAGTTGGAGATTGCTGAAGCCGGAACACGAGGTGTCGAACCAGACAGTGGCGAGTAGTCCATCGTCGCCGCTGGGCCCGTCAGGCGATCCCGCTCCGCCAGGCGTGTTGCAGCCATAGGCGACACTTCCCAGGACATGGTCTACTTCGGGGAACGGCACGCAAAGCAGACTCCTGCCGGAACTGCTAAGGAACCCTCCGTCCTCGACGTCAGCAAAGGTCAGGACGCTCGGCTCGTAGAGGATCTCAAACTCGTAAGCTCCCAGATTTGTAACATTATCGATGCGGATCTCGATGACGACCTGGTCGCCGGTACTCACGTCTTGAACTTCGGGGCTGATGCGAATGACCGCGATATGGGCGCCAGCGACACCACCATCCGGAGCACTTCCATCGCCACCGAGGCGAACGACCTGTCGACAGACTTCGTCGGGCGGACACGGGACTGAACCGGCAACAGGCAGTGGCGCCGCGAGCACGGGCTGCGTGGACGTGGAGTCTGAGTCGCCGAGCAAGAGTGAAAGGACGACGATGAGCGCTCCGAGGAGCGCCGCGCTAAGCGACAAAAGTGGACGCAATCCCACCCCCAGCACATGCACCCCCGTCATAGTATATCCCAACGCAGTCACGTTATGTCCTCTTACACGTTCAGAAGCGAAAATTTAGAGTCTCTAGATTGATCGTATGAACCTACGCGGTTCCCACACGAACGATCAAATGCTGAAGCTATGCGGGTAGTGCGTCGATGAGGCCTGCACTCAACTGCAGAATGAGAGCGGCATCCGTTGCGTCAACGACCCCATCTCCACTCGGATCACCACCATCAGGACAGGGTAGTCCTGATATCAAGCGGGCCACGAACTGTAGGATGAGAGCTGCATCTAGCGGGTCTACGCTGCCATCACAGTTCGTGTCGCCTGGTTGGAGCCGCGGAGTAGCTGGTGGCGTGGGTGTCGAGGATTCCGTTGCGGTCGGTTCGGACGTGCCCGTCGGCGATGGAGTCCACGTCGGTTCCGGCGTCCACGTCGGTGGAGCGTTCGGATCGAGCGTTGGCGTCTGAGTTGCTGTAGGCGTCGTGGCGGGCGGTTCGGTCGCTGTGGCCGTTGGCGTATCGGTGGACGAAGCATCGATCGTCGGCGTCGGCGTCGGCGTTGGCGTAGAAGTGCCCGTCTGCGCCGCCAGGCAGTTCACGGTGAGGCCGTCCACTTCTGGGCGAATTTGAGTCCCGTCGTCACCCACGGGGGCCGTAAAGACCGAGCCCGGTCCGACTGCGGTGCCCTCTTCTCGTACGAACAGGAACACGTCCGTGGAACTCTCAGAGACCGAACAGCTAAGCGACAGCTCGACGAACGTACCTAAATAAAAGCTCGGCGGCGCTCCCAGCAGGCCCGTCAGGCAGCTGATGTCTACGTGGTTCATGTCCGGTGGAATCGCTCGAAAGATGAGTCCTGGAGAACATTCGGGCCAGACCAATTCATTGGCCGGATCCTTCGTTCGGTTGTAGGTCAGATCGGGTCCGAATTCAACCCAGGACTCCGCCAGGACGTAGCCCGTGACTGGCACGCTTACAAGCTCGACCGCAAGTGTGAATTCTTGACCAGCATCCAGCGTGCACTTCTGCCCGTCGCAGACATCAGCCGGGTCCGGCACTGAGATTGCCAGGCGCATCCGGCAAGGCTCGATAGAACCACCAACGGTAGAGCACGGGATTGGTGTCGGTGTCGGTTCAGAACCAGCCGAAGCAGACCGGGCAGGTCCAGATTGCGACGACTCGATTGTCCAGATAGCTCCCGCGACCGCTACCACCACCACGAGAGCCGCGAAGAAGCCCAACAACGAACGCAATCCCCACCTCCGAATGCCCCGGTATCACTATATCGAATGAACAACGTTCCCCTGCCAAGCCCGCAACAGTCAGAGCACTCTATACCTACGCCAACGGTCGGCCCGTCGTTCTTGGCATAGCACGCGACTCTGCCCGCGACGAGGGGGCAATCAGACGTTCGTTTCGTATTGCGGGGCCGGAGCCGGCTTCGTCGCCCACTCCCTGCGCCCAGGGACTCGTCTCTACAATTACCGCGGCTATACGGGGAGTGCGTCAATGAGCCCGGCGCTGAACTGAAGGATCAGCGCCGCGTCCAGCGGGTCGACAACACCGTCCCTGCTCGCGTCGGCCTGGCTCGGGCATGGCAACGCCGGGGTCAGCCCTGCCGCGAACTGCAAGATGAGCGCCGCGTCCAGGGGATCGACGGTGCCGTTGCAACTCGCGTCACCAACCTGCTGCGACGCAGGCGTACTGGCGGACGTCGGAAGCGGTGTTCCCTTCCGGTTCACCGTCGGCGTCGAATTCGGCGCCTCCGTCGACGTCGATGTCGGCGTCGGCGTCGGCGTCGGCGTCATGGCCATAACAGTGGCGTTTGGCGTTGACGTCGGAGCGCCAACATCGGTCGGCGTCGCCGTGGCCCCGGGCTCTGGAGTATGCGTGATCGCGGGTGGCGGCGGCGTATCGGTAGCAGAAGGATCGATCGTGGGCGTAGAGGTGGCGGTGCCGAGCGGCACGTCAAGGCAATTGATCGTAAGCCCGTCCACCTCCGGCGTTATCTGCGAGTCTTGATTTTCTCTGTATTGGGCTCCGCTGGTTCCCGCTGGCGGTTGGCCTTCCTGCAACAGCGAGACATCGTTGCTGCTTGCAAACGTAGAGCATTCGAGCGATATCTCGACGAATGGACCAACATACGTGCTAGGCGGATGCGGCGAAAAAAAGCTTGTTAGGCAAGCGTGACTCGTGAACGTAGCCCCTTCTCCCCGCAGAAAGATCGCCGAATCACAGTCAGGCCAGACAACTTCATCCGCCGGCTCTGTTGTCGCCTTGTAGTTCAGGACGGTCCCAAACTCGACCCAAGACTGCGCCAGGACGTAGCCAGAGACCGGCACGCTCACAAGCATGACCGCGAGTGTGAACGGCTGGCCGCTTCCCAGCGTGCACTTCTGGCCCTCACAGACATTCGGCGGCTCTGTGATGACCAGGCTCATCCGGCAGGGCTCGATCGTAAGACCACCATCACTAGTGCACGGGCCTGGCGTTGCTGTGGGCTCAGGCAGAACCGTCCCTGCCAATCCTGAGTCTGGCCTGCCAGAAGATGGCGTGCCTTCGGCCCACACCGAACTCAGAACTCCTAACAGGACCGCTAGCGCTGCACCAACGATAATGAGCGAACGCAATGCCCCACCTCCACATGGACCTGCCATCACTATATCTAATCAATAACGTCCGCCTACCAGGCTTGCAACAACCAGAGTGCTCCCATACCAATGCCGACGGTCAACCAGACGTTCTTGGCGTACCACGCCACCGCGCCCGCGATGAGCGCCGCTACCAGGCGTTCGTTCTGGATCGATAGCTCGAAGCTGGCGTCGTCACCCACGTACAGGACTGCGGGAAGGATGATTGCCAGGAGCACGGCGGGCATCACGTACTGGAGCGCGTCCCGAACGGCTGCAGGCAGTCGCTGGTGGCTCACGAAGACCAGCATCGAGAGCCGGATCGCGTACGTCCCCGCGCCCATCAGGCCGACGGCCAGCCACAGGTTCATGTCGCCGCCACCTCTTTCTCAAGTAGCCGCGCCACGAGCATTCCGCCCACCAGCCCGCCAGCAATCGCCGTGATCAGCTCCGTCCCGTACGGCCAATCGAAGCCGGCGACCGCGATCACGCCCGCCACGCCTGCCGCAGCGAACGCCGGCCTAGTCGTCAGCACAGGCGTCAGCAGCGCGATAAACGTCAGCGGCAGCGCGAAGTCCAGCGACCAACTCTCCGGCACCGCCGCGCCCAACACGATGCCGATCGCCGTCGTGGCCTGCCACGTCGTCCAGAGCGCGAAGCCCGCCCCGAAGAAGAACCAGTGCTTGCGCGTAGACTCGTCGTCCCGGCCGTAGCGCTGCATGCCGACGGCGTACGCCTCGTCGGTCAGCAGGTACGCCAGCAGCCAGCGCCAGCGCGAGTCGAGATGGTCGACATGCGGCGCGACCGACGCGCTGTAGAGCATGTGGCGTAGGTTGACGAGCAGCACCGCCAGCACGATCATGCCTCCCGGCACCCCGCTCGCGATCAACTGCACCGCCACGAACTGGCTCGCCCCGCCGAAGACCATCGATGACATCGCCTGCGTCAGCCCGCCGGAGAGCCCCGTCTCGATCGCATACGCCCCGTAGGCCGTCCCGAACGGCGCGACGCCCAGCAGCAGCGGGAGCTGCCCGCGCATGCCAGCGAAGAACTCGGAGGTGCGAGATGGATGCTGCACGAACCAGAAGTATAGCCCGTGCGGGTAACGCCGCCTGCTACGGCGAGAGCGCGCTAATCAACCCCGCACCGAATTGCAAGATCAGGGCGGCGTCAAGCGCGTTGACAACGCCGTCGCCGTTCGTGTCAGCGCGGCTGCGGCATGGCAATGCGGGAGTCAACCCGGCGGCGAACTGCAAGATCAGGACGGCGTCCGTCGGGTTGACCACGCCGTCGCAGCTCGTATCCCCGATAAAGGATCGGACCGGGGTCGGCGTGTTGGTCGGCAGCCGCGCGTTGGTAGGCGTCGGCGTGTTGGTAGGCGTCGGCGTATTGGTAGGCGTCGGCGTGTTGGTAGGCGTCGGCGTGTTGGTATCGACCGGCGTCCCGGTATCGGTCGACGTCGCGGTCGCGGTATCGGTCGGCGTCGCGGTAGCGGTCGCCGTCGCTGCAGAAGAGATGAGCGTAATCGAACCGTTCGTGGTCGTGGTCGTGAGCGCGGAGCCGCCCGTGTCCTCAAGCAGGACACCAGACAAGGTCAGGGTGGAAGTACCATTTGAGACCGCCGAGAACCGCACGCGCGCCAGGCTACCGTCGCCGTTCTGGCCTGGTTGCGCTCCCGTCGTAGAGCAGTCCAACGTCACGCTGGTTGCGCTTGTTGCCGGCGACGGACACGTGACTGAGCGGCCTGTAGAACCGAGGAAGGCGTTGTTAGTGGCGCTGATGAAGGCCAACACGCCGGCGTCCCAGGTGAGCGT
>JADFPV010000077.1 GCA_022562155.1 Chloroflexota bacterium
CAGCGAGATAGAAGCGGATTGGTTTATCCCGCTAGGTGCGAGGGATCTACGCGCTTCCGAGGATACACACCCCTGAGCGTCGACAGGAATGAGTAGCGACAAAGAGCCGCTATATTCTAGCGCAGTGGTAACATTGGGCAGCTGCTTTCTCGCCGGGTTGGCAGCGACTCTATTGTTCCCTCCGCCGAGAATGCCCGCTCCGAAGTCTCAGGTCTTTGGGGCGGCGCTTGTCGGATTCGGGGTTGTTGTCATTGCATGGGCCGTCAGGACCATGGAGCGCGGGGGTACCTCGCCAGACGCCGCGCTCCATCCTACAGCCCTCGTGACTCGGGGGCCATTCCGTTTCTCTCGCAATCCAATTTACTTAGGGTTCCTCCTGATCTACGCTGGAGCCGGCCTGCTGTTGAACTCGCTCTGGATCGTTCTCCTGGTGTCGGGCGTTATCGCCGGGCTCACGCAAGCGATCATCGTACGAGACGAACACCTACTGGAGAAACGATTCGGCGACGAGTATCGAGCCTACCGTGCAAGAGTCCGCCGATGGCTGTGAGAGGCGGAGTTGCCGTATGCGACTGTCCTGCACATGGTTCCTCAGCTACCCCCGAGGTCAAACCCTCTGACGCGTGACCTAGCAGCTTGCCTCTAGCCACTGCCTGTTCCGTTTCTCCAATGTTACGAACAGGTTAAGAGTGCATATACGAATACGAGACGGTCGATTCTTTTATCAGCTGTGTTATACTCGTGCCCTGCCTATCCACCGTCTAGGCTGGCGGCTGCCTGACGTCGGGGGTGAATGTAGCTGGGAGGTGGCTTGTGGAGACAAACGGCATACCGCATGCGTTTCCAAGGTGTCAGAAGTGCAAGGTGGGCGACCTTGTGCCTCTTTCCGACTTTGGCAGCCAAGGTGCGCCCATCCACTACAAGGCGTGGGCCTGTACGAATCCGGGGTGCGGCTTCAACCTGAAGATCCGCAACGGGGACCTCTATATCGACGAGCCGATCAGCAGCGGCGCATCGCACGTGCCGCGCACGCGCTAGCAGCGTAATAGCTAGCGTGCTAGCTAGCGGCCGATCCCGAGATATCGCACGCCCGCAGCCTCCACGCGCTCGCGGTTCAGCGCGTTGCGTCCGTCCAGCACCACTTTGCAGCCTGAGAATGTCGCGAAGTCCAGATCCTGATACGCATCATGCCACGCCTGCACGATGACGGCGTCCGTGTGTTCGGGCGGCAGACCGGCGACGGGATCCAGCCCGAGCGCGGTAATTTCAGCGTCCGAATACAGCGGGTCGTGGATGAGCGCCGTCGCGCCCCGCGCTCGCAGCGCTTCGGTGATCAGCAACGCGCTGGAGTGCGAGGCCTCCTTGACGTTCGGCCGGTAGGCCAGCCCTAGCACCAACACGGTGGCGCCTTCCAGAGAGCCGAGCGCCTGCTCCAGCTTGGAGACTCCGTAGGCCGCCATGCCGTCGTTGATCTCGCGGGCGGCGAGGGGCAGCTTCGTTCCGGAGTCGGCGGGCAGGAAGTAGGGGTAGACCGGCAGGCAGTGTCCGCCGACGCCCACACCGGGCTGGTGCAGGTGCGAGTAGGGCTGCGAGTTGGCGGCATCGATCACCTCTGTGACGTCGACGCCGGCCGCGTCGGCGTAGCGGGCGAGTTCGCCCGCGAGGGCGATGTTGACGTCGCGATAGATCCCCTCGGCCAGCTTCGAGAACTCCGCGGTCTCTGGATCGCGCACCCGCAGGAGGCTCGGCGCCTCAAGCGCCGCGCTGTAGAAGGCCTCGGCTTTCGTCCAGCTCGCTTCGTCTATCGCACCGATCACTTTGGGGTAGGCGCGCAGGTCGCGGAAGATGTGGCCCGACGATACGCGCTCGGGGCTTGCCGCCAGCAGTAGCGGGTGACCCGCGTCCGCGAGCGCTTTTCCAACACGGCCGCGCGTGGTCCCGACGGGCACCGTCGTCTCGACGACGACGAGCGTGTCCGGCCGCAGTCCGCGAGCGACGTCCGCGACCGCCGCATCGAGGTGGGTGAAGTCGGGCGTTTGGTCGTCGGGCGTCTGCCCGCCGGTCAGGCCTACGGGCACGATGACGATGACGACGTCGCTGGTCGCGACGGCGGCGACGATATCGATTGTCGCAGTGAGGCGCTTTTCTCTCAACGCGATGGCGAGCCGCTCCTCCAACCCCTCCTCGCCATCGATCGGGCATTCGCCGTTGTTGATGGTGTCTACGAGCGCGGCGTTGATGTCGCAGCCGATCACGGAGAGCCCACGGCTGGCATATTGCGCGGCAAGCGTCAGACCGATCTTGCCGAGGCCGACGACGGCTACCGCTAGGGCTGCGCTCACGCGCTGTCACCCACCGACAACGCGAGCGCCTCTCCTCGTTGCGCGGATTCGACGAGCGCTTCCACCACACGCATCGCCGCGATCGCGTCGCCGGCGCCAACGCGAGGCGCTTCCTCGCCGCGGGCGACGCGCAGAAACGAGGCCAGCTCCGCGCGCAGCGGCTCCTGCTTGGCGACCTCGATCGCTATCCCGTCACTCGGCGACGCCGGGGAGGCCGACTCGGCCGAGGACGGATAGAAGGTGAGCTGCTGCGTCAGGTAGTCGAGCTTGAACAAGCCGCGCTCGCCGAGGACGCGGAGTTCGCGGTCCTTCACGGGCGACAGCCAGTTCACGTCCAGCGTCCCGATTGTGCCATCCTCGAACCGTAACACTGCCGATAGCGCGTCTTCGTAGGGAGACATGATACCGGAGCGCGTCTCCGCGCGGACGCGGTCGATGTCGTAGGCGACCAGATGGCGGAGCACGTCGATGTCGTGCGTCGCGAGGTCTTGCACCACGCCAACGTCGCGCTCGCGGGGGAAGAACGGGCCCACCCGGCGCGCCTGGATCTGGACCAGCCGTCCCGCCTCGCCCTGCTCGATGCGCTTCTTCAGTTCGACGACGCCCGGGTTGAATCGTTCGATGTGTCCGGCCATGAGGGGGACGTCCGCGGCCAACGCGGCGTCCTTTAGGCGCAGGCACTCGTCGACGGAGGCGGCCAGCGGCTTCTCGACCAGCAATGGGACGGCGTGTTCGATGCAGGCGAGCACTACGTCCAGATGCTGGCGAGTCGGGACGGCGATCGACACCGCCTCCAGCCGCGCTTCGGTCAGCATCTCGCGATAGTCCCCATACGCGTGGACGGAGCCCGGCCGTTCGACCTCGGCCAGCCTCACCTCGCTGGTGTCCGCGATCGCTACGAGTTCGGCGCCGTCCAGCTCGCCGAACACACGGACGTGATGCGCTCCCATAGTGCCTACACCGATGATGCCCACACGCAGGGGTTCAGCCACTGCGCGACTCCGTCAGCGAGATGACGCTGTTGACCGTCGCGGCGATGCGCTCCAGGTCCGGCGCGCTCAGGCCGGGATGGACGGGCAGCGACAGCACTTCTCGGGACGCGGCTTCAGCGACGGGGAACGACCCGCCGATGCCGCGCTCTTGGTACAAGGGCTGCTGGTGGAGCGAGCGAGCGTAGTAGACCACGGCTTCGATGTCGTTTTCAGCAAGCGCGGACTGCAGCCCGTCTCGGCGGCCGGCAGCGACTCTGATCGTGTACTGCTGGTAGACGTGGTGGGCTTCAGGCAGCTCAGACGGCGTAGTGACGCCTGCCAGCCGCTCGCTCAGCCAGGCGGCGTTCGCACGGCGTTTCTCGTTACCGTCGTCGAGCCGGGCTAGCTGCGATAGGCCGAGGGCGGCGGCGATCTCGGTCATGCGGTGGTTGGCGCTGAGGAGTTCCGTCACGTAGCGTTCGCCCTCGCCCTGATTCCTGAGTTTTCGCGCTAGGCCGGCAACGTTGCCGTCATCCGTCACGATCATGCCCCCTTCGCCGGCCGCGATCGCCTTCGTGGCGTAGAACGAGAAGCAGGCCGTGCCGGACGCGCCGATCTTGCGTCCCTGCCACTGCGCGCCCAGCGCCTGGCAGGCGTCCTCGACGACGATCAGAGCGTGCCGCCCCGCGAGCGCGTGAATGCCGGTCAGATTGCCGGGGTGGCCGAAGAGGTGCACGGGCACGATCGCGCGCGTCTGTGGCGTGACCGCCGCCTCGGCAAGGTCGACGTCGATCGCGAAGGTGTCCGCGCTCATATCGACGAGCACAGGCCGCGCTCCCACGAGAAGGACGGCGTTCGCCGTCGCGGCATATGTGAACGTTGGGACGACGACCTCGTCGCCGTCGCCGATGCCGTGGGCGGAGAGCGCGACGATGAGCGCGGAGGTCCCCGACGAGACGGCGATCGCGTGCGTGGCCCCGAGGTATGCCGCGAACGCCTCCTCGAATTCCTCGACGCGTGGCCCCTGCGCGAGCCGGCCGGAACGCAGGACGTCGAGGACGGCTTGCTCTTCGTCCGGCCCGATCAGCGGCTCCGCGATCCGGATCATTCGGCGTGTGCCTCGGCTGATTCAAACGTGAACGTGGCGTCGCAAGCAGGACAGCGCCAAGCATCGCCGTCGCCGTCAGGCCGAAGCGTCTGGCCGCACTTGCAGGCATAGCCCGCAAACCTGGCCGGGACCCCTATTACCAGGGCATGGTCCGGCACGTCGCGAGTGACGACCGCGCCCGCGCCAACCATCGCCCAACGGCCGATCGTGAGGCCCGGCAGGATGATGGCGCCCGATCCAATGGAGGCGCATTCCCGCACGAGCGTGGGTCTCACTTCCCAGTCGTCGTCCGTCTTGGGCGACCCATCTACGTTGACTGCGCGCGGATAGAGGTCATTCGTGAAGCTGACGTGGGGGCCGATGTAGACACCGTCCTCGACAGTGAGGCCGCGAAAGAGCGATGCCCGATTCTGGATCTTGCAGCGGTCGCCGACGACAACGTCCTTGTCCACGTAGACTCCCTTACCGATCACACAGTCGCGCCCTACAACTGCGCCCTCTCGGATCTGAGCCTCGTTCCAGACGCTCGTGCCGGAGCCGATCTTGGCCTCAGTCGATACGTCCGCCGTGGAGTGAATCATCTTGAAGCAAATCTACCATGCGTTGCGCCGAGCGGCCATCGCCGAAGACCTCCGGCGCCTCGCTTTGGGGTACTGGTCGCATCGCAGCTTCAACGATGCGCTTAGGGTCCGCGCCGGCCAGCACGTTCCATCCGTCCACCAATGTTTCCGGCCACTCCGTCTCCTGGCGAAGCGTGACGCACGGCGTTCCCAGCAGATAGGCCTCCTTCTGCACGCCGCCTGAGTCGGTGAGCACCATGCGCGCGTGGAGTTGCAGCGCCAGCATGTCTAAGTAGCCTACAGGGGCGATCTCCTTGACGTTTGGTGGCAGGTGGATGTCCGCCGCCTGGAGCGCGGCCTTTGTGCGAGGGTGGAGCGGCAGCACGACGGCGTCCTGAAGGTCGCCTAAGGCCTGTACGATGCGGGCCAGCGATGCTGGGTCGTCGGTGTTGGCCGCGCGATGGACAGTCGCCAGGAAGTAGCCCTTGCGCTCGAGCCCCATCTCTTCGAGGAGACCGGTGCGATCGTCGAGCAGCTCGCGGTGCTGCTGGAGCGAATCGAACATGATGTCGCCGGTGAGGTGCGCCCGCTCGCTCAGGCCCTCAGCAGCCAGGTGTTGCATCGCGGTGTCAGTAGGGCAGAAGAGGAGGGTGGCGCAGTGGTCGGTGAGCACGCGGTTCACCTCTTCCGGCATGGAGCGGTCGAAGCTGCGCAGCCCGGCCTCGACGTGCGCAATCGGCAGTCCGAGCTTGGCTGCCGCGAGGGCGGCAGCCAGCGTGGAGTTCGTATCGCCAAAGACGACCACCCAGTCGGGCGCCTCTTCCTGCAGCACTACCTCCAGACGCTGGAGCATCTGGCCGGTCTGCTGTGCATGAGACCCGGAGCCAACATCCAGATTGTGGTCCGGTTGGGGCAGGTCCAGCTCTTGGAAGAACATGTCTGAGAGTTCAGGGTCGTAGTGCTGGCCGGTGTGGATCAGCGTCTGCTGGTGCTCCTTGCGGAGGGCCAGGCTGAACACGGCGGCTTTGATGAACTGGGGCCGGGCGCCGACGACCGTTGCGACCTTCACAGCAGTGGGGCGCTAGTTGTCCGATGTGGCGGGCGCGGGCTGCACGTCCCGAAGGTCAATGCGCGCGAGGGCGTGCAGCCGTGTGGCGAGTTCTTCGCGACTTTCCGGCATGTTGCGTTGGAGCTCCTCGATCCGTCCGAAGATCTCATCAGCCGAACACGTGGGGGTACCCTCGACCTGATAGATCTTGGGGTGGCCGGTGGTCAAGAACCGGCCACGCTTCTCCAGTGGCTCTTCGATGACCTGCTCCCCGGGGCGAAGGCCGGTGTAGACGATCTCAATGTCCTTCCCAGGCTGATAGCCCCGCAGCCGGATCAGCTTCTCGGCCAGGTCGGCAATGCGCACCTCTTCGCCGAGGTCCAGCACGAGCGTGGAGGCGTCGCCCGCCTGCGCGCCCGCTTGGATGAGGAGCTTCACGGCCTCTGGCGGCGACATGAAGTAGCGCGCGATGTCCGCATGCGTGAGCAACACCGGCCCGCCGCGTTCGATCTGGCGCAGGAAGAGCGGTACCACACTGCCGCGGCTGCCCATCACGTTGTGCAGCCGGACGGCCGTGAAGCGCGTGTCGTGCTCCTGAGACATTGACGAGGCGAGGAGTTCGCCGATGCGCTTCGTCGCGCCGTAGACGCTGTCCAGGTCCGCGGCCTTGTTCGACGAGACGAAGATGAGCTGCTCCGTGCCGACGTCGGCTGCCGCGCGGCAGAGGTTCATTGTGCCGGCCACGTTCACGTGAAACGCGGCCTCCGGGTGTTCTTCGATCACGGGGATGTGCTTGTAGGCGGCGGTGTGGAAGATGACGTGTGGGCGGGCCGAGCGGAACGTGCGGTCGACCTGCGCCCTGTCGACGATGTTCGTCATCCAGATGCGGACTTCGTCTCCCTCAGCGGCCAGGTCGCGCTGGAGGTCGTAGAGGCCTGTTTCGTTTGTGTCGAGCAGGTGGAGGACCGCTGGGCCATACGCCAGCAGTTGCCGGGCAAGCTCCTGACCCAGGTAGCCTGCGGCGCCCGTGATGAGGACAGCCTTGTTGTGAATCAGCTTGGCGCAGGCGGCGGCATCGATCTCCGTTTCCTGGCTTCCCAGCAGGTCGTCGACTGTGACCTCGCGGAGCTGGCCGCGTTCGCCGCCGGCGTGCACCATCTCAGGCACGCCCGGGACGGTGCGAACGGCAACGTTCGCATCCTGGCAGAGGCCGACGAACTCGCGGATGGTCGCGCCGCTTGCGGACGGCATCGCGAGCGCAACGAGTTCCACGCCTTTCGCTCTGGTGACATCGGGGATGTCGGCCCGCGTGCCGAGGACCGGCAGGCCGTGGATGCGCGTGCCGCGTTTGCGGGCGTCGTCGTCGATAAAGCCGATCGGCCGGTAGTGCCACTCCTGATGTTCGAGAAACTCTCGCGCGAGCATCTGGCCTGTATGTCCGGCACCGGCGATCAGCACGTGCTGGACCTGGCCGCCCCAGCCGGTGAAGGGCGCCTGGGTGCGGAGGCGCGGCCAAAGCTTGGCCACGCCCATCGACAGGAAGATCAGCGCCGGCGCGATGCCGGTCACCGTGAGCGGGATGTGCCGGGGCGTGAGGAAGACGTTGATGCCGAGCAGCAGGATCGATACGAGCCCGACCGCTGAGGCGAGGCTCATCGCGTCGGCCACGCCGGCATAGTTCCAGGCCGTTCGGTAGATGCCGAAGAAGTAGTTGCCGATGACGTAGGCGATGACGATCACGGCGATCACCTGGCCGAAGAAAATCATCGATTCTCGCGGGATCGCGCCGTCGAACCGGAGCGCGAGCGCGGCGGCGTAGCTGGCGACGATGAGGAGCGCATCCAGCGCGAGGACGGGTAGCAGACGAATAGCGCGCTTGATGAGCGCCGAGCCGTCTGGCTGTTCTGATGCGGGCACCGCTGGGGATTCGTCTGGTGTCATTGCACGCCCTTGCGGCTCAGCACGGCCGGAACCGTCTTCGCCAGAATGATGAGGTCTCGGAACGGCGAATGTTCGTCAACGTATTGAAGATCGTAGAGCATCGTTTGTTCGTAGGTCAAACTCCCGCGCCCGCTCACCTGGGAGAGCCCGGTGATGCCCGGTCTCACATCGTGGCGGCGCCGGTAGTCCGGAAGGTACTGCTCGACCAGCTCCGGCACTTCCGGACGCGGGCCAACGATCGACATCTCACCACGCAGCACGTTGATCAGGTTCGGCAGTTCATCCAGGCTCGTCGTACGGAGGAAGTGCCCGATGCGCGTGTACTCCTTGCCTCCGTAGAGCGGATCGAACACGTACTCGGAGAAATCGGAGAC
Organism: Chloroflexota bacterium; assembly: GCA_022562155.1. GTDB lineage: Bacteria > Chloroflexota > Dehalococcoidia > DSTF01 > RBG-16-68-14 > SZUA-185. The sequence continues at coordinate 8,345 of JADFPV010000077.1, forward strand.
GTCTGGCACCGGCGTAGACTCTTCGTCGCCGGGCGTGGAGCGCATCGTGCGGAACTTGAGCACCTGAAACGGCGTCTCGCCCATGCCGACGCGACGCTGACGAAAGAGGACCGGCCCGGGCGATTCCAGCCTGACGACGATGGCGATGACGACGAGCAGCGGCCAGAACGCGAGCAGTGCCGCCGCCGCGAAGAGGATGTCGAACGCGCGCTTCACCGGACTAGCGTCGAGCGGCCCCGGCGATGTCACGGACCGCCGCCGCCACCCGTTCGACGTCGCCGTCCTCCATCCTGGGGTAGATGGGCAGCGAGATCAGGCCTTCGTAGATCCGTTCCGCGATGGGGAAGTCACCGGGCCCGAGGTTGAGCGCCTCACGATAGTACGGATGCAGGTGGATGGGGATGAAGTGGACGGATGTGCCGATGCCGCGTTCGCGCAGCTCGCTGATGAACGCGTCGCGGTCGATGCGAAGCCGATCGAGTTGCAGCCTAATCGGGTAGAGGTGCCAGGCATGCTCGATATCGTCGCGTACGAACGGCAGAACGATTTCGGGCAGGCCGGCGAGGAGGGCGTCGTAGCGGCCGGCGATCTCGGCGCGACGCTGCTGGAACGACGCTATTTTGCGGACCTGGTGGATGCCGATGGCAGCCTGAATGTCCGTCATCGCGTAGTTAAAGCCGGGGGCCAGGACCTGGTATTCGGCGCTACCTTTTTCCGAATAGCGATTCCAGGCGTTCTTGCTGAGCCCGTGGAGGCTGAGCAGCCTCACGCGGTCGGCAAGCTCCTCATTGTTGGTCGTGAGCATGCCACCTTGGCCCGTTGTGATCGGTTTGATCGGGTAGAAGCTGAACACTGAAGCGTCTGAGATAGCGCCGATGGGCGTACCCTTATAGCGCGCGCCAAGGGCATGCGCGGCGTCTTCAACGATGCGCAGTTCGTGCTTGCTCGCCAACGCCAGGAGTTCGTCCATCTGGCAGGGCTGGCCTCCGTAGTGCATCGGCATGATCGCCTTGGTGCGGCTGGTGATCTTAGCCTCGATCTGGGCGAGATCGATGTTGTGGTCGTCGTCGGCGACGTCGGCCAGCACGGGTGTCGCGCCCACGTGCAGGATGACGTTGACGGTGGCGGCGAACGTGAGGGGCGTGGTGATCACTTCGTCGCCTGGCCCGATATCGAGCGCAAGCAGCGCAAGATGCATGCCCGCCGTGCACGACGAGAGGGCGACCGCATACTCCGCGCCAGCGACCTCCCGGATGCCTTCCTCGAAGGCCTTCACCTTCGGGCCGCCCGTCAGCCAGCCGGACTTCAGCGTGTCGACGACTTCGTCGATCTCCTCCTGACCGATCCCGGGCTGGGCGAACGGGAGGAACGGTTCCACGGCGGTGGCTTGGCTAGTCTCGCTCATTGTGGCTCCTTCGTGACCGCCGCCAGCAGATGCGTTCGCAGCCATGGCAGGCGCTCCAACGGACGGCAGAGCGCGCGGTGGCCGCGGAGTATTCGCACGATCGGCGGCGCGAGGGTGACTCGCTCGATCTCAACGCGTCGATCGCGGAACAGGTCACGCAGCTCCGCCTCTTGCAGAGGCCGGGTTGCCGGATTCGTCGGGTTCACGCAAAAGTCGTAAACGACCAAGATCCCGCCTGGGCGGAGGACGCGAAGCGCCTCCGTGGCCGCGCGGTGTCGGACGGCGTCGTCGGTCATCGAACTGAGCGACGTGAACGCGAGGGCAAGGTCGAATGACGCATCGCGATACGGCAGGTGGGACGCATCGCCTGCGGCGATTCTCGCCGGCGAGTAACTCGTATGCGCGGAGGAGGCGCGCGCTGGGTTGATATCGATGCCGTCTATCAGGCTGAGGTTCGCCCCGTAGTGAGCGAGGCTGCGAATCATCGCGCCATCGCCACAACCCAACTCAAGCACGCGAAGCCCTTCGAGCGAGACGATGGCGTGGCGCTTCAGCAGCGAGAAGAACGCCTCATCGCGCGTTTCGTGGATGTAGCGATCGGCGTTGCTGAGATGCGCGTAGAGCGCTTCGCTGCTTCGCGCAGGAGATGTAGACACGGCGAGTGACGTCACGGCGCCTCGGCTTCCTTGGGCACAGCGACTTGCTGGCCGAACGTTCGTCGTATGAGTCCGCTGAGGAATCCGATGCCGTATGCGAAGTGCATGGTCGCAAAGGCGATTGGTAGGCGAAACGCATGCTGCCAGCCGTGCTGCCAGGCCAGACCTAGCGAGAACCCGACCGACACTCCGATGTAGATTCCTGCCAGGATGGCCAGCGGCAGGAGCATGAGGCCACCGAACGCGGCCGCGATGGCAGAACCCAAGATCCCGAGCACGAGGCATGCCGGCGCGAGTTGGCGCAGGCGCGTTCGGCGCGGATGGCGCGAAAGCACGACGACTTTAGCCTGGCCGTAGGAGAAGTACTGCTTCGCAAGCCCCCAGAGGCTGCGACGTCCGTAGTAGGTTGAGGAGATGGCGGGGGTCAGGAGGATGCGCGCGCCGCCGTCCCGCAGGCGATAGTGAAACTCGTCGTCCTCTCCGGCCTCGATCTCCGCGAACGTGCCAAAACGGTCGAACACGTCCCGACGATAGGCAGGGAAGGCGACCGTGTCTGTCCACTGCTCGCGATGGCTGTAGCGGAATGTCGCGTTGCCAACGCCGAACGGCGAGGAGATAGCGATCGCGATCGATTCGCCGACCCTGCCCTCGCCCAGCGTGGTAATCGGGCCGCCGACGACGTCCGCGCCAGTGCGCTGGAGGGCGGCTACGCTCTCTCGAATGAAGTCGGGAGCAGCGACGGCGTGCGCATCGAGCCGCGCGATCACTTCACCCTGCGCAAGGGCCAAGCCGATGTTCAAGCCGCGGCCGGTGTGTCTCCCCCGGTTCTCCACGACACGAAGGCCTGCGAAGTCCGGCCGGAGCGAATCGAGGATGTCACGCGATCCATCATCGGAGCCGCCATCGACGACGATCACCTCGAAGCGGTCTTGGGGGTAGTCCTGAGCCATCAGGCTGCGCAGACAGCGTTCAATGAAGCGCTGCTCATTGCGCATTGGGACGACGACGGAAACGAATGGGAGCTCTTCAGCCATTGGGGAACCGCGAGCTTACTTGCTAGCTATCGGGTAACGTAGCATGCGTGCGGTCCTCTGTAAACGTCTGCAGGAGATCCTGGTAGAGACGCTCCATCTGTTGCGCGTTGTCCTGCCAGCGATAGTGCTCCTTGACGAAGGCCCGGCCGGCGGTACCCAGCTCTTGCCGGAGGGCGGCGTCGTCGAGGAGTTTAGTCAGCACGCCGGCCAACGCGCCAGGGTTGGCCGGCGGGACGAGCAGGCCGGTGTGCAGGTGTTCGACGACGTCCGGGATGCCGTGCACGTCAGAGGCCACCACAGGCAACCCTGTGGCGGCAGCTTCCAACGCGGCCACGCCGAATCCTTCCGCCAACGATGGCATCGCGAAGACGTCTAGCTCAGCGAGGACGGCAGGCACGTCGTCGTGGGGGACTTCGCCCCGAAACTCTGTCAATTCGCCGATGCCAAGCTGATCGGCGAGACGCTCCAGCTTTCGGCGCTCGGGGCCATCGCCCACGAGCAGGAGCCGGAGCGTCCGTCCATCTGACGAAAGCTGGGCAACCGCGCGCACCAGCACGTCTAGCCCCTTCTCCCGAGAGAGCCGCGCGACCGTGCCGACGACTGGCACGCGTTGGGCAGCCGCACTTCGCAGGGGGAAACGATCGAGGTCGACGCCGTACGGGACCACGGTGACCGGCTTGGCCTGTGGCATGTAGCGCAGCGTGGCGTTCGCGAGTCGCAGGCCCGTCGCGGTGACGTGGTCGGCGCGGGCCAGCGCGAATCGAGTCAATCTCCGGTGCAAGGGCGTCCACTCGGGAGCCTCCAGGATGTCCGTTCCCCAGACAGACACGAGTGTGGGGTGGACATCGCACAAGCCGGCAAGGAACCCGTAGCTGGTGAGGTGATGCGCATGGAGCAAGTCCGGCTCCAGGCTGGCAACAAGGCGTCGCACGCGCCTTGCGTGCACCAGGTAGCGGGCCCTGCCGATCCGCTCGAAGCCGTGGACGTAGTGGACGGTCGCGCCTTCGATCTCCGCGGGGCGGAAGGAGATCACGTGGACGTCCCAACCTAACTGCGCGAAGTGCTGGACCCAACGGCGCGTGTGGATGTATGGCGCATCGGCCAGGTAGACGACTCGCATTACGCGATGAGTGTACGGCTCACGCTGGGGGAAGGCCAGATGTGTTAGCTGGACGCGGCAGGGTCGGCTTCGGATGTGCGGCCGGCGAGTCTGTAGTACCAGGACTCCATGCGGGCCATGTTGGTCTCCAACACGCCGTATTCGTTAACAAACGCTCGGTTGATCTCCGCAGCGTCACGACGAAGCTCGCTGTCCTCGAGCGCCCGAGCGATCGAATCGGCAAGAGCTTGCTCGTCGCGAACGGGAACTCGGAGACCACTGACGCCGTCGTCCACCAGCTCCCGTTGGCTCGGCAGGTCCGACACGATCGGGAAGGTGCCGGCAACCATTGCCTGGAGCAGGGCGACGGACGTACCGTCCGAAGACGGGACGGAAACGAATACGTCCGCGTCTATGAACGCCCGCTGGAGGGCTTCCTGAGAGAGCTGGCCGGCAAAATGAACTGTATCGCGCAGGCCCAGGGATTCGGCGAGGGCTTCCAGCTTTGGGCGCAGCTGTCCTTCACCCGCGACCACGAGTTTCGCGTCCGGCGTTTGCTCGCGGACGTGCATCATCGAGCGGATGATCGTGTCGACGTTGTAGAGCGGCGAGTCTAGCGAACGCGAGCTGATGACCGTTGGAGTCCTGTCGTCGTGGCCTGCTGCCTCGTCGATGGCGCGCCCGGCACTAGCGATGTATTCGCGCGAGACGCCCAACACGATGTGCTGAACGTCCGCAGGAGCGGCGCCGAGCTTCTGTACCATCTCTCGAATCATGTGGCGGTTGTTCGCTGTCGCGAGCGACGCCCGGCGCAGCACGAAGCGAGCGATGGCGCGGTTCAGCGTCGATGTCGCCGCATCGACGAGGACGTCGGAACCCCAGGCGCTCACGATATACGGGCGGAAGTTCGCGGATGTCGCGTACAGGCCGTGCTCGACCAAGTAGTGGGCGTGGAGCACGTCCGGAGCGATCTCGTCGACGGCCGCGGCGATGCCCGCGCGCCGGTAGCGCAGCAGGTTCGCCAGGCGTCGAAGGCCTGGTGGCAATCGCGAGGCGAGGCCCGGCCGCGCCCCGGACGCGGGGCGCCCGCCGCCC
>JADFPV010000016.1 GCA_022562155.1 Chloroflexota bacterium
TGGGCAAGTGGCACCTGATCGCGTTCTCGGGCGGGGCGATCAGCCTCGTTGTGCTGGGGTTCAATCTCCTCGGCGATACGTTGCGGGACGTGCTCGACCCGAGGCTCCGCGGCACCCTCAAGTAAGTTTCTTCCCCACTCAAGACAGATCGTCTATCATGCAGCATTCGTGCGCACGGAAGCGTATTGGAGTCTGCATGTCGCTCCTTCAAATCGACAACCTTTCGATCCACTTCGGCGGGCTCGTGGCGCTTGACGGAGTGTCATTCGAGGTGGAGGCAGGCACGATCATGGGCCTCATCGGCCCCAACGGCGCCGGCAAGACAACCGTCTTCAACTGCATCACACGCGTGTATCATCCCAATGAGGGCTCCATCCAGTTCGAAGGTCAGGAGTTGCTCCGGCTGCCGCCGCATGAGATTATTCGGGCGGGAACCGCCCGCACGTTTCAGAACTTAGAGCTCTTTAGCTCGATGACGGTGCTGGAGAACCTGCTCGTCGGCCAGCACTCTTCTTTTCATGCAAACCCGGCAGAGGCTGCGTTCAGCATGCCACGCAGCCGCGCAGAAGAGCGGCTGGGCGTTGAGCGAACGAATGAGATTCTGAACTTCCTTCGCCTGGAGGACTATCGCGACGTCATGGTGAGCGGTCTGCCCTTCGGCACGAAGAAGCGCGTAGAGCTGGCGCGCGCGATGGTCTCGCGTCCGCGCTTGTTGCTTTTGGACGAGCCTGCGAACGGCCTCAGCCGCGGGGAGGTAAAGGTCCTGATCGAACTTGTCCGATCACTGCGCGATCAACTTGGCGTTACTATCCTGCTTGTGGAGCACCATATGGGCTTGGTGATGGCCGTTTCCGATCGCGTCACAGTGTTGAACTTCGGCCGGAAGATCGCCGAGGGCACGCCAAGCGAAGTGCAGCGCGACCCGGCGGTCATCGAGGCGTACCTGGGTGATACGGGTGCTTAAGTTCCAAGATGTGTATGCCTCCTACGGTTCCGTGCTTGCCCTGCAAGGCGTTTCCCTGAAGGTCGCTGAAGGCGAGGTGGTGGCGCTCCTGGGAGCGAATGGAGCGGGTAAGAGTTCCACGCTCCGGACAATCTCGGGCCTGCTCCGTCCCAGCAAGGGCATCGTCGAGTTCGAGGGCCGCCGCATCGACCGGACCGCCCCAGAACGAATCGTCCAGATGGGAATTTCTCAAGTGCCTGAAGGACGGCAGACGTTCACGGAGCTGACCGTTATCGAGAATTTGCGCCTGGGGGCCTACACCCGGCGTGACGGGCGCGCGGTCAAGCAGGACCTGGAGCGTGTGTACACATACTTTCCTGTGCTGGCGGAACGTCGGCGGCAGCAGGCAGGTCTTTTGAGCGGTGGCGAACAACAGATGCTGGCGATCGGCCGGGCGCTGATGGCCAAGCCGCGTCTCTTGCTGCTGGATGAGCCGTCTCTTGGCCTCGCTCCTATCCTCGTGCGGGAAATCTTCGAGATCATCGGCAAGATCAGCAAGGAGGAAGGTCTGGCGATTCTGGTAGTCGAACAAGACGCGAGCCTCGCGTTGGGCATAGCGTCGCACGGCTACGTGCTTGAGACAGGAACGGTAGCCCTCCACGACACCGCGGACAATCTGAAGAAAAGCGATTCTGTGCGTCGCGCCTACCTGGAGTAACAACGATGGAGGAGTTCGCTCAACAGGTCGTCACCGGCGTATCTATTGGCAGTATCTACGCGATCATCGCGCTGGCGATCGTCTTGATCTACCGTTCGACGAGCGTCGTGAACTTCGCTCAGGGTGAGATGGCGATGTTCACCACGTTCATCACCTGGTCCTTCCTGCTACGGATGGACTTTTGGCCCGCGTTTCTGCTCACTATTGTTGTCGCCTTCTTCATCGGCGCAGCTCTGGAGATAGTCGTGATGCGGCCCGTGGAGCGAGCACCACACTTGAACTCGATCGTCGTCACACTCGGCCTGCTGGCGATCTTCAACAGCGTCGCCTTGTGGCGATACGGACCGTTGCAGAAGCCGTTCCCCGACCCGGACAACTGGTGCATTGGCGATAGTTGTTTGGAGATCTTCCAGGGCGATGCGTTCACCGCTGGGGCAGTCACCATCAGCCGGCTCAACGTCGGCATCCTCTTCGTGGCGCTGATGATTATGGTGGCGCTCTTCCTCATGTTCAACTACACGAAGCTGGGCCTAGCGATGCGAGCGACGGCGCTGAATCCTGTGGCCAGCCAGCTCGTCGGGATCAACGTCTCCCGCATGCTCGCGCTGGGCTGGGGGCTCGCGGCGGCTGTCGGCGCGGTCGCAGGCGTCATGACCGCCTCAAGTCTCAACCTCTCGATCGATATGATGGCGGGAATCCTGATATTTGGCTTCGCGGGCGCGGTGCTGGGCGGGTTGGACAGTCCTGGCGGCGCGATCATTGGTGGGCTGAGCGTCGGGGTGTTCCAAGTGCTGGCCGGCAACTACATCGACTCACAGATCGACTTGATGGCGGCCTTCGCGATCATCTTCATAGTCTTGGTGATCCGCCCAACGGGTCTGTTCGGTCGCCGGTTGGTGCGGAGAGTGTAGCCGTGCCGCTAACACTCGCGAGGCCGGCCATGATCGGCTGGGTGCTGTTGGGGTTGTTTCTCCTCTTCTTCCCGTACCTGCACACGTGGCCAGCCGCCAGCTCGTTCTTAGACAGCGTAGACAATACGACTGGCCTCGGAATCGGTGGCACCTTCGGCGTCTTTCAGATGACGACCCTGGGCGTGTGGCTGGTCATCCTCACTGGGCTGAACATTCTCACAGGCTATAGCGGCCAGATCTCGCTGGGCCACGGCGCGTTCGTCGCCGCCGGCGCCTACATCACCGCGATCCTGCTCGACCAGACGGCCACGCCTCTGGTCGTCGCGATTCTCGCGGCCGCGATCGGCACGGCGGCGATCGGGTTTGCGATTGGCATTCCGTCCCTCCGGCTTACCGGGCCGTACCTCGCGATCGCTACGCTTGCGATCATCGTCTCGATGCCGCAGTTCCTAAAGTGGGACAAGGTCAGCGAGTGGACCAAGGGCTCTACCGGCATCGACCTGCCCAGCGCGGACGTGCCGACGTTTCTTGGCTTGGACCGCTTTATGGACGATTCGCAGTGGTTGTACTACAGCGTCATGGTCCCGGCGGTCATCATGACGGTGCTCGCCTGGAACCTCACGCGGAGCCGCATCGGCCGGGCGTTCATCGCCTTGCGCGACAGCGAGATCGGCGCGCAGCAGATGGGGGTGAACGTTTCGCTCTACAAGACGCTCGCGTTCGCCATCAGCGCGCTCTACGCTGGGGTGGGTGGGGGCCTGTTCGCATATACGCAGGATTTCGTCTCGCCGGACAGCTTCGGCATCTTCCAATCGATCGAATTCCTCGTCGTCATCGTGATCGGCGGGCTCGCGTCCACGTTGGGTTCGGTACTGGCCGCTATCTTCTTTGTCTATCAAGACGGTGTTGTGCTACGGCTGGCTGAGCTGATCGGCTTCCCGGAACGTCTCCGCTGGGCGTTCTTTGGCGTGGGCCTGATCCTCATCATGATCGTTGCGCCGAACGGAGTGGCCGGACTTGTGCAAAGACTGAAGACACTTCGTCCTGCAACAGTTCTAGAGATGTTGCGGCAAGCTCGCCCAAGTGCCATGATCAGTAGGCTCCGCAATCATCCGTTAGCGGAGCGGTTGGGACTGGGGAGAAGAGATGAACATGATCCCGGCGACGAAGAGAGCTAACTGCAACATGACGTGCAGTACAAGAACGAAGCGACACGGGTCGCGAAGGGAGAACGACATGGAGGTACAGCAATGAAATTACCAAACGTAGGCCTATTCCGGCTGGTCCTGCTTTTGGCGGCGGCGATGATGGTGCTCGCCATCGCTTGTAGCAGCGACGATGATGACGACGGAGACGGAGAACCCACCGAACCTGCCGCGGAGACCGAAGCGCCTAGCGACGGAGACGACCTGTCCTTTATCCCTGAGGACACAACGGGCATTACTGACACCGAGATCCTAATCGGGTCACACATGCCACTGTCGGAGTCCAGCGCTGCGATCTTCGGCACCCAGATTGTGCCGGGGATGCAAGCTTACTTCGCGTACATCAACGAGACAGAGGGCGGTGTGAACGGCCGCAAGATTCGCCTTCTTGTCGGCGACGACCACTACCTGCCGTCAGACACGAACACGGTCGTGCGGAAACTGGTAGAGCAGGACGGCGTCTTCGCCATCGTGAGCGGGCTAGGCACTGCTCAGCACACGGCGGTCTTCGAGTATCTGACGGAGAACAACATCCCTGACCTGTTCACGGCGACGGGAGCAACCCTCTTCACCGACCCGATTACGCGAACGACCTTCGGGTACAACCCGAACTACGTCCAGGAAGGCAACGCGATAGGAACCTATATTGCTGAGAACTTCCCGGAGGGCACCAGGGTTGGATTACTCATCCAGAATGATGACTTCGGCAACGATGGCAAGGATGGCATTGAGTCCGGTCTTGAAGGCTCGGGTATCACCATCACCACGACCGAGACCTACGAAGCTGTAAATTCCGATATGACCGCCCAGGTACAGCGTCTCCGCAACGCAGACGTGGATGTCATCGCCGCCTATACGCTTCCCCTACAGTCCGGAAGCTTGATTAATAATGCGCGGTCTACGCTCGACTGGGACGTTCCGATCATCATCTCCGGCGTTTCTGCTGACCCCATCACCATCCTTCTCGCTGGTGACGCGGGGCAAGCGGAGGGCGTGATCACCACGGCGTACCTGACGCCGACCAGTCAGACGGAACACCCCGGCATCCAGAAGCACATTGAGATCATGGCAGAGTACGGCGGTGGCGCGGATGCCACGAACTTGAGCGTGTACGGTCAGTCCGTGGCGGAACTGACTGTGAAGGTATTTAGAGACGCCGGCCAGGACATCAACCGGCGCAACGTGATCGCGGCGGCGGAGCAGGTGCGTGATTTCCTATGCAGTGTCTGCCTGGGAACGATCAATCTGAGCCCGACGGATCACCGCTCGATCGAAACGTTCTCCTTCGCGATCGCCGAGGGAGATTCGTGGGTGCTCTTCGGCGACCTCGTCAGCTACGAGTCGACGCCATAGCTCGCAATCGCAAACGAATCGCCGAGAGGGCCGGGAATGTTCCCGGCCCTCTCCTTGATTCCGGGCCTTCTCCGCTCCTATAGTGGGGCGCGGGGACAGACTCAATCTAGGAGCAACATGTACGTACTGCAGAAGCTGAATCGGCTCGTCATCCCACGGACCGAGCTGACCTATCCGAGCCATGTGCTCAAGATGCATCAGAACGCCGCCGGCGCGTCCGTCGACCACGTGATGCCCGACTTCGAGGACGCCTGCCCCTACGAGTTCAAGGGCGAGCCCAGCCGCAAGACAATGGTCGAGGCGCTGACGACGATCGACTTCGGCGCGAAGGTCATCGCGATCCGCCCGAACAACATCCAGTCCAAGTACTTCCTGGGCGACCTGGAAGCCATCATGCTCGGCGCCCCCGATCGCTTTCACGGCATCATCCTTCCCAAGACGGAAAAGGCCGAGGACATCGTCTACCTCGCGAAACAGCTTGATGCGCTGGAACCGAAGGGCGGCTGGACCACGACGGTGCAGATCGAGGCGCTGATCGAGACGCCGCTAGCCGTGATCAACGCCTACGACATCGCCAAAGCGTCCGACCGCATGGCCGGGCTGATCTTCGGCATCGCCGATTTCGCGGCCTCGATGGGCGTGCGCGATAACGTCAACAACCAGAACCAGAACTTCCACTACGCTAAGCAGGCGACCGTCGTCGCCGCGAAGGCTGCCGGCCTTCATGCCGTCGACAACGCCTGGCTCCGGCTCGTGCGTAAGGACACCTCCGAGGAAGAGGCCAAGGAGATCTACGCCGGCCTGCGCGAGAAGAACGAAGGCTCCCGCGATCTCGGCATGGATGGCACGTGGGTGATCCACCCGCAACAGGCCGAGATCGCCAACGAGGTTTTTACGCCGTCCGACGACGAAATCGAGCAGGCTAAGGGCGCCATCGAGTACTACCACGAGGTTGGCGGCGGCTCGATCTACAATCCGAACACCGCTGAGTTCGACGACGAAGCGACCATCAAGGCCAAGCTGATGGACTTGGCGAAGGCCGTCCAGGCCGGCAAAGTCGACGCGGATTGGCTGTCTGAACAAGCGGCGAAGTCCAAAGAAGTCACTGGCTACGACATCCTAGAAGTGATGGGCCGCGTTGGGTGAAATCGGTCGGTTTGTCATTCTGAGCGAAGCGAAGAATCTATACCCTCCCCTTCGACGCGACCTCATGAGAGGAAGATCATCATTCTCTATCCTGGGCGATGGGTCGATTTCTACGCGGCCTTAGATATGCGCTTCTACGAATTCGAAGCTAAGCAACTTCTCGCGAAGCAGGGCGTGCCCACGCCGAAGGGTGGCGTCGCGGCGACGCCTGAAGATGCCGAACGTATTGCCGGCGAGGTCGGCGGTGCCGTCGTCCTCAAGTCGCAGGTGCTCTCTGGCGGCCGCATGAAGGCCGGCGGCGTGAAGTTCGCCGACACACCCGCGGAAGCAAGGACCGCCGCCGAAGAGATCCTGAAGCTGGAGATCAGCGGCCAGCTCCCCGTGAGCGTCCTCGTCGAGGCGAAGGCCGGCATCAAGCAAGAGTACTACCTCGGCATCACGTACGACGCTGTCGCGAAGCAGCCCGTCGCGATCTTCAGCGACATGGGCGGCATCGACATCGAGGAGGTCGCTGAGCAGCATCCCGGCCACGTCGTCAAGCACAACTTCTCGGCGCTGCTGCCGTACAGCGATTACAAGATGAAGGAGCTGATCGCGTCACTGGGCATCACTGGACGCCAGTTGACGTCGATCACCCGCATTGGCACGCGGCTCGTGCAGGCGTTCCTCGACTACGGCTTGACGCTTGCCGAGATCAACCCGCTCTCGCAACTCGATGATGGTTCGTTCGTCGCGCTCGACTGCCACCTCGATATGGAGGAAGAGGCGCGCGACCAGCACACCGATCTGCTCGCCGAGTTCGGCATCGACGAAGACGAGACGCGCCAGGGCCGTCCGCCGACCGACTTCGAGCGCCGCGGCGCCCGGGTCGACGCGGTCGACGCGCGGGGCGTCGCGGGCCGCGTTGTCGAGTTCGACGGTGACCTCGGTCTCGTGATCGGTGCGGGCGGCGGCAGCCTGACGATCTTCGACGCGGTGCAGCGTCACGGCGGCCGCCCGGCGAACTACTGCGAGATCGGCGGCAACCCGAGCGTGAAGAAGGCCTGCGAGTTGACCAAGCTCGTGCTCAGCAAGCCGGGCGTCGAGAAGATCGCCGTGATCATGAACGTCGTCAGCAACACGCGCGTCGATATCGTCGCGCGCGGTGTCGTGAAGGGCGTCATCGAGTCGGGATTCGAACCGTCGGAGAAGATCGTCTTCTTCCGCATCCCAGGCGCCTGGGAGGAAGAGGGCTTCAAGATCCTCGAGAAGTACGGCGTCGAGTACGGCGACCGCACCGTCTCGTTGTCGGAGGCCGCCCGCCGCGCCGTCGAGAAGCTGGGAGAGGCTAGTTAGCCCGTCGGTACAAGTGGAGACCATGAGCGATCCTTCAACGCCGGAGATCCATCCGCTTACCAACGATCGCTGGAGTGACCTCGCGACGCTCTTCGCCACGTCGCCGGTGACGCGTTCCTGCTGGTGCATGTGGCCGCGAGTTGCAGTAGGCGAGATGCACACACGCACGGCAGATCGGAACCAGCGGGAGCTCCGGGCCACCGTCAAGGCGGGTAGAGTTCCGGGGCTGCTCGCCTACGCGGATGGAGAGCCGGTCGGCTGGTGTTCCGTCGGTCCCCGCTGCGATTACGGCCGCTCCTTTTCGGAGAGCGACGCCGAGCCCGTGTGGCTCATCGCTTGCTTCTTCCTGCGTGCTGCGCACCGGGGCCAGGGGATCGCGAGTGCTCTGCTGGAGGCCGCAGTAGCGCATGCAGCCGAGCGAGGAGCGGTCGCGGTTGAAGGACCCCCGCGCGGCTGGCGTCCCGATGACGACCCTGCGAGCCTGGAAGGCGTAATCCGGATGTTCCGCAAGGCGGGCTTTCGAGACGTAGCCGATCCCCAAGCACCCGCCGTGATGCGCAAGGACGGGTTGGAACTCTAGCCGATGCCCATCCTCGTAGACGAGAACACCAGCTTTATCATCCAGGGCATCACGGGCCGCGAGGCGGTGAACATGACCCGCGAGTGTCTCGATTACGGCTCGAAGGTCGTGGGCGGTGTGACGCCCGGGCGTGGCGGGCGAGACGTCTACGGCGTGCCGGTCTACGACACTGTCGCCGAGGCCGTCGACAAGCACGGCGCGACGGGCTCGGTGCTCACGGTGCCTCCCGCCTTCACGCGCGACGCAGTCTTCGAGGCGATCGACAACGGCATTAAGCTGCTCGTGATCGTCACAGAGCGCATTCCGCGATTCGAGGTCGCGCAGATGGTCGAGTTCGCCACCATGCACGACGCGCGCATCATCGGCCCGAACTGCCTCGGGCTCATCACGCCGGAGAAGTGCAAGATGGGCGGCATCGGCGGACCCGCCGCCGACACGCGAAAGGCCTACATGCCAGGACCCGTCGGCGTCATGTCGCGCTCCGGCGGCATGACGACCGAGATCGCGAACGCGCTCACCGCCGCCGGCCTCGGCCAGAGCACGGCGATCAGCATCGGCGGCGACGCGATTATCGGTTCGTCGTACGCCGAACTGATGCCGCTCTTCGAGGCCGACGAAGCGACGAAAGCAATCGTCATCTACTCGGAGCCCGGTGGTCCCATGGACGCCCAGCTCTCGGAGTACGTGACAAAGAACAACTCGCGGCTGCCGATCGTGGCCTTCATGGCGGGGCGGTTCATGGACAAGATGCCGGGCATGCGCTTCGGCCACGCGGGGACAATTGTCGAAGGCAAGCAGGACACCGCCGCCGAGAAGCTGCGTCGCCTGGAAGAGGCCGGCATCGCCGTCGCCGAGGAGATCGAGCAGATACCGGCGCTGATCAAGGAGCGCATCTAGTATGGACAGGAAATACGTACGCATAGTAGGCATAGGCGCTGCGATGGGACTGATGATCGGGACGGTTATCGGCGCTGCGACGGACAATGTAGGGGTCTGGTTGGTGGTTGGTTTCATCTTCGGCGCGGCCATCGGCGCGACGATCGGCCGGATCCTGGCAACCTACTCGAACGGAGACTGAGATAATGCCGATGTTCGTTCACCCAGAGGTCGACGCCGACGCCGGCGCGGACACGAAGCTGGTCAAGGAGCGCATGTAGTGACTGCGGAAGCTGCCGCGAACGTGGTGTCAGACATGCAGACAGCCACCTCTGCTGATGGCACGCTGATCGCCTACTGGCGCCAGGGCGACGGCTCGCCGCTCCTGCTTGTACATGGCTCCCTATCGGATAGAATCGCCTGGATCCTCATTCAGCCACTCCTGGCGGAGCGATTCACGGTCTATGCCATGAACAGGCGCGGGCGCGAGGGCAGTGGTGAGCCCGCGCCGCACGCTATTGAACGTGAATTCGAGGACATCGTCGCGGTGGTGGATGCGATCGGCGAACCAGTACACCTGCTGGGGCACTCGGGTGGCGCCCTGTGCGCGCTTGGCGCGGTGCTGCTCACGGACCGCCTGCGCAGCCTAATCCTGTACGAGCCTCCGCCACCTGGACCGCGCGTGGACGTGGAACTAAAGTCGCTTCGGGGGATGATCCACGAGAGCGAACCGGAGGAGATCGTGCTTGAGTTTCTCAGGACAGGGCCTCGGGTACCGGAGCAAGACATCGAGCGTTTGAAGCAGTCTCCCATCTGGCCACACATCGTCGCGCTTACGCCGAGCTTGGCGCCGGAACTGGACGCCGCGGCCGGTTACGAGTTCGACGCCTCTCGTTACAGCACGCTGGATGTACCGCTCTTGCTTCTCTTGGGCAGCAAGAGCCCGCCGGTGCTTCGAGAGGTCAGCGACGCACTCGCTGACGTCGTGCCTGACGTGCGCATGACAGAGCTGGAGGGGCAGCAACACGCGGCGAATTACGATGCTCCCGAGCTGTTTGCTGCAGAGGTGGTCAGCTTCCTGGAAACGGTAGAGGAGAAGGCGTAGCATGCCGATGTTCGTACATCTGGAGGTCGACCCCAGCGTGGCTGCCGACGTCCCTCCCTTTTTCCGTAGGGGCCGACCTTCAGGTCGGCCCAGGACAGAGCTGAAGCTTTGTCCCTACGAGGTGCTCTAGGAGGCTCGACCATGCCGATGTTCGTACATCTCGAAGTCGACCCCGCCGCCGCTGCGGACAAGGAACTGGCTGCGAAGCTCGTCGAAGTCTGTCCCGTGAACATCTTCGAGCAGGACGCCGACGGTAAGTGCGTCGTCGTCGAAGAGAACGAGGACGAGTGCGTCCTCTGCGACCTCTGCGTACAGGCCGCACCGGACGGTAAAGTCCGCGTAATAAAGCTCTACGAGTAGGTTCTTTTGGTCACAGTCCTCAACGACGACGACGTCAACGCGCTCGTCTCAATGCGAGAGGCAGTCGACGCTGTAGAAGGGGCGCTCGCACGCAAGGGCGAGGGCGCGTTCGTAACACCGCCTCGGCACATCGTCCCCAACCGGCGTAGCGCGCTCGTCTTCACCATCGGCGGGGACGCAGAAGAGGGCGTCGTGGGGTTCCGGGCATACGCTGCCTCCCGTGCCGCGAGCGAGAAAGACCAGATCGTCGCGGTGTACAACGCCGCGGACGGCAAGCTGCGCGGCATCGTGATGGGCTCACGCGTAGGCGAGATGCGCACGGGTGCGTTGGGCGGCGTCGCGATCAAGTATGCCGCGCGAGAAGACGCAAAGGTGCTTGCTATGATCGGCTCGGGCATCCAGGCGCGCACACAGCTCGAGGCCGCCGCGGTCGTGCGCGATCTGTCCGACGTGCGAGTCTTCAGTAGAGCGCCAGAGAATCGCGAGGCGTTCGCGACGGAGATGAGTGCGAGGCTCGACCTAAAGGTCACGCCCGTCGCTTCGGCAGACGAGGCGATCGCAGGCGCGGACATCGTTGTCGTCGCGACGAACAGCGCCGAGCCCACGTTCGACGGCGCGTTGATCCAGCCCGGCATGCACGTCACGACGATTCACATGGGGGCCAAGAGCCACGAGCTAGACCCGTCGGTGGCAGATCGCGCCTCCGCGATCTTCAGTGACTCGATGGAACAGACCCGCAACTACCAGGGCGGGTTCTTCATGCCGGAGCGCCTCGACGAGATGACGGACCTTTCGGAGCACGTCGCGCGGGAGGAATCGGTCAGAACGTCTCCGGACGACATAACGCTCTACTGCTCCGCGGGCTTGGCCGGAACAGAGGTCGTCGTCGCTGACGTCGCGCTGCGCAAGCGCGGTATCTGAACGGCCCAGATGCCGGCTCCCATGCCCTCCATCACCTACCACCTCGTCGCAGAATCGTACTACGAGAGCACCAACGCTTCGGAGGACTACACGCCGGAAGCCTTCGCTAGCGACGGTTTCATTCACTGCACCGACGGCGTCGAGAACGTCATCGCGACGGCCAACCGATACTGCAAGGATGACGCCCGCCGCTTCCTCGTGCTGCTAATCGACAAAGATAAGGTAACTGCGGAGATCAAGTACGAAGACCCGGAGCGCATCTACCCGCACATCTACGGGCCGCTTAACCGAGATGCGATCGTCTCAGTGCTGCCGGTGAAGCGCGCCGAGGACGGAACGTTCCTGGCGCTGGAGCCAGCGAAGCGAGGCTAGCTGGCTCGCGCCCGCCGGCATCGAAGGCATGTTCGCGGAGATGATCGCGCATCCAGAGAACATGGTCGAGATCGGCGCGAAATATAGAGTGACGTACTTCTTCGGCTAGGTCTTGCAGATCGAAGCACGCGGGTGGTACCGGTAAATGCGCAGATGCCAAGAAGTCTAACTAGGCGATTATGGATTCGCTATGCCACCCTGGCAACTGATCTTCAGCCCAAGCCCCTGCTGCCGCAGCCCGCTCTGTCGCCGCAGGATACGCCGCTCCTAACAGCAGATGTTTGGCATCGGCAAGCCGCACGGGTCTGTGGCGCATGGCTGAATAGAAGGTGCTAGGTAAACGCCGGTCGTGCCCCCTTGACGCATGAGCCAGGAAGACTCTATTCGTGCAGCTGGGTTCAGAAGCCATAGCGCTCCACCAAGAACTGCTTACCCTTGAAAAACTGGCCCGCTCAATGACGTTTTCATCAGCGCCGAGATACCAGATAAGAAGCGACCTCTTGTGGCGGAACCACCCTGCCATCGACTCTGCGTCAGCTGCTTCAGTTGACGTGGCGGCGATTTGTGCCTCAGCTCGCCCGTGAGCGGCGGCTTCTAAAGCATCCATCGCACTGTTCGCTTTGCGGACAAAGAGAATCTGAGTTTCGTCCAGAACCTGAATTGAGGCCTGAAGTTGGCGATGGAATCGGATTTGCCTTAACAGCGTAATGGCCGCTATCGCCGCGGCCCCGACAATTGCAATAACTAAGAGTGCCACGTTTATGGATTCCTCCCGCTTGATTGAGACAACGACTCTGCCAATTTCTGCATCCTGCCCATCAGCTTCACCGTGTCTTGCGTCTGACGTTCAATCACAGTCCTCAACGTACGTTCGGCATACGTCCCAAACAACTGCGAAACAATCATCCACACGACTGATATGAACCCGAAGGCGGCTCCAATATTCAGGTATAGATCCTGTCCTGACATTATTGCATACTCGACATAAGCACTGCCACCTGTGCTACGTTCTAAAGCTCGCCGCCGAGAGCGCTTCTCTGCTCCTCGAGTTCATGTACTTGTTTCGTAAAATCCGCCCAATCATCGTCGTCCAGCTGAAACGAGGCGCTGTGAGCTGAACCGGAATCGTCGTGCCACGAAACGCTGAGTAGCAAGATTGGATACCGCTTGATGATCTCGCCACTCTCGCGGTGAAAAATCGGCCGGATATCCCAAACCCCGTCCAGATCCATCAAATGAGGAACGACGGCCTTGGCCTGAAGCCTGGCATACCCTTCGGTCTCGTATTTGCTCTTGACCGATAACAATTCTGCGAAACTATCAGCATTGTCGGAGAAACTGGAAATGCCCATTTCGTCCGCAATGTCAGCAAGCTGCCCGATCGCGTCATCTACCGGCAATCGTTGATCGCGGCAACTCTCGTAGAGCACGCTGGCGACAAGAATCACGCGGCGCGCTTCGGCAGTTTCGAGTTCAGTCTCCAGAGCCAGCCCTGCTGTTTGATCGGCGGGCGAGATTCCGTCGGCGCTTTCTTCGGCCATGCGGTTAAGCGCTAGAATTGGCTTCGTGCCGAGGGTAAGCAGTTCCTTAAGGTCTCGCCTGAAAGACTCATTTGAGCGCAGGGACTCAGGTATCAGTTTTTTCTCTGCCACAATGTCAACCGCCTGTACTACCACTCTTTACCGTGGCGAGTATATGAAAGGCTGGAGGTGCTGTCAATCGCTTAGTATCGCAGGCACATGATACACGGCTAGCCCCCCGCCAGCAGCTGCCGGGCGATGATCTTCAGCTCTAAGATCGGCTTCACGCCCTCGAAGATTGGCAACACCAGCGCGTCGACGACGTAGCGGGCGACAGGATCCTCCTCCGAGTAGCCCCAGCCGCCGTGGATCAGTTGCGCTTCTTGGCTAACCCAGACCGCCACGTCCGACGCGAAGAGCTTCGCCATCGCCGGTAGCACGGCGGCGCGTTCGTCTTCCTGCATTTCGACGGCGGCCGCGTAGGTGAGGTGCCGGCCCGCCGCGACGTGCGTCGACATGCGGCCGATCTTGTGCTGCGTGAGCTGGTACTCGGCGATCGGGCGTTCGTCGAACTGACGGCGGTCCAGCGCATAGTCGCAGGCCTTCTCTAGCGATGCCTGCCCGACGCCCGTCGCGCGGCCGCCCGTCTGCAGGCGGCCGGCCGCGAAGCCACCCATCTGCAGGTAGAAGCCGCGTCCCAGGCCCGCTTCGCCGCCAACGAGGTTCTCTTCAGGCACGAAGTAGCGATCGAACGCCAGCGTGAACGAGTGCATGCCCCGATAGCCCGGCGTCGGGTTCGCCGTGCCCGTGATCGAACCGCCGCCGTCCTGCTCTTGCACGAAGCTGTGGCCCATATGCGCGTCCTTCGGCACGATGAAGAGCGAGAGGCCGCGCGCGCCCGGCTCGTCGGGGTTAGTACGCGCGAGCAGCGCCAGGATGTTGGCGCGGCCCGCGAACGTCGCCCAGGCCTTCGCGCCTTCGATGAACCAGCCCTGCTGGCCGTCCAGCTCGCCGCGTGTTGCGCGGCACTGGACAGACGCGACGTCCGACCCGGTGTCCGGCTCGGTGACACAGATGCCCACGATCAGCTCGCCGGTCGCGATGCGCGGCAGCCATGTCTGGCGTTGTTCCTCGGTGCCGCCTTGGATTAGCGCGCGTGTCAGGATTTCCGAGCGCGTGATCAGGCTCCCTGCGACCAGCGACGCTGCCGACAGCTCCTCCGTCAGGACGACCATCGTCAGAAGGCCCATATTCGTGCCGCCGAACTCCTCCGGTATCGAGCTGCCGAACAGGCCGAGGCCGGCCATTTCGCGGATCAACTCCTCCGGCACCAGGTGGTCTTCGCGGTGCATGTCCTGCGCGATCGGCGCGATCTCCGTCCGGGCGAACGTCCGGAACTGATCCCGTGTCATCGCCGCGATCTGATCTTCAAGCACAGTTGCATGCGCGCCTCGCGCCTCCAGCACCTGCTTGCCTATCGACTGGATGTGCGCGTCGCTTAGCCCCGCGCGCATCAGGTCCAATAGCGCGGTATCGTCCAGACTGCCACCGATACCGAGTAATTCGGGAGCGGTCTCGTTCTCTGAGCGCAGCATGTGGACGACCTCGGCCGCGAAGGCCAGCGCCTGCGCCTCCGCGACGCGGTCTTTGGCGTCGGTCTGTCGTTCGCAGTACGCGGTCAACTCTTCCGCGGCCCGCGCGAACGTCGCGAGCTGCGCGATGCGTTCGGCGTGTACCTGGTGGTCGTCGATCGTCTTGCCGGCGTCCGTCAGGTCAGCGGCAGCCTTGATCGCTTCGCCAACCGCCTTCTGCGCCGCGTCGACCAGCGTGCGTGCGCCTGCCAGCGTCTCTTGCTGCGTGAGGTCGGTTGTCATGATGGCGTCTTAGGCATCAACACCGTGTAGTCCAGGTCGAGCACGACGTTAGGGTGGTAGGCCTCGCGGTTGCGCTTCGCATCCTTCACCTTGAGTTCTATCGGTTCCTTCCTCGGGTCGAGGTTTTTCACACCCACAAGACGCAGACGCAGCGCGCCCGCGTCCGCGCGTCCGAGGTCGATGCGCTCTAGGACGTCGGTCCAGGCGTAGAGCGTATCGCCTGCGACGGTCGGGTTGGCGTGCGCTCCGGCGTTGAACGCCAGGATACGGATCGCATTCTCCAGGCCGTCGTAGGAGATGGCGTGCGAGATGGAGATAATGTGGCCTCCGTAGATGATGCGCGTTCCGAGTCTGGAGTCCTTCTGCAGGTGCTGGTTGAAGTGGACGCGGGCCGTATTCTGGTAGAGGCGGGTCGCCATCTGGTGTTCGGCGTTCTCCATCGTGATGCCCTGAGGGTGTTCGATGCGTTCCCCCGGTTCGTAGTCCTCCCAGAACGCGCTGCCTCCAGTGGCCACCGGATCGAAGGTGGACAGATCGAGCTGCTTCGGGACCGAGAGGTCCTCGATAGCCACCTGAGCCGGCAGCTCCGGCGCGTCGTTGGCGTCCGACTTGGTACTCGTGTCGCGTTTGTTCACCATCGCCCAGCGATAGAACTGCAGCACCACCTCGTCGCGCTGGTTGTAGCCGGTCGTGTGTACCCAGACGATGCCCACGTCGTCGCGAGATGTTTCGCGACGGCCGAGGACCTTCGTTTCCGCGTGTAGCGTATCGCCGGCGAATACGGGTGCCAGGAAGCGGACGTCGGCGTAGCCCAGATTTGCCGGCGAGTTGAGGGAGACGTCCGGTACCGCGCGCCCGAACACGATGTGGAAGACCAGCATGTCGTGCACCGGCGCCCGTTCGAAGCCGAGCGACCGGGCGAATTCGGTGGAGCAGTGGAGAGGCCGTCGGTCTCCGGTCAGGGCGATGTACAGCGCCACATCCCCGTCGGTGACTGTGCGCGGGATCGCGTGGTGGAAGACCTGGCCCGTGGCGAAGTCCTCGAAGAAGTTGCCTTCGGTCGTCTTAGCTGCCATACCGCATTAGCGCGACCGGAGCCGCGGGGCGAATTGTACACAACGGAGAAGCTCTGGTGGAAGTGATAGACGAAGAACCGCCCGGCCCCTGAAGGAATGCGGCAGGAATGCGCTCCTCAACGGGCCGGGCGGCTGGCGCCGGCCTAGAGCCTTACTCTAGGATGCCGGGGCTGTATGAAAGGAAGGGAGCGGCAGGAATCGGATGCTGGTGGCGAACAGACTGCGGCGGGGACGTTCAGCCTGTTCACGCGCCTTCTCCGATAGGCGGGACTTGCTTGCCTCCCGCTCTACCTCCCTCATCACTGCTGCTACGAGTTCTGGGCTATCCATGGTTGGGTTCTCCTATCTCTCTATCTATCGGCATGGTAGCTAGCCAGCTACAACAGCCTCTATGAGTTACTTCACATATGACGCCCGACGCGCAACAATGGAGCCATGAACCATACGCATCAGGAGCTAATCCGCGATGTACCGCTCTTGGCCAGGCTGCCGGAGGAGGAGTTACGGGCGCTCGCGTCCAAGGGGCACGTCCACGACTATAGGAGCGGAGCGGCCATCTTCCACGAAGGCGATCCTGGCGATGCGCTCCATATCGTGATCGAGGGCGGCGTGCGTATCGTCGTCGCGTCGCGTAAAGGAGAAGAGGCGACGGTTGCCCTGTTAGGTCCGGGCGAATGCGTCGGAGACCTCGCCTTGCTCGATGGCAAGCCAAGATCGGCGAGCGCGATTGCGTCCGGTCGGACGAAGACGCTCGTCGTTCGGCGAGACGACTTTACGCAATGGCTCGCCGAGCGGCCCAAGGCTATGTTCGCGCTGCTCGAGACGCTGAGCCTGCGTGTGCGTCGCACAGATGAAGCGTTGGCCGACTTCGCGTTTTTGGACCTGAACCAGCGGCTCGCCAAACGGCTGCTTGACCTCGCGATCGTGCAGCAGGACGGCCGTGACCTATCCGGCGCCCAGATTAGGATCACGCAGGCCGAGCTGGCTTCCATGCTCGGTGTCAGTCGCGAGAGCGTCAACAAGCAGCTCAACCAGTTCGCCCGCGATGGCTGGATCGCTCTTAAGAGAGGCCTCATCACGCTGAAGCGGCCGGATTCCTTGCGAACGTTCGAACTAGATGTAGCTTGAGCGGCCGAGCGTGGCTATGCTGGGCGTGCGATGCTCCAGTCAGTTCTCCACTGGCGCGATCCTGAAGCCCGGGCCCTGCGCGGGCTCGCCCGCGCGAACGTTCCGGCCAGGACAAAGCGTCCGCTGGACGCTCTCCAGCAGCTGGCCGGCCTGGCGAAGGAGCTGACCAGCGCGACGTACGGCGCCGTCGTCGTGATCGACGAGCGCGACAACGTCGAGGGCTTCGTCGTGAGCGGCCTGTCGAGAGACCAAGAGCGGAGGCTCAAGTCGGCCCCGCTGGGTCACGGCTCGTTGGCGTCGATGCGCCAGGACGGCCTCGCCGTTCGCATCGATGACCTCGCCGGCCACCAGAAGGCGTTCGGTTTCCCGCCCAGACATCCGGAGATGAAGACGCTGCTCGGCGTGCCGCTGGACGTGGACGGCGACCTGCGAGGAGCGCTTTATGTGACCGACCGGGACGGCGGAAATCCGTTCCGTGAGGCCGACGAGGTAGTGCTTCAGGTCCTGGCCCGGCATGCCGGGCGCGTCATCGGCGGCTCCTGGTATTGAGGCTGGCTCGTAGGTGGTGGGCCAAGTATCATGGCGGGGAAGAATCCCGGCTTGTTGTCGAGGAGATGCCTCTCGAACTCGCCGCCTTCTCAGGGGCGCTTGCTGGCCTTAGTTAGCTGCCAAACTCGCATGATGATTCGGAGAAATAAGCGCCAAACTAAGCGCCATAGTGTGGCAAACTAAGCGCTGTAGGGGTTGACACATAGGTGAGACTGTGCGCAAAATGGCTAAATTGATACGACAGGTAGACGATAGAGCGGCGTCGGCGGCCTTGTATTCTATCGCGCGGTAACTGTCGTATCGTAGGGAGGGAGGCGTTAAGGATTGACGCAATCTGAAGTGGCTCGCTGCGGCGCGGCGCAATCTGCATTTGGACCATCGGCACCCGTGCTGCGGCAACGCTTGACACTAACCTTCGTCCATGTGCAAAATGTCCCGATGGTTCCACAGGAAGGTCTGTTGGAGCAGGTAGACCAGCGAGGGCCGCTAGGCCCCTTCCTTTATGCTCCAATTGGCGTGGTAGAAACTCAGGAACGGTCGAGGAAGCGGTCCCAGAGGGGGACGCGGCTCTCGCGGATCATTTCCAGAGGAGGAAAGTAGTGCAAACGACAGGAAGTCGAACAGTAATTGGAATGCGCCCGATGGCCGTGCGCTTATTGCTCGTGGCCATCATGGCGGCATTCACGTTCGGGGCGCTGGCCCTGTACGTGAACAGCACGGAGGCCGGCACGCTGGTCAAGTTCACCGTCAACAGCAGTATTGACGGCATAGCCGGCGTGGGTAGAGATGCTAACCCTGGCGACGGCGTCTGCGACACGGTGGCCGGACCGCCCGTCGTCTGCACTCTGCGGGCGGCCATTGAGGAGTCGAACGCCCTCGTTGGCGCCAACATCATCAACTTCACCGCCACCAACGTTAACATTGTGAACGCGGCCGGCGACTTGCCCCCCATCGTAGAGCGGCTGACCATTGACGCCTCGGCCAACCCCGACGGCTTCACCATCAACGCTGCGCTTGCCGTCGCAGACGGGCTGACTCTGGGCGTCGGCAGCAGCGGCAGCGTCATCCGCGGCCTCAGCATCACTGGCGCTCCGAACGATGCCCTGGTCATCCTCGGCGGGGCCAGCCACACCATCGGCGGTGACCCGGCCGAAGGCGCCGCTCCCAACGGCCAGGGTAACACCTTCAGCGGCAGCGTCGGCGGCGACGGCATCGATGTCCGCGGTGGCAGCCAGGGCGGCCACTTCATCATCGGTAACCGCATCGGCACGGCGTCGGACGGCCAGACCGCTGGCGCCGCCAACCGCAACGCCGGTCACGGCATCCACGTCAGCGGCGGCACCGGCGCCGACATCACCATCGGGATGGACGGATCGCCTAACCTGGTTTCCAACAACGCCCTCGACGGCATCTTTCTCGCCGTCGGGACGCCCGATGTGACGGTCCAGTACAACTGGGTCGGCCTGGACGCCAACGGCAACGCCTCGGACCCCTTCGCTAACGTGGGCGTCGGCATCCACACCGATATCGACGACACCACCATCATGAACAACACCGTCGCCGGCGGCGGCGTCGTGCCAGCCGTTAGCAACTCTGTCGGCCCGGGCATCTCGATCCACTCCGACGACAACCTGGTCCTGGGCAACTGCGTCGGCTTCGACAGCGATTGCGCCGGCACCGCCGGCGGGTTCAACGGCATAGGGATAGACTGTTTCGGCCTTGCCGCCCCCGGCACCGCCGACCGCAACATCATCGGCGACGGTACAGAAGAAGGCCGTAACGTGGTCGGCAACACCAATGCTCAAGGCATTAGTCTATTAGATTGCGACAACTCCGACGTCAACGGAAACTACGTGGGCTTCGGCATGGACGGCGAAGAGGGCGCCTTCATCAACAACAACTGCATTGACCTCATTGGCACAGCACCCTTGACAGGGAGTGAATCAAACCAGGTCCGCAACAATGTCATTGGCAACTGCAACCTCGTCGGCATTCTTGTCGCCCGAGGAGACAGTAACGTCATCGGTGGACCGAAAGCCGATGTCGGCGAAGACCATGAGGGCAACACTATCGGTCTTGGTACGGACCCCGCTACCTCTGATGACATCAACGGGTTCTGCGTCGAGATCGGGGCCGCGGGCGTGGCTGCGGGCTCGAACACGGTCCGTAACAACGTCATGGCCAACTGCGGTGCGACCGCGCCAGACGCCTCCGTCCAGATCACCAATGGCGCCGGCAACATCATCCAGGGCAACGACATCACCTCGCCCGTGGGTGAGGATGCCATCGACATCGAGCCAGTGGCAGCAGGCGCAAACTCTGGCAACCTGATAGCCAGTCGCATCTTCCGGATGGTCAACCAGGGCACCGGCGACCTGCCCATCGACCTGGATGACAACGGCGTCACCCTGAACGACGCCGGTGACGGCGACCCGGACGCGCTGAACGACCCGACGTGCTTACTAGCGACACCACTGGGCGCCAACCTGTGCCACAACTACCCGGTCTTCCCGGCCAGCTCGCCCACGGACGGCTGCGCCCGCGGCAGCGCCGGACCGTTTGACCAGGTGAGGATCTACACCAAGTCCACGGACGGCAACGTCACCACCTACGAGTATGCGGGCACGGGCGTCACCAACCTAGCGGGCGACTTCACGATCTGCATCGGCAACACGGCCAAGGTGACGGTAGTGGGAACCTCTACGACGACCGCGTCCTCCACTACTGATATTCTCGCCATCAACAGCACCTCCGAGTTCTCTGTTACTGAGCAGGCGGTGCAAGCCGGCGGGCCGCCGCCGACGGAAACGCCGACGATAACCGAGACGCCGACAATAACGCCAACGCCGGAGGATACGGCCGTCCCGACGGACACGCCAGTGCCCACCGCGACGGATATGCCGACGGACACGCCTGTGCCAACCGTGGCGCAACTCTGTGGCGACGTGAACATGGATGGCGACGTGGACAGCGTGGACGCGTCTCTTATCCTCCAGTTCAAGGTGGAGCTGATCTCCACGCTGGCTAATATGGCCAACGCGGACGTCAACGACGACGGCGAAATCAGCAGCGTTGACGCAGCGCTGATTCTACAGGCCACGGCCGGACTCTTCCCCGTGGACGACCTGACCTGCCCGCCGAAGAGCTAACGAACGCAAGTAAACCGAGGGGCTGACGGAAACGTCAGCCCCTCGGACTAACTAGGCCCGTCGAGGACGGGCCGCTCGCCAGAAGCGGGTTGACTGCGCGGAGCGCAACCAGAGCAAGCAACGCATGCAGAAGGAAAGGTTGGCACGGATGAACCGAATCTTAGGTCTCAGGTTGGGCCTGGTGGGCGTGGCAGCAATCGCCACGATCGTGCTCGGTGGCTTGCTCGTTGGCGGAACGGTTTTCGCGGCCGCCCACGGCATCAATATCTCCTCCGGCGGAGCCTCACCGGGTGACTCGGACGAAGTGACGCTGACCGCCACGGACATCGGCAGCCCGGGCCTCGGCGCCTGGTCGATTGACATCACCTACGACGACAGCGTCATTACCGCCGTAGGCTGCACGGCCGACGAGGGTGGCGTCTGCAACCCGAACTTCGGCGACGATACCGTCCGCATCTCGGGCGCGACCGCGGGCGGCCTGGAGGGCGACTCCACGCTCGGCACGATCGAGTTCGAGTGCAATGACGATGGGGGTTCAAGCGACCTGACGGTCGACCCGGTTACGTTTGCCGACGCGACAGTCGGCGGCCCAGTCGAGATCGACGTCACCATCTCAGACGGCACGTTTACCTGCGTGAGCGGTGGCCCGGCCACGGGCACCGGCTTCACCACGGACGGCAGCACCAACGGCTGGCTGCTGGCAGTGCTCGCCTACCTTGGCGTGGCCGCCCTGGCCGTGGGTGCGCTCAGGTGGCGCACGCGGTAAGCATCGTTCATAGCTAACGGAACTATCGGGAGTCCCCCGCCACAGGCGGGGGACTCTCGCATTGTCCCCAGCCGGGGCCTTTATCGAAGCGCTGCGGCAGGGGCGGCGCGCCAGGGCAACTAGCGCTCATCAGCATCGTCCTGACGCCAACTGGCGCTCAGATGCGCCCGCAAGCTCAGAAACATTAGGGTAAACCCTTACCAGAATCGCTTGACTGTAACGTCCAGCGACCGCAAACTGTCTAGGTGATACAGCATTTAGGCCGTTGAGGTTGACACTAAGATGCCTCTATGGCCAGAATGGCGCAATGTGTTGCGCACCCAAGCGAGGGTTAGCCTTGGCGCTGGGCGTGCACTCTCGTCAGAACAAGACTCACGGAGGAGGAACATGGTGCAGATGACAGGAAGTCGAATCTTACTGAAGACCCGTTCTCTCATGCCACGGTTGGCCCTCATGACGGCGGTTGTCCTGGCCCTGGGCGCCATGCTCCTAATCGGCACCCGCGACACCGTGCCCACGGCCCAGGCCGTGGCCATCGAAGTGGATAGCCGGGATGACGATGCGCATATCGCCGACGCCAACTTCAACGGCGCCAGGGACGGCGCAGAGTTGGCCAGCACGGGCTGCGGCATTGGCGGTACGGCGGCAGCCCCCACGGGCGTCTGCACGCTGCGGGCGGCTCTCTACGTAGCCAGCAGCAACGGCGACACCGCCGACACGATCGGCTTCGACTCTACCCTCTCCGGCCCCATCCTGTTGGGCTCTGGTACCGGCGTTGGCTCGCTGGTCCTTGGGCCCTGCATTGCCGCCACCAACTGCGGCACCAACAACACATTCGTGGACAACACGACCATCGACGGCACGACCACCGGCTCCGACCCGAAGATCACCGTAGACTGTGATGCCGTTGTCATAGGGTTCACAGTTACAGGCGCCAGCAACACCATCCGTGACCTCAACATCATCGACTGTGGCACCGCCGGCATCCTGATCACCGGCGATGCGGCCGACGGCAACAAGGTGCTGGGTAACTATATCGGCACGGACACCACCGGCGCCGCCGCCTGTGTCGCCGCCAACTCGAACGCCGACGGCGTGCAAATAGCGGCCAGTGCGGACGACAACCTGATCGGCACCAGCACCACCGCCGACCGGAACGTCATCTCCTGCAACACCGTCGACGGCGTGCGCATCACGGGCCCCGGCACCAGCGCCAACGTCGTCGAGAACAACTACATCGGCACCGATGACACCGGCGCCGCCGACCGGGGCAACCTGAGTAACGGCGTCTTCGACGACAGCAGCAGCAACAACAATATCGTCAACAACCTCATCTCCGGCAACACCTTCGACGGCATCCACCTCCATAGCAGCGGCGGCACAATCACCGGCAACAAGATCGGTACCAACGCTACAGGCCTCGTCGCCCTGGGCAACGGCGGCGACGGCGTCGAGCTGGATGGGGCCAGCGGCAACACTATCGGCGGCACCACCGTCGCCGACCGCAACCTCATCTCCGGCAACGCTGTGGGGATCTCCCTCATCAACGCGTCAAGCGGCAACGTGATCGAGGGCAATTACATCGGCACCAACGTCACCGGCAATGTCGCGCTGGGTAACACAACTCAGGGCGTCTGGGATACCAGCACAACGGCCAACATCATCCGCAAGAACGTCATTAGCGGGAACGGCACTGATGGTATCAGGCTGGACGGCACCGGCAGCACCACCGTCCAGAACAACAACATCGGTATCGGCGCCGATGGCAGCACGCCTCTGGGCAACACTGCTATGGGGGTCCGTATAGACACTACTTCCCTCACCAACGTGATCGGCGGCTCGGCCGCCGGCAGCCCCGGCATCACCGGCAGTAGTCAGGGCAACATCATCGCCTACAACGGCGGCGACGGCGTGCGCGTCGTCGACGCGGGCTCTGACTTCAACAGCATCCGCCTCAACAGCATGTTCCTCAACATCGGCCTGCCCATTAGCCTAGTTGCTGTCGGGTCCAACGGGGACATCCTTCCGCCAGTCGTCGCCGCCATCAGCTTCAACGCGGGCTCTCCTGCCACCCACACCGTGGCGGTCACCGGCGACCAGCCCACGCACCCCAGCGGCACCGTGGCGGACCTCTACAAGGCCGACACACAGGGCGAGCCCAAGACCTACCTAGGCACTGCCGTCTTCTTCAACGACGGCGTCATTGTCACCGGCAGCGTCACCGTCTGCGGCCTGGCCGCGGGTGACGTGGTAGTGGCCATCGCCACCGACCCCACCGCCAACTCCTCGGAGGTTTCGGTTGCGGGCGCCCCGGCGACCGTGGGGAACGGCACCAGCACCTGTCTGCCGCTGGGCCTGGCCACGGCGACGCCGACGGCGACCAACACGCCGGTGGATACGAACACGCCGGTCATTACGAACACGCCGGTCGGCACAGCTACGTCGACGGTCACGCTGACGCCGACGATCACACCGACGCCGACGATCACGCCGACGCCGACGATCACGCCGACGCCGACCGTTACGCTGACGGCGACGGCGACGGCCACGGCGACGGACACGGCGGTACCGACGGCGGATATGCCGACGAACACGCCTACAATCCCGGTAACGCCTCCGAGCACCATCGGCGACGTGAACAAGAACGGGAGAGTTAACGCTATCGATGCCCAGCTTATCCTGCAGGCGGAGGCGGGCTTCATAACCCTCGCCAACCCGTTGAACGCCGACGTGAGCCAGGATGGTGAGGTTGATAGTAGGGATGCCACGCTGATACTGCAGTTCGTGGCAGGCCTAATCCAGAGTCTGCCTGTATAGGAAACAGGTGGAGCTAGCAGCGAACGGAGGATCGTAGCAATATGAAAAGAAACGTAGGAATACTGGCTGTCATCGCGGCAGCAATCGCGGTGCTCATCCTGGCAGGGACGGCATTTGCGCAGGATGGCGGCGTGAGCGTCTCGGACGGCTCGGCAGAAGACGGTGAGAGCGGCGACGTCACGATAGACGTCACCAACGTTGGTGACCCCGGGCTTGGCGCCTGGACGATCGACATCAGCTACGACAGCGACCTGCTGACAGCGGTCGACTGCGGCGCTGAGCAGGGTGGCGTTTGCAACGAGAACTTCTCGGACAACGAGGTGCGCATCACGGGCGCCAGCGCCGGCGGCCTGGATGACGACACCAGTCTGGGCAGCATCACCTTCGAGTGTGACGGCGAGGGCGAAAGTGACCTAACGATCTCGCTGTCGGTCTTCGCGGACGCCACGATTGGCAACCCGCAGGACCTGGACCCGTCGACCTCTAACGGCACCTTCACCTGTGGTGCTGAAGTAGCCGGCCCAACGGACCTGCCACCAACCGGCACAAGCTTCGTTTCCGATGGTGGAAGCAGTAGCCTGAGCTGGTTCATCGCGCTGTTCGCGGTGATCGGTGTGCTAGGCCTGGCTGCCAGCTACGGCGTGGTTCGCCTGCGCCAGTAGGCGACGTTCTAGCAAGAACGCCTTCAAGCAGAAGACCTGAGGGAGCCCCCACTAGGGGGCTCCCTCATTTCCTCGGCTCCTCCATACCTCCGAAGGCCCTTAAGTAGGGCCCCTTCCGTTCCTCCATTCCTTCAAGGCGCCTAAATTAGGGGAGTTCCCCACCCTTCCGTAAGGGCATTCCCTAATGGAGGCCCCCCCTCGTTCGCCGTACGATACTGACATGAGCACCAGGCGCGCCCAACGTGGCGCCCAGAAAGGTTGGTATCAGATGAACGGACGGAACGGTCTCCCAATCCGCGTCGTTGCTGCGGCCGCTTTGGCCCTCGCGATCGCCCTGGGCATCGTCACCAGCGCTTCTGCTCAGGAGGAGCTGATCAGTATCGGATCGGCCTCGCTGAGCGTCGGGGCGGAGGGCTCCGTCAGCGTGAACGCCCTCAACATTCCAGATCCGGGCCTGGGGGCCTGGACCATCGACATCACGTATGACCCGGTTGTGGTTTCAGTTGTGGCCTGTGTTGGGGAGCACGGCGGCGTATGCAACCCCGCCTTCGAGTCGAACATCCTGCGCATCACGGGCGCCACGGCGTCCGGCATCATCGGTGACAACTCGTTGGGTTCGGCTGTGTTCCGCTGCAACGCCGTCGGCAGCAGCACGCTCACCATGAACGTGCCCCTCCTGGTCGACGGGACGATCGGCGACCCGCAGCCCGTAGTGGCCGCCACGCAGAACGGCGTCATTTCGTGCACCACGCCGAGCACCAACGGCGGTGATGATGGCGAAGACGATGTGTTCGATTGCTCGGACTTCCTGTTCCGGGACATTGGCCAGGCGATCCTGGACGCCGATCCGAGCGACCCTCACAACCTGGACCCGGACAATGACGGAGTCGCCTGCGAAGACCTGCCTCCTCGCGGAGACCCTGGCACGTTCCCGTCGACTGGTGTCGGCGTGGGCGGCGAGGCGACGGCTGGTCAGATTGCCCGCTGGCTCATGGCTGCGTTCGCCGGTCTCGGTCTGGCCATGGCTGGAGGCATCGCCCTGCTGCGCTATCGAGCAGCCCGAGTAGGCGTCCACCGAAGGTAAGAACCCACCTCAAACTCGAGGGGAAGAGGGCCCCCCGCCATAGGCGGGGGGCCCTTGTTTATCGGCTGGCGGGTGTGGGCGCCAGGCTGTCGACGAAATCGCGCACGGCTGGCACCATGATCTCCAGCGGAAAGTCCTGGTGCTGCGCGTTCGGGAACGTCACGAAGGTTTTCGGGTCGGGGCCCAGGTCGTAGACGCGCTGGCCCATCCAGTAGGGCACCGTCTCGTCCGCGTCGCCGTGCATCACGAGTAGGGGCCCGGGCACATGGCTGATCTTGCGTGCCGAGTCGAAGCGCGTGACCGGCAGCCAGGGCATCACGGAGAGGGGCCCCCGGAGCATAGGAAGCCGGTCGATGATCATGTCCTTCACGGAGGTGAACGGTGCCCTCAGAATCAGCCCTGCGGACTGCTCCCGCAAGGCAAGCTCCACTGCCACGCCCGTGCCCATGGAAAAACCATAGAAGACGATCTTCATTGGGTCGATGTCCGACCGGTTGTGTAGGTGCGCGAGGGCCGCGCTCGCGTCCAGGTACGTGCCCTGTTCCGTGGCCGCGCCGGCGTTTCTTCCATAGCCTCGATAGTCGAAGACGAAGAACCGGCACCCCAGTCCCTTCAGGAAGCCGCCGAACCGTTGGGCGCGCTCCTCTGTGGCCCACATGTCACTCGCGTTGTAGTTGGTACCGTGCATGAAGAGGATCGTGTGCGGACTGTCGCCGCCTTCGAAGAGCCAGCCTTCAAGCTCGTGACCGTCGGCTGTCCAGATCTCGCTGTGCTCGTACGGGACGCCGATTGTTTCGGGCACGCCCGGCTGGTAGGGTCCGGTACGGAAGAGGTTGCGCCGGATGAGCGTCTCGAACGCAAGGCTGATGCCAATCGGAGGCAAGGCCAGGAGGCCCAACGTAGCCACAAACCTTCGAAACCCCATCGCGCGTCTATCCTATCAGACCTCACGATGTAGAATCAGACGGCAGCAGGAACGAACCGACGGAGGGCCCATGACGAGCGATGTACATGGTAGCTGGAAGCATGAAGAAGCCATCATCAACGGCATCCGCCTCCATTGGGTCGAGGCGGGCGAAGGTCCGCTGGTTGTTCTCTTGCATGGCTTTCCTGAGTTCTGGTACTCGTGGCGACATCAGATACCCGTGCTCTCCACGCGGTTCCGTGTCGTTGCTCCCGATATGCGAGGCTACAACCTCTCCGAAAAACCGCAGGCCGGCTACGATATCCAGACGCTCACAGCGGACGTATTGGCTCTCGTTCACGCCTTGGGGGAGGACCAGGCCGTCATCATCGGACACGACTGGGGCGGGGTGATCGCGTGGGCCTTCGCAGCGCGCTTTCCAGATGCCACGAACAAGCTGGTGATCATGAATGCGCCACATCCACAGCGGTTCCAACGCTCGCTCACGTCGGGGTTCGGTCAGATCCTTCGCAGCTGGTATGTACTATTCTTCCAGATCCCGCGCCTTCCGGAACTACTGCTTGGTGCGAACCGCTGCTGGGCGCTGGCCCGCGCCATGCGTACGAGCTCGAAGGACCAAGACGCGTTCTCAGATCAGGATCTCGAACGCTACCGCGATGCGATGTCGCGCCCAGGAGCGCTGACGGCGGCTTTGGGGTACTATCGCGCCGTCTTCCGGACGAGAAGTCAGACGCGGCAGTTTGGCCAAGTTCAGGCGCCCACGCTCGTTCTCTGGGGAGAGCATGACCGGGCGCTGGGCAGGGAGCTTGCGGAAGGATTGGAACAGTGGGTGCCGAATGTGAACGTGCGCTTCCTCGATTGTGGCCACTGGACGCAGCAGGAGCAGCCGGATCAGGTGAATGCGTACCTAGATGAGTTCCTGTAAGGCTCATATCTGGCCCAGTACGTCCGATTATGAAGTCGAGGAGTGAAACTAACCCAGGGAGCGGGGTACCCAGCGGAAGGAGCCCAGGCAAGCAATCGCGGGGGAGCGCTGACAGGTGACTGGCCCAGAGACGTTTGAGTTCGCCGCGGCCATCGCCGGTGTCTGTATCGGCTTGGCTGCTGCGCTGATCTTGGCTGTGCTGGGCATCGTCGGCGCCTGGCGTCTTTTCCAGCGTGCGGACGAAGTGCAGCAAGCGGCTATCAGGGCCTCCGTCACGATGGAGGAGATGGCCCGTCGGCTAGAAACGCCGTCCGCTCCAGTCGCAGACGGCCGTCAACTCGCGGAGGTCCAGCTTCGGATTGAATCGATGCTTCAGGAACAGCGACAGCTCCAAGAGATGGCTCGCGGGCTGCTCGACACGGTCGCTCTGGAAAGCGGCGACGCATCACTCGAAGTCGTCGAGCTGGACGCCACCGTTACCCGGCTCGATACTACGGTTGGCCAGATGGCAACGTCGCTTGCAAACCTGATCCTTCTCCTGGAACGGCAACAGAAGCAGCAAAGAGGCTAGTAGCTAAGGTACATGAACAGCCAACCCGAATTCGCAGCCGACTCGGATGGCTCACCGCTGGTCGAGCCGCTATTAGGCATCCACAGCGCTCCCAGCCTAAGCTGGCTTGCGGATGCGACAGCGAGCGCGGCACAGCGCGGCCTAGGCGTCCTCTACACGTTACTCTACGTCTCAGACGCCTCAGGCCGGTTGTCTGCTGTCAAGCCCGCCTCCGGGCCGCAGAAGAGCGTCTTGGCTCGTCTCAGCCAGACACTGGGAACGGACGTCGCGGCCGGTAAAGTGGACCCCAGCCTGAAACCGCAGTTGGCGGAAGCGCTCGAGCACGGTCGGACCGTGGCGATCTCGGGCCTTAGCGACGCCCTGCCGCAGAGCGTCGACGACGACCAAGCGCAGGCCGCCGAGACCGAGCTGGGGGTGACATCCGTGATAGCTGCGCCCCTGCAGTGGGACGGCGAACAGTTCGGGCTGCTCCTACTGCTCGTCGGCCCTGGGCAGTCGAAACAAACGGCGGCCGCGGAGCTGTTGGCGGCCCACGTCGCCGTAGCGATCGCGAACCTAAACGACCGCGAAGCAGGGAGAAAACGCGGCGAAATCGATGCCGTTCGCTGGGTCTACGACGAGCGTCGATTCTTTGAAGAGCTAGCGCGGGAGTCCCGTAGAGCGCAGCGCTATCAACGGTCGCTCTCCATGATGCTGGTTCGCATCCTGAACTTAGATGAACTCCGCACGCGCTACGGCCGGTTCCTCTCAGACCGCGTCCTCCGTCAGGTTGCGGGGAGGCTCGATGATGCCATGCGCGACACGGACTTCCTGGGCGCATTTGCGAGCGACGGGTTTGGCGCCATCCTGATCGAAGCGGATCAGGATGGCGCCAAAGTGGCGGAGACGCGGCTATTGGCCGGCCTGCGGGAGTTGCAGCTCCCTGAGAGCGTGGTTGGTGAACTCAAGATCCAGGTTGCCTGTGGTACCGCCACGTTGCCGCAAGACGGGGAGACGGCAGAAGAGCTTGCGGCCGCGGCTGCGGCACGGCAAGGCCAGCACGCGGCCACGCAACAAGACGCTTCTCCAAAAGAAGACGCGGCGGACGCCGCGTAGGCGAACGCCGCCCCTCAGTTGTCCTTGGTGGATACTAGGCCGCGGAGTCTTCCTCGAAATCGATAGCTAGTTCTGTGTCTTCTTCGCCCAGGTGTGCACGCAGGCTCGTGAGGAGCGCTTCCCGCACTCCGTTCGGGTCTGCTCGTTCGTTGATCCAGACCTTGAGGGTCGCCTGGCGGCCATCGTAGTCAAGCAGCGCGACGTCCATCACAGCCGAGTTCTCGTTGACGGCACGGTCGACGTCCTTCAGGTCTAGGCTGCCGGACTTCTTGTTCACCTTCAGCCGTAGGCACCGTGTCGTATCCGTGGCAGGCTCAGCATGCTCTTCACCGGGAAGTTGGGCGCGAGGTTTCTCGACGACATCCTCCATGGCGTCGTCCTCCGGTCCCTGTACTGGCTCAGAGTCGGAGACCTGCTCCACGTTCGTGGCAGGCTCGACACGCTCTACACGGAGAAGTTGGGCGCGAAGATTCTCGACGACATACTCTTTGGTGTCGTGCTTCGGTTCCTGTACTGGCTCAGAGTCGGAGACCTGGTCCACGTTCGTGGCAGGCTCGGCACGCTCTTCACGGAGAAGTTGGTTGCGGACATTCTCGACGACATCCCGTATAGCGTCGCGCTCCGGTTTCTGTATTGGCTCAGAGGCGGAGACCTGTTCTTCCGGAGCCGCGACCGCTCGCAGCGACGGTGCCGCGCTGTCCCTCTGGAACGTCAAGGCTAGCTGCTCGCGGGCGCGTACAATCGCGGCTTCCATTTCACCCGCGTGCTCCGCCAGCTCGAACACACGCGTCATGCTGTGGCGCACGATCGAAACGGAGCGGCCTGCTTCTAGGAGCGCGAGATCCAGCGCCGATAACGCGTCGTCCAGCTCGGTCTTGAGTTGGGACAAATCGCTGTTGCCGCTGTTGGCTGTCATGTCTATGCCTCCTTGTGGGAGCGATCCCAGACACGTCCCGCTGGGGGCTCGTTCTAGATTATCGATGATCAGGGGTGGGCTCGCCTATGGGAGAAGCCCTACATTTGTACACAACGACCCTTAGCCTCGACGGGCCTAGAGGCGGCTTGCTACTATTTGGTGCGGTTCAGCAAAGAGGGAGGCGCGGGTGGAAGCCGAATTATACGCTTCAGATGCGTTCACGGCAAAGAAAGAAGAACTGCTGTCGCGCTTCGAGAGCGAATATCGGTTCGAAAAGGGCGATGAATTGTACGTCGAGCGGGGTGGTGGACGCCCGCTCAAAGTTCGCTTGATCGATGTGCGTGTGCTCGTTGGCGAAGGCGGCTCCGTGAAGAGCGAACTGCTCGCGATGAAGCTCTAAGGAGTGGCCAGATGCCACCTACGTCAGAACAGGAAGCATTGATCAAGGAACAATCGCTGGGCATTCTCGCGACCGTGAAGAAGGACGGGAGTCCGCAGCTTACGCCCATCTACTATGCGTACGAAGACGGCCAGATTCTGATCTCGATCACGAAGACGAGAGCCAAGTACCACAACATCAAGCGCAACCCGCAGGTAACAATGTGCATCGTGAAGGCCGAGGGCCGGCCGTACGTGACCGTGTCCGGCCGGGCGGAGATAGAAGAGCAGGACATCGTTGACGGCACGGCCAAAGTCTTCAAGCGGTTCTCCGACCGGCCGCTGCCGGACAACTTTGAGGACGGCCTGCGAGAGCAACAGCGTGTCCTTGTGAAGATCACCCCAGACCGGTTCATCCCCTAGGCGTCGAAAAGCGAGGAGGCATCATGGCAGCAGACATCGGCCTGTTCGAAGCGATCTACTCACAGCGAGCGATTCGTAAGCTGAAGCCGGACCCGGTATCCGACGACCTCGTCCACAAACTGATCGAGGCTGCCACGAAAGCCCCCAGCGGCGGTAACTCCCAGTCGTGGGCGTTTGTCGTCATTCGCGA
The DNA here is from genome assembly GCA_022562155.1 of Chloroflexota bacterium. Lineage (GTDB taxonomy): Bacteria > Chloroflexota > Dehalococcoidia > DSTF01 > RBG-16-68-14 > SZUA-185. The sequence goes on from JADFPV010000016.1 coordinate 31,874, forward strand.
TGGTTCGACCAAGGAGAAGATTGCGGAGTGGTACCTAGACGCGTGGAACAAGACGTACGTTGCGGGCACAGACGGCGGTAAGAACCTGCCGGACCAGATAAAGCGTGTCTATGGCGCCGCCGACCACCTAGCACGCAACATGAAAGACGTGCCGGTGATGATCCTCGTTTGCGGCCGTAACGCGCCGCCAGCCGGCAGCGAACACGGCGGTGGCTTCTATGGCTCGCTCTTTCCGGCGGTACAGAACCTATTGCTCGCCGCTCGTGGGCTTGGGCTTGGCGCTTCCCTTACGACCCTCCACAAACTGCACGATCAGGAGCTTAAGGACCTGCTGGACATCCCGGGCAACGTGGAGACCGTCGCGCTGATTCCTATCGGCCATCCGATAGGTAAGTACGGCCCCACCACACGGCGGCCGGTGGAAGAGGTTACGCACCAAGAACGCTGGGACAGCGCCAAAGACTAACGCCGGGACCAGAGCTTCCGCCGCTTGTGGCAATGGTCGCAGACGGAGCCACGGGCGACGGACCCGTCATGCGTCAAAACGTCTCGCTCCTTGAGATGGCTGGGGCAGAATAGGCCTCGGCACTTCGAACACTGATGCTGCGGCTCGGCAGCGCAGGATTCCTCCCCGCACCGCCGCCCCCCGTTGCGGCTGGCCACCGCCTCCTTGAACGCGAAGTATCGGACCAGGTCGTCCTTCTTCTTCCTGCAAGTCGCTTCGCTGCAGATCTCCTGGCCATCCTCCACCAGCTCGCCGTGTTCCCCGCAGAAGTCGCGCCCACAGTATTGGCAGACCGCGATTCGCGGCCTACCGCATTTCCTGAAGCGACGTGAGATCTCACAACGAGTGACCATGCTGAACCCGGCTGACATTCTCCAACATCCTGTTCGCAGAACGCAACCTGGGGTATTCCCGTAGTCGTTTTCAGACGGTCGCATGCTCCAGGTGACGTAGGCGAGCCGCCCGTGCTGCTTGAGTGCGGATCGGCCTGAACCCATGGGGTTTCTCGGATAGGATGGCCCCGGTGCGGTCGCGATACTGGATTCGTCAGGCAAAAACCGCTCGCTTTCGGCTCTCGTTGGAGGCGACTACGTGTTAGAAGAGGTGACGCTTGCCGCAATCCAGCGCCAAGAAAATCCCAAGGGCGATCAAGAAAGCGACGGGACTCGCCAAGAAGCCGAAAACCGGAACCCCGAACGGCAAGCGAAACGATATCAGCGACGATCTCACAGAAATCGTTCAGGACTACATGCCACTTGTGCGGCATGCGGTGAACCGCATTACAGTCGGCTCCTCGGGTGCCGGAATCCTTCAATACGAGGACATGCTCAGCTACGGAATGCAGGGCCTGATCGAAGCCTACCACGCGTTCGACCCGACCCGTGGCGCCAAGTTCTCCACCTACGCGCTGCCACGCATTCGCGGTGCGATTCTCGATGCTCTGCGTGCCGCGCACCCGTTGCCCCGATCGCTTCAGAAGTTCTCAAGTGACCTGGATCAGGCGAGCGCAAAACTCTACGTCAAGCTGGGCCGTACACCAACCAGGGCCGAGCTGGCCAAGGAGATGGACCTTTCACAGAAGGACTTCCTCTCCACGCTGCGTACCAGTAGTATCCGTGTCGTGTCTCTGGAAGGTCTGGCCGAGACAGCCGTCAATGGCAATACAGAGAAGCTCATGGAGATGGCGGACGACGACCGGGGAGTCGACCCCGACTCTATGGCGCAGGACACGATGGTGCGGCAGCTGCTTCACAGTGCTGTCGATACGCTGCCCGATCGCGAAAAGACAATAGTGCAGCTCTATTACATGCGCGCTCACTCGCTCAAGAGCATTGGTCAGTCGCTGGGCATCTCGGAGTCACGAGCTTCCCAGCTTAGGCATCGGGCTATCCGCCGCCTACGCGGCGCACTGACCGACGAGCTGCGCGAAGCCGCTTAGGTCTGTCGCTCTTAGGCTCCCCCGAAATATCGGGATACTCCGCAGGCCCATATCGGGCATTCCCCAGAGGTCAAGATCGGCTAGTCAAGATAGGCTGATCGCATGAGCGAGAAGACGCAGCTCCGCGTCGCGTTGTTCGGTTCAGGCCAGCGAGCTGATGAATGGGCAGAGGCCTTCTCACGAGCGGCCCGCGTTCAAGCGGGTACCGTCGGCTCAGCGGACGCGCTCGTTGTCGCACCGGGCACACACGACCCATTTGGGCAGACAAGGGAGGCTCTTCGCGCGGGCGTCTCCGTCCTCTTTGCAGCTTCGTTCCAGCTCACCCCTTGGCAGGCCAGCTCACTGGAGGAGCTGAGCCGCCGTGAGAGGCGCCTCCTGCGCTTCGTAGAGCCGTTCCGCTACCAGCGGGGCTATTCGTTCCTCCGAAGGCTTCTGGAGGGTCGAGAGCCGTTCTGGCGGCCGCTCTATTTGCGCTCGCTGTGTCTAAAGGGACCCCAATCTGGACTCAGGTTGGATGATCTGGCCACCGAAGAGTTAGCGCTGTACGATAGTCTCCTTGGGGCCAGGCCACGTTGCGTTTCCGCGGTATCGGTCCGGCAGGACGAATCCACCCAGGCCTGCGCTGCCTCGATCATGGTCGAGTACGTCGATGGACCATCCTTGCACTGCATGGTGAGCCTGGCAGAGGGCAGCGCCGCCCACGAGCTCGCCGCCGTCGCTCCTGAACGCACTGTCCTGATGGACCAGCTGGACCTGACAGCCCCGTTGAGGATCTTTGGAACGGACGCTGACGGCCGTGAACTGTCGTTAGCTCGGGACGACGGCGAACCCCGTTGCGACGACATCGTGGCTCAAGAGACAGCTGGCTTCCTCGCGGCCGTTCGCAGTCACAACCTCTCCTACAGCAATGGCGGACGTTGGACAAGAGTTGCGGCCGTCTGGTGGGCGGCGCGGCAGTCGATGAGCTTTGGTGGCTCAGTCGAGGTCCCTGCACTTGTACGTACGAATACGAAAAGGCCGCCTCTCACTGTGATCGAGGGCGGCGGTGGCCCTTCTCGCAGGGCCGGCCCGCGGCCGGCCCTCAAGCTGATAGCAGGTTAACTTTCGGTCGTGGTGTCGATTACGGCGGCGGCGTGCTGCGAATCACTGGGCTCTTGGCCTGTGCTGTTCGTGCCGGCTTTCGCTTTGTCTCGTTCCAGTAGCTCCTCGCGAAGTACGGGGATCTCCCTGGGGGCGTCGATGCCGATCTTGACACGATCGCGCTCTACGCCAAGCACGCGTATATAGATATTCCCCGCTATCACGATTCCTTGATCGATTTTTCGTGTAAGCACAAGCATTTGCCTCTCCTTGCGTTCGGTCCAGGGGATCGCTGTAACGGTCCCGCTCGCTGCACCGGAAATCGCCAGCGCAACAGCCTCACTGTTGCGCTTTGCCTACTGTATGTATCGGCAGCGCGTTAGGCGGACGCCAACGGCTAGGTTCGACGCCGAATCTGGAAGATTCGGCCTGGTGCCAGGTAGCTCTTTCCGAATTCCGCCGTCTTATTATCCTGCCGGCGAATCAGAGAGACGAATCGAACTAGGGCTCCTAGAGATATTTGGGTATAGTGTGGCCTCTAGCATCTCTTGTTAGGAGTCTGTGCGTTGCCTATAACGCGAGCGACTGAGCCGATCACAGCGGACGACGAAACGATGCGCAGGGCGCTGGAAAACGCGATCCTTCCAGCACTGCTGCCCGCGCTTGCGCAGGCGACAGGCGATTTCTCGCTGCTGCGGGAGGAATTGCGGCCGCCGGCCACGGTACCAGGTGACCCACAGGGTGGTATGACGCCCGAGCAGCAGGCGGCCGCCCGAGACCTCGCGTTCGATGCGCTAAAGGCACTTCGCGATGGCGGCGCAAGTGAAGAGCAACGGTCGATCGAAGACGACGTGCGCCGCGTCTTCGATTGGATGACGGCCTCGCCCGCCTCCGACGACTACATCCCGCTACTACTGGAAGAGTTGGCTCCGGCAGGGCAGGACCCGCGCGCGCCGACGTGGCACGCGGACGACGGGGTCGATTTTCGCGTGGCCGTCATCGGTGCGGGCATGTCAGGGATCCTTGCTGGTGTTCGTCTGAAGCAGGCGGGCGTCCCGTTCGTCATCATCGAGAAGAACGAGGACGTCGGTGGCACGTGGCTGGAGAACTCATACCCGGGCGCGCGCGTGGACGTCCAGAGCGCGTTTTATAGCTACTCGTTCGCACAGAAGATCGACTGGCCCAACCCGTTCTCCACGCAGCCCGTGCTGCTGGACTATTTCCGTGATTGCGCTGACGAGCAAGGCATCCGCGAACACATCCGCTTCAACACCGAAGTGCGGTCCGCGACGTTCGACGAGGAAGCGTGTACCTGGTCGCTTCGCTTGCAGCCTACGGGCGGAGCCGAAGAATCGATCGAGGTGCAGGTAGTGATCAGCGCGGTTGGCCAGCTCAACCGGCCCAAACTGCCGGACATCGCTGGCCTGGATAGCTTCAAAGGCCCGTCGTTTCACTCCGCGCAGTGGGACCACAGCGTCGATCTGGCCGGGAAGCGTGTGGCTGTCATCGGAACCGGCGCGAGCGCTGCCCAGTTCGTCCCGGAGATCGCCAAGGAGGTCGCGGAGCTGAGTCTCTTCCAGCGCACGCCTGCCTGGTTCCTCCCTATAGCGAACTACCATGATGAAACGCCTGCTGGGCTGTTGTGGCTGTTTCGCCACATCCCAAACTACATGCACTGGTATCGGTTCTGGCTCTTCTGGACCTCGTCGGATGGCCTCCTGCCTGCGGCGATCGTTGATGAGGACTGGCAACCTCAGGATCGGTCGGTAAGCGAGGCGAACGATCAGTTACGGAAGCTGCTGACCATGAGCCTGCAGGCCCAGTACGCGGACCGGCCGGACCTGTTGGAGAAGACGCTGCCAACGTACCCGCCAACCGCGAAACGGTTCCTGTTAGACAACGGGAGCTGGCCCGCTGCGCTCAAACGCGAGAACGTCCATTTGATCACCGAAGAGATCAAAGAGATCACGCCGGACGGCGTGGTGACCGTTGAAGGTGACCTGCACGCCGCGGACGTCATCATCTGTGGCACCGGCTTCCACGCGTCACACTTCCTCATGCCGATGAAGGTTACGGGGCGTCGCGGCATCGAACTGACAGCGCAGTGGGACGGAGACGCGCGGGCCTACTTGGGCATGACCGTGCCCAACTTCCCGAACTTCTTCCTGCTCTACGGGCCCAACACGAACATCGTTGTCAACGGCAGCATCATCTACTTCTCCGAGTGCGAAGTGCAGTACGTGTTAGGCTGCCTGCGCATGCTGCTGGAAGATGGCCACAGGGCGATGGATTGCAAGCAACAGGTGCATGATGCCTATAACGAGCGCATCGACGCGGCGAACCTACAACGATCCTGGGGCGTATCCGACGTTAACAGCTGGTACAAAAACGAGCACGGGAGGGTCGCGCAGAACTGGCCGTTCAACCTCGTCGAATACTGGCAGCAGACGCGCGAACCGGATCCCGCCGACTACGTATTCCTCTAGCTCCGCGACCCACACTCGTGCCGGCATGGAGGCCTAGCGGCTGATGGCCGCGGTACCTATGGTGCTATGGTGTTTGGTCGCTCAGCCGGTCGCCATCGCGCTCGGGCGGGACTGGTTAAGCACCGTTTCAATGCGTTCGATCAGCAGTGCAGGGCTGAAGGGCTTGGCGATGTAGCCTTGGACGCTTCCCGATGTGTTCCGCGCAGCTTCGGGGACCAGACCGGTCAGATACAAAACTGGAATCGAAGCTGTCTTAGCGTTGCCCTGCAGGCGACGGCTCACCTCTAAACCGCTCATCTGGGGAAGGGCAATGTCCAACAGGATGAGGTCGGGCTGCTCCAGTTGCGCCAGCTTCAGCCCGAGGATGCCGTTCGAAGCTTCCAGGACTCCATACCCTGAATTCTCTAGAGCCCTGCGCACCAGCGTGCAAATGATGGACTCGTCGTCGACAACGAGGATAGTGGCCATCTCAGGCGGCCCGCTCTGAGTTTAAGCAAAAGCCTGCCACTCTCCCCTGGCCCGTCTCAGCGGCGAACCAGAGTCGGCCCTTGTGAAGTTGTAAGATCTGATGCGCGCTGAGGAGCATGTTGTCGATTCGCTGGCGTTTGGCGGAGCCCGGACTCCGGTCTCGGATCGCGACGGATACCGATGCGCCGCACTCCTCACGCTCCGACGCGCTCGTCCCGCCGACGTCGTGGTTGGGCGCCAGACATCGCGCGGCCACTTCAACTTCGATTGGGCCGTCTTCAGAGGAGGCTTCTAGCGCGTCTCTTAGGAGGCTGCTGGTTACTTCCGCGAGTTTGCCGGAATCGGCAACTATGGTTGGCGCGCGTTCCATCACCATCTGGATACGCTGGCCGGTCTTGTCGAGTTCATGGACGACATCGGCCACGATATCGACGACCTGAACCGCTCCGAGATCGAGCGCTTCGTTAGCGCTGCCGCCGCTCTGGCGCACGGGGGGCTGAGGCCTGTCTGCTGAACTTGTCATGGGGTATGAAGCGCGTAGCGGGCCGCGGCCCTAGCCGTCGGTTCCCGTCCTGGGAAGGCTTTCGGTGTCTGGCAACTCGAGTTGGCCGATAGGCAAGTTGGCCTCAAGCAGGATGCTCTTCGCCGTGTCTTCCAGGCCGGCCTCGCGACACGCGCAGTAGGCTGCGAAGATCGCCCGGTCAAGGAGCCGGATGCCCTGGCTGTTCAGCTCCAGTTCATGCTCACGGCGAAGGCGGAGCAGCCGCTCCATTCGGTCGCCGTAGACGCTCTTGAGCGATTCGGCGTCGGAGTCCGGAATCTTGAGTTCAGTAGGCTGCCTTGTATCCATCGTAGTTACCATCACTCGCTACAAATCGTATCAGTCGGCGACGAGATCTAGCCGGCCTGCTGCTCTGATTCCGGCACGTCAGGCGGCGCGTCTAAGCCGACCAGGCCCTTGCGCAGCGCGTACCGGATCAGGTCTGTGCGGTTGCGGGCGTGGAGCTTGCTCATGATGTGCGCCTTGTGCGCCTCAACCGTCTTGACGCTGATGAAGAGCTCTTCGCCGATCTTCTGGTTCGAGAGGCCTTCAGCTATCAACTGCAGCACTTCGCGCTCGCGACTCGTGAGCAGGTCGTACCCCGCCTTACCGTCTCCATTCTTGGCCTGCCACAAGTACTGGTTGACCGCATCGCCGCCGGAGATCGCGGAGCTGAAGTACGTGTTGCCGCGATAGACAGCCTGAATGCCCAGGAGCAGTTCGTCCACTTCCGAGCGCTTCACGACGTAGCCGGAGGCGCCTGCTCGGAGGGCGGAGATGATCTGCTCGTCCTCCATGTAGCCGGTCAGAATGAGGACGCGGCTCTTGGGTACCCGCTTGCGAATCTGGCGCGTCGCTTCCAAACCGTTGAGGCCTGGCATGATCATGTCCATCAGCACCACGTCGGGCATGAGCTTCTCGGCTTCAGTGACGGCTTCGCGGCCGTTCGAGGCGTCGCCGACGACTTCAATCTCGCTCCGCGTCTCCAGGAGGTGGCGCAGCGCTTGGCGAAGAATGGCGTGGTCATCGACGATGAGCACACGAATCCGTGTACCGCCGGTGCGCGTCCAGCCGGGACGGGCGGCGGCTTCTCTCGCTCGGCTTGATGTTGGTCTTGCGGCGTTGCTGGCCTCCATGCTTAGCGCTCCTTCATCAGCGGTTTTGGTTCTCGTGCTACTCCTTGGCGAAGCTACCATAACGTACTCTTTCTGACAACTCGATAACGCGTTGTCACCAATACCTACGCCGCCTCGCCCAACGCGATGGCTTCGAGAGAGCGCACAACGGCCTTTCGGTCCAGCTCTGCGTAGTCCGGCGTGCTCTGATGCAGCCCAAGCACGGATGGGTAGGTTCGCCGCGCGCCACAGTGTCGGCAGACTCCGGAGACGGTGCTCATTGTTGGCTCGCCCAGGACCCAGCGGTGAGTGCAGCGCCTGCTGGTTGTGTCCTCCATGACTGCTCTCCTCCTCCGCTGCCGATGCAGCTCGTTTTTCTCTGATGCACAGGCATCGTACGAGAAGGCAGAGAGCATCTCTATAAGGGAACCCCCTTATTTATTGAGGAGGTGAACCCCTATATCCCTTAGGAGTGATTGGAAGGTCTAAGTAGGGCTTCCGAAGCTGCAGAAGGGGGATTAGTCGCGCCTGCACAAAGAAACGGCGAAACGCCTCGGCGGGGAATAAGGCGTTTCGCCGGCTGTAAGCTACTATTGGTGCCGGTTAGAGCTTGATCTTGCCGTGAGAGGGCTGGCGCCGGCGCTGCCGGTGGCCATTCTGCTCCTCTTCAAGCAGCTCGATCGGGGGCGTAGATACGGCTTCGTGTACGTACCCGCACGAAAGGCAGGTAGTGTACTGGCCGTACCAGTCACGCTCCGGGATCATCGAGCCTCGACACCGTGGGCAGTTCCGGGGTAGGGCAAAGTCCACCATCAGGCGTTCCTCCTAATGTGAGCTGTAGCCCTTCGGCTGCCTCCGGGGTTAGCTGTCGGGTTCGGGCTGAAAGGCTTTGCCCTACTCGCTGGCGCGAGATTCACCCCAAAATAGTGGGTTCCCCGGTCCGGGACGGATTAGGCAGTCCCGCATGATGCGGGAGTGGTCGCCTATTCAACGACCGATTGTGATTACGGTAACAGAGTACCACGATTTTCCATGCTGTCAAGGGGTCTTAGCAAATCTTTAGGTGTATACCCGATGACTATCGCGGTCCTCCCCGCTTCTCTATAATCCAAGGACGTCTATCCGCACCATGAGGAGGCTATCTTGCTGGGAATCAAGCGCATGGACCACGTCTGCATGGTCGTTCCGAATCTAAAGGACCGCCTGCCGATGCTCACCGAGCTGTTCGGCATGAAGGTAGCGGGTAGGTTCAACAACCCCAAGGCCGGCTACAACGGCGTCGTGCTGGACGTCCCTGGCGGCGGCGCCCAGTGGGAGTTGTTAGAGCCCCACAGCGACGACAGCTACCTGGTGAAGTTCCTCAAGGAAGGCGGTTCGGCTCTTCACCACGTGACGTTCCAAGTCGAGAACATCGAAGTCGCGACCAACGCGATGGAGGAGTTCGGCTACAAGCCGTTTGGCGGCAGAGTTACGGAGAAGTACAAGGAAGTCTACCTCCACCCCAAGGACTCCGGCGGCGTGCTGCTCCAGTTCTACGAAGGCGACTGGGACTAGACCCTAGCTCGCCACTAACCACCTCTCATCAGGCCTTCTCCTGAGCTGCGTTCGCCGTAGTTTTCAGCAGTTGAGGCTAGACGGGCGCACTCTCGGGTTCGTTGGTTGGCAGAGCAGCTGCTTCCCAAGCAGAGAGACTCGAACCCTCGACCCTTTCCTCCCAGCGGACGTTGCTCGGGCGGTGATGCCTTAGCACCGGCGCACAAGGTGGATTTCGGCTACGGTAGGCTGCCTTTCCTTGACAAATGACTGATAATCAGTCATACTATGGCCAGCATCTACTAATGAAGGGAGAACGCGGTGACTGCGACCAGACCTAGAAGGACCGAAAGCGAGCCAGTGCGAAGGGCACAGCTACTCAAAGCAGCACGAAAGGTGTTTCGTGCAAAAGGATACGACGGAGCGAGTGTCTCTGAGATAGTCCGTGAGGCCGGGGTGGCCCAAGGGACTTTCTATCTCTACTTCCCGTCGAAGAAGGACGCCGCCGTGTCCCTGCGTAACGGGCTGATGGAGACCATGGCTCAGGCAGTAGCAACCGCTGTGGAATCGCGCACTTCCTTTGAGGGCCGGCTCGACTCGATGATCGCAGCCTGCTTCAAGGTGGCTCGAAAGAATGCTGACGTCTTGAGGCTATCGTTCATTGGAGATGACGAAACACACCCGCAGATGCACAGCGAGTCCCCGGAGCACACCTCGGTCTTGAGAGCTATTACGGATCTCTTCACGGATGCGGTGGACGCGGGGGAGATGGAAGTTATGGACGCGATGGACCCGGAGATGGCTGCTCGGCTGGCAATTGGCCTCCTTCAGCACGCGATGCTCGAGGCCTTTGTCTTTGGTCACGGCGAAGATGTGGACCGGCTTGAGCAAGGTGTTTCCGCACTGCTTGTGAATGCGCTAAGGCGAAGGACCCGGTAGGTTTTTTGTGCATCAACGTGACTGAGCGTCAGTCATATAGATGAGGTCACCGAGAAAGGAGACAGTCGAATGAGAACAGCAGAGGG
>JADFPV010000017.1 GCA_022562155.1 Chloroflexota bacterium
CGTTGTGCCGAACGGTTTGAGGCTCTTGCCGGCCTGAAAGTCTGGGAACACGACCCTGGCGCTGCAGTCGCTATTCTCCTGGCGGTCGAACACCAGCCGGAGTGGAACCCCCTGCCTTACGCGAATAATGTCCGGTGAGTATCCGCCCTTGACGGTGATCTTGATCTCCTGGACCCCAGCTCTTACCTCCGCCGTTCGTGCTGTCTTCGGACCGAAAAAGAACCAGGCCAGGAGAGCAATAGAAACCAGGCCCCCAGCCGTTACTGCAATCTCTGCCCCAGACATGATCACCTCTTAGCTAATGGGAGGGCGGCTTCATTCCTAGGGCCCGTCCGTCTATAGGAACGTGCAGTTAGGCCTGCACGTCGTGCCAGCTAGCGTCCTGCTATTTAGTACCCAATGGATACGATTACCCCCATTCGAGGGTTCTGCTACTCCAGATAGTCTTTGAGCTTCTTGCTGCGCGAAGGGTGGCGGAGCTTGCGGAGCGCCTTGGCCTCAATCTGGCGGATGCGCTCGCGCGTGACCTGAAACTCGCGACCGACCTCCTCGAGCGTCCGGCTCCGGCCGTCCTCCAGCCCGAAGCGCAACCCGAGCACCTTGCGCTCGCGGTGGCTCAGGCTGTCCAGGACATCGACCACCTGCTCCTTGAGCAGCTGATGTGAGGCGGCATCCGCAGGCGCAAGCGCCTCGGGGTCCTCCAGGAAATCGCCCAGGTGGCTGTCGTCTTCTTCGCCGATGGGCGTCTCGAGCGAGACCGGCTCCTGCGAGACCTTGATGATCTCGCGCACCCGCTCTGGCGCGATCTCCATGCCCCTGCCGATCTCCTCGCTCGTCGGCTCGCGGCCGTACTCCTGGATCAGCTTGCGGCTGACGCGCACGAGCTTGTTGATCGTCTCGACCATGTGAACCGGGATGCGAATGGTTCGCGCCTGATCCGCGATGGCTCGCGTAATGGCCTGGCGGATCCACCAGGTGGCATAGGTGCTGAACTTGTACCCCTTGCGGTAGTCGAACTTCTCGACAGCGCGAATAAGGCCGATATTGCCTTCCTGAATTAGATCGAGCAGCGACATCCCGCGCCCGATGTACTTCTTTGCGACGCTCACCACCAACCGGAGGTTCGCCTCGGTAAGTTTCTTTTCTGCGCGGAAGCCGTCTTCTTGGAGCTGGTGGAAGTGGAGCAGAAGCTGGACATTGTGCTTCTCGACTTCGCCAACGCGGTTCCAATCTGGAGGACGGAGCGTCTTTTCGCCTCCGAGCGTCTCGACGACGGGCGCGATCAGCTCTGGGGTAAGGATGTGTGTGATGGTTGAAATCCGCACGATGCCAAGTGCGGCGACGTCCTGCTCACACCTGAGGCTCTTGGCAACGCTCTGTCCGAGCTTCTCATCCGCCACAGCATCGATCGTCGAGCGAAACACCTCATCCACGAGCAGTTGTATCAACGGGCTGCGCCTGACGCCGAGCGCCTTGGTCACAGCGTTGACCGTGCGCCGCTCTTCGTGGAGCTGGTCTAGGAGTGTCAAGAGGATATCGGCGCCGTTCGGCGGCTCGCCGTGTCCGTCTACCCAGGATTGTTCGATCTCCTCGACATGGTTGCCCTCCTCCATCTGGCGTGCGAGTCGCTTCTCGTCGGCTCCAGAGAGAAGAAAGACCTTTCCAATCTCGCGCAAGTACATGCGAACGGGATCGTCGACGGCTTCCTGGGAGTCAGCTTTTGTCGCGTCTGCAGTGCTCTTGTCTGGCGCCCACGTTTCGTCCTCTGTCACCGTCTTGGACGCGAGCTTGGTGGAACTGATGGCGGCCACGCTATCCGCGAGCTGCGCGTAAATCTCCTCGAGTTCGCCTTCCTTGCTCTTATCGGCAGGTGCAACAGGTTTGCGGTTCGTCGTGGTCTGTCTGCCGTCTGTCTTGGCCATCACGCGCTCTCGCTCTCTGGAGCCGGATCTGGTTGCTGGGAAGCATTCATGCCGGCGGCGTTGTGGAGCCGCCGGCCCATCTCTTGATCTTCCACCAGGCTGGCGGCTAGCTCCAACGTCTTCGCGTCGCCTGTCGAAGGCGCGGGATGTTGCGTGGTGATGTCGGTGTCTTGCAGCGTTATCGCCTCTTCCACGGCTGCGCTCATGTAGGGTTGAACCGTTGGCTCCGTGAGGGCTGCTGTACTGGCTCGTTTAGCCGCCGACAGTCTACGCCATTCGATCCGGCGGACGCAATCTTCAAGGGCAGCTCGCAGTTCCGGGCCTTCCAGCGTGGGGAGGTCTCGAGCGAGGAGTCGGTCTAGCTGGGGCTCGATATCCTCCGTGATGGCAGCCCGGATCGACTCAAGCTCGGACGCTTCCAGCCAGGCGTTGTAGACCGCCCTGTGTTCGCTTAGCAGAAAGACATTGGGCGAGATCTCCTGTCCCTGCGGCCGAAGCTCGGGGTGTCGGAGCAGCAGCGCTAGGAGAAACTCCTCGGCCGGCTCGCGACGCGCAGGTGACGCTGGAGCGGACCGGCCTTGGTCTGCTGGCCGGGCTCGTCGCGCTGGCGGGCGTCGCAGTTCGGCGCGCACCACGTCTTCGTCCACCTGGGCGAGGCGCGCTAGGCGCTGCTCGTAGTGGGCGCGAAAGACCGGCTCCTCGATCAGGCGCACGACCGGCAAGAGTTCCTTCATCAGTTCCGATCGCTCGTCCGGCTTGCTAAGGTCTTTGCGCTCAGCGACTGTATCGAAGATGTGGTCCGTGAAAGGCTTTGCGGACGCGACGGCGGCGTCCCATGCTTCGCGGTCGGCCCTGATCATCTCATCCGGGTCCTTACCCAGGAGCGGGATGACGAAGAAGTTCACGGACGCTCGCTTCAGCGCGTCCCGCGTCCATTCAACCGCCTTCGCCGAGAACTCTTCGTCGCCGAGTTCGGCTGGGTGCACGCTCGTCGAACTCGCCCGGATCGCGCCGGCGCTGCCTGCTTCTTGCAGGGCGCGCAGCGTGGCCTCAATGCCGGCCGAGTCGGAGTCCATCGCGAGCAGGATCTTCGAACGAAAGCGCTCTAACTGCCGGATCTGACGTTCCGTGAGCGCGGTTCCCATGGACGCGATGACGTTCGTGATGCCGTGCTGATGCGCCGCTATCACATCCATGTAGCCTTCGACGACAATGACGGTCTTCTCTCTCCGGATCGCATCTTTGGCTAAATCGAGGGCGTAGAGGATGCCGCTCTTATCGAAGAGGGGGGTCTGGGGTGTGTTGATGTACTTGGCGCCGGGCGCGTCTGTCGTCTCCTGGCCCTCCGTCGCCATAGCGCGCGCCCCGAAGCCGACGACGCGGCCTCGCTGGTCACGGATTGGGAACATCAGCCGCCCGCGGAAGCGATCGTATCCACCGCGCTCGCTTTCGACGAGCAGCCCGGCCGCAAGCAGTTCATCAGGCGTGAAGCCTCGCTCCACGAGGTGCGTTCGCAGTGTGTCCCAGCTGTCGGGGCTCATGCCTAGCTGGAAGGCTTCGATCGTCGCGCCGTCGAGGCCGCGTTCGTTCAGGTACTCGCGGGCGGCGCCACCTCCGTCCGAGTGGACGAGGGCATTGTGGAAGAACGCCGCGGCGCCCTCATTGGCCTGGAGCAGCCGGTCATCTCGCTCGCTGGCTCTGGCGTCGCGGCGGTCGGGCAGCGTCACGCCGCCGCGGTCCGCGAGCAGGCGAAGCGCCTCGCCGAACTCGATCTCCTGCTGCTTCATGACGAAGGAGAAGATGTCGCCGCCGGTCCCGCAGGCGCCGAAGCAGTGCCACGTCTGGCGTTCCGGTGAGACGTGGAACGATGGGGTCTTTTCGTTATGGAAAGGGCAGAGAGCCTTGAAATTCCGCCCCGCCTTCTGCAGGCTGACGGACTCGCCGATCAGGTCGACGATGTCCACGCGGCTCTTGACTTCGTCGATGGCGCTCATATCGCTCGCTCCCTATAGCGGCGTGCCAACCAGGCGGTTATGCCGCTGGGGTACATCGACTGACGGCGGCTCTGAGTCAGTGTACCAGGCCTTGTCAAGGCGCCCATCATGGGCTTTCTTCAGTCTCTGTTTCCGTCGGCTCGGTCGTGATCGGCGGCGGCTCGGTTTTGACCTCGGAAGTTTCGGTCGGGTCAGGGGCACTCTCCGTTCCCGTCGGCTCCGGAGTCTCGGTGGGTTCCCGCGTCTCCGTCACGAACGGGGTATCGGTTGGCTCGTCGATGGGTACTGGCGTGTCCGTAGGGTCTTCGAGGACGGACGTTGGAATGCTCGTTGGCACCACGATCGACGGGCCGGAGCCGGGACCGGCGATCTCCACATCTTGCAGCTCTCCGGTGACTTCGAAGAAGTCGATATCGACCCAGCCCCTGAGCGGCGAACCCGGGGGGTAGGTGACCTGTAGCCATGTGTCGTCTTCGTTACGCCCTACGACAGGCACGCGCGCCCCTCGTGGTACCGTGCCGAGCGGCGCGAAGCTTCTGTCCGGGCCGTTGCGAAGCGTGGTCGTTGCGAGAGCCTCTGCTGTTAGCGCGAATTCTAATGTAGGGGTCTCCTCGTCATTGTCCCTGCCTATCACACTGATTCCAGGGGCGGACCCCGGGCCACCGTCTCCACGGCTGAACACAAACAGCACGATTGCGGTGAGCGCTAGGACTCCCAGCAGTGAGATGCCGGCGATGATGAGGCGGTTCTCAAACGGCGCCAGCCAATCGATCGTTGGCTCAGGCGGCGCCCCTCCACTGCTGGGTTTGGCCAGCTCCTCGAGAACCGGCGGTGCTTTCCGCGATGTTGGGATGACGGTTGGCTGCGAGGGCTGTTCTGGTTGGTCTGGGCTGTCGCTCTGGTCCAAGGCTCACTCGTCTAGGCTTGAAGGCCCAATTCTTGTGCCGTCCGCATGGCGAAGAGATCCGTCATGCCCGCGATATAGTCAGCAGTCCGACGCACTAGCGGGTCTTCAGGCCGTGTAAAGTCGGACGTGATGGCCCCTGGATTCGCCATGTAGTGTTCAAACAGGAATTGTATGACACGCCGCGCTCGGGCTGCCTCCGCAAGCTGTCCTTCCCATTCATAGACGTTCGCGAACATGAAGTCACGCAGCTCGTTTGTCGCCTCCTCCGTTCCAGCGCTCATGGAGATTCGCGGTGCTTCACTTGGAGTTTGTTCCGCCTCGCCGGTAGCGGCCCAAGAGGCGTCCACAATGTCGAGCACCAGTGTGCTGATGCGCTGCGAATGAGTGGTGCCGAGAACTTCCTTCGAGATGGCGGGGAGATCCTCCTCCGAGAGCAGGCCGGCCCTGATGGCGTCCTGGATGTCGTGGTTGAGGTAGGCGACAGAGTCGGCGAGCTTGACGATCTGGCCCTCCAATGTGCTGGCTGTACCCCAGCCTTCCGCCATGATGTCGCCTTTCACCTTGGAGTGCTTGAGGATGCCTTCGCGCACCTCCCAGGTGAGATTGAGCCCTTCGCCGCCGCGCTCCAGCTTCTCGACAACGCGGAGACTCTGCTCGTTGTGGCGAAATCCTTCTGGCAGGAGTTCGGCCAGGGCGTCCTCACCGGCGTGGCCGAATGGCGTGTGGCCGAGGTCGTGCCCGAGCGCCATAGCTTCGGTGAGGTCTTCGTTGAGGTTGAGCGCTCGGGCGATCGTCCGCGCTATTTGCGCCGTCTCGAGCGTATGCGTCAGTCGTGTGACGAAGTGGTCACCGGTTGGCGCGATGAAGACCTGCGTTTTGTGTTTCAGACGCCGGAACGACTTGCAATGAATGATACGGTCGCGATCGCGCTGGAACGCGGTCCGCGCGAGCGAAGGCTCTTCAGGACGTTCGCGCCCGCGGCTCTCGAAGCTCTTGGCGGCGAACGGCGAGAGGAGCCGCTCGCGCTCTTCGAGGCGGTCGCGAATCGAATCGATCGGGTTGCGATACGTGATGGAGGATGGCTGTTGGGCCATGCTAAGCGCATTGTAGCGAGGCAGTAGTCTGCTCGGAAGTGTTCGGGTGTCGAAGTTGTCCGAATTCTGAACGAACGGCTAGAATGGATCGCGGGCGCGATCAGAGCGTTTCTGGGGCCGAAGTGGCGAAACTGGTAGACGCGACGGTCTCAAACACCGTTGCCCTTAACGGGCGTGCCGGTTCGAGTCCGGCCTTCGGCACCAACAAACAGGAACGTCCGCCCCTCTAACGCGCTGCCGAGTGGTGTAAGGGTAGCACAGGGGCCTTTGGAGCCTCTAGTCTAGGTTCGAATCCTAGCTCGGCAACCAGTTCGCCCAACCCGATCCAACCCTACATCACGGGACAGAGTCTGTTGACTCTGTCATAGTCCGCGACGGTCGTCGCAGGTAATCTGAGCAATGGCCCAAGAAGAACAGCCGCCGCCGGCCACCGAGGACGGCGAACAGCTCCCGTTCACTGTCTTTAAGCTCGCCGGTCCCGTCCTGGTCGAGCGGCTCTCTGTCTCGGTGCTCTCTGCCGTCGATGCCTTCCTCGTCGGCCACTACGTCGGCGCGGACGGCGTAGCGGCGGTCGGCATCAGCGCGCTGCTGTTCTGGGTACCGTTGGCGGGCGCGTTCGGGCTGGACATCGCGACGACGGCCGTCATCGCGCGCGACTATGGCGCAGGCCGAACCGATTCGCTGGAACGCACGTTGCGGGCGTCGCTCTTGGCGGCATTCCTCTGGGGAGCCGTTGGCACCGCCGTCCTCTGGACGCTGGCGGGGCCGCTGCTATCGATGATGGACGCCGAGCCGGAGGTACGCGCGTTTGGCATCGAATACATCAGAGCGGCGTCGCTGTCGTTCCCGCTGCTGCTCCTAATGTACGCCGCCAGCGGCGCGATGCGCGGACTCGGCAACACCTGGATCCCGATGTTGATGGCGATCATCCTCAACGTCGTCAACGCGATCGTTGCGTTTCTGCTCATCAGCGGCGTCATCGGCATCGAGCTAGAGGTGCTGGCGTCCGGTATCGGGACGGCTGTTGGCGGCGCCGTCGGTGGTGGACTCGCCATTATCTTCTTAGTCCGCGGCATCGGGCCTGTGCGGTATCGGCTGAAGAGCGCGCTCGTGACGGGATGGACAGAGATCAGGCGCCTCTCTAACGTCGGTGTGCCCGCCGGCCTCGAGGAAGTGCAGTTCATGCTCGCGTTTCTCGTGTACACACGCCTCGTGAGCGGCCTCGGCACCGCGGCGATCGCGGCTCACATCATCGCGCTGCGTACGTTGGAGCTGGCGATCGCGCCCGGATTCGCGTTCGGCGCCGCCGCGACGACACTTGTGAGCCGCTTTCTCGGGGCGCGCCAACCGGCGATCGCGGAGCGGGCGGCGATCATCACG
The DNA here is from genome assembly GCA_022562155.1 of Chloroflexota bacterium. Taxonomy (GTDB): domain Bacteria; phylum Chloroflexota; class Dehalococcoidia; order DSTF01; family RBG-16-68-14; genus SZUA-185. The sequence goes on from JADFPV010000017.1 coordinate 7,298, forward strand.
CAGATCTGGGCGATCGGCACCATGGTTGTGCTGGGCGGCCTGCTGGCGATCTTCGCGCCGCAGTTCGTCGGCATATTCGTCGACGACCAGGAGGTGATCGACATCGGCGCGAAGCTCCTGCGCATCTTTGCGATCGCGTTCCCGTTCATGGGGCTGCACGCATCGCTTGGTGGGGCGCTGCGCGGCGCAGGCGACGTCCGTTACGTCCTCGGCGTCATCACCGTGACGGCGTGGCTGGTGCGCATCCCGGTCGCCGTCGTTCTCGTGATCGTTTTCGGCATGGGCGCGCCCGGAGCCTGGATCGGCGCCACGACCGAGAACATCGTGCGCGGCGGGCTGATCTGGCAGCGTTTCCGGGCGGGCGCCTGGAAGGAGAAGGTGGTCTAGGCGCCTAGCTGCGCTAGACGGCGCCTAACTGCGGTTAGGCTGCGCCTGGCTGCGTTGGCCGCCCCAGCGTGAGCATCGTCACGTTGACAACCTGAGGTTCTAACGTCATACTTCTCGCGACTGGTGGCTGTCGATGGCGACGGCCACACACAACGCTCAGGTGTTATCCCGCCGGCTCCTGGCAATACGAGGGGGAGCAGTAGCTATGTCGGTCTTGATTGTGGCCCGCGTATTTCGTATTTCATTGGCACTGGGGTTCGTGTTTCTTGCTGCGCTAGCGTTGCCGGACACTACCGAGGCAGCATCCTTCAACGAAGTCAAAAAACTGCTCGCCTCTGACGCCGAGGCCCAGGACCGCTTCGGCCTTAGTGTGGCGGTCAGCGGAGACATCGCCATCGCGGGAGCATTCACGGAGGATGCAGGTGGTGACAGCGCCGGGGCAGCCTACATATTTCAGAGTGACAAGGGTGGCGCGGATAACTGGGGAGAGGTGAAGAAGCTCACGGCCTCTGACGCTGAGGCTCTTGACCGATTTGGCAACACTGTGGCGGTTAGCGGTGACACCGCCATCGTCGGGGCGGCCTTCGAAGGGGATCTCGAGACAGGGGCAGCCTATATATTCCAGCGTGACCAGGGAGGCGTGGATAACTGGGGCGAGGTGAAGAAGCTCACCGCCTCCGACCCCGAAGCGTTCGACAACTTCGGCAACGATGTGGCAATCAGCGGCGATATCGTTATCGCGGGCGCTTCTAGGGAGGATGCTGGGGGCGGTGGTGCCGGCGCAGCCTACGTTTTCCACCGCGATCAGGGCGGCGCGAACAACTGGGGTCAGGTGACGAAGCTCACCGCCTCCGATGCCCAGGCCGGCGACAACTTCGGACGAACCGTTGCGATCGCTGGCGGCAGCGCCGTCGTAGCCGCAAATTTTGAGGATGAAGGAGGCGCTAGTGCCGGTGCCGCGTACGTCTTCGAGCGCGACCAGGGCGGGCCGAACAACTGGGGCGAGGTGACCAAGCTCATCGCCTCCGACTCACAGGCCAACGCCATACTCGGCCATGTCGCGATTAGCGGCGATACGATCATGATAGGCTCGCCGGGCAGGGTAGGCTCGCTCGGCAGCGCGGGCGCCGTCTACGTCTTCGAACGCGACGAAGGTGGTCTGGGCAACTGGGGAGAGGTGAAGAAGCTCACCGCCTCCGATGCTCAGCTCGACGACTCGCTCGGCTATGAGACGGCGATCGACGGCGACACAGCGATCGTCGGCGCGCGCCGCGAGGACGCCGCAGGGAACGGGGCCGGTGCCGCCTATGTCTTTGAGCGCGATCAAGGCGGGCCGAACAACTGGGGTCAGGTGAAAAAGCTCACCGCCTCCGATGCCCAGGCCCTCGACACCTTCGGCATTGGCGTAGCGGTCAGCGGGCAAACAGCTATCGTGGGCGCGCATCTCGAGAGCGAGGCGGGCGCCAACGCCGGCGCAGCGTACGTGTTTGAAGCGCAAAACACCCCCACAGGAACCGACGTTGAGGTGGCAGTGGGAAGCGGCGTTACGGTCACATTCCCGACGGTGACTACTGCGGGCGACACGACGGTGACCACAAGTACCGCCGGCCCGCCACCGCCCACAGGGTTCAGGATTGTGGGGACCGGACAGCCGGTGTACTACGACATTAATACCAGCGCTAGCTTTACCGGCACCGCGACGGTGTGCATAGAGTACGAAGAGCCGCCGGGGAATCAGGGAAACTTGAAACTGCAGAAGTTCAACCCCCCCTTCAAGGACATTACGCAGTCTGTCGATACCGACAACAACATCATCTGCGGCAAGACGACATCATTTTCGATCTTCGCTATTACGGAACCGCTGCCACCAGATCCTGTCGGTGGCTTTGCGCTGGACGCGGACGCTGGGCTGCGGCCGCTGGAGTCGCCTGCGTCGTCCAGCCACAGCTTCGGTGTGCTGGCATGGGCCTTCGCGGTAGCGAGCCTCGTCACCTTAGGTTGCGCGGCGTGGTACACGCGGAGACGGTTGGCCTAGGCAGCGTTTCCGGGCGGGCAGCTCCAAGAAGAAGTTAGTCTAACCCAGGTACTGCTTGTGCTTCCCGACTAGGTTTGGGCCGGAGCTTCCTTCTGCTCCCCTATCGCGATCTTGTGGCCGTCCGGATCGGCGATAACGAAGTTCAGCAGACCCCAAGGTTCCAGCGTTAGCGGATAGGTGACCGTCGCGCCTTGCTCGACGCAGCGGTCGTGAAGCGCCTCGACGCCGGTCACGTAAATGTAACAGCCGTTTACCTGCGGATCGTCGTGCAGGTTTAGCGCGATCTCGCCGCCACCGGCCGTCAGCAGCGCGAAGTTGGGTGGGTCGCCCATCATCGCTTTGGTCTCGAAGCCCAGCACGTCACGGTGAAACGCCACGCTCGCTTCGATGTCGCGCACGTTGAAGTTGGGCCGCGCGCCGAAAGGGTCTCGACTTCGTCGATGGTCACGGCCTCCAGATCTTCGGCTCGGCGCCGGTGACCAAGTCCTTGAGCGCGTACAACTCGATGCGCCACGGTGTTAGCTTGAGCAGGCCGTACTCCGGATCGTCGGGGCCGGCCTGCCAGATGATCGCCGGGTCGTAGCCGTACGGCGGCGGCGTATCTTTATAGAGGTTCCATATCCGCAGCTTCTCGACCTGATCGTCCTGCCACTCAGCCTTGGCATCGACGTAGACCTGCTGGTGCTCCTGATCCCAGTAGCTAACCGAGAGGTAAGGGTTGGCGGCCAGGTGCTTCTCTTTCAGCGAGTGCCTGCCCGTGGCGATCCAGCCCGTCGAGCCTTCCCAGATCGGATGCAGGATGCGCGTGCGCGGGCGGCCTTGCCGGTCGACCGTCGCGACCGTGCACCAGACGATGCGGGAAACACGGGCGTTGAACTCCTCTTCGATCTCAGCGAACGACGCGACGTCCAAACTAGCCTCCGTACTGCTTGAGATGCTTCGTGATTGGCCCGATGACCTTGTCGAACGCCTCCTGGATGATCCAATGGCCGGCGTCCAAGTCGATGAACTCGTACGGCCCGGTCATGTACTGCGCCGTTCCCTCCGCCGCGACACGGCCGATCGCCATGTCCTGGTTTCCCCAAATGAAGAGCGTCGGCGTCGCGACGGGGCCCCACTGGCTGCCGTCGTCCTGGTCGGGCCGGATGCCCTCGCTGCCACGGTAGTAGTTAAGCGCCGCGGTCAGCGCGCCTTCTTGCGAGATCACGGCGATCGTCTCGTCTATTTCGTCCTGTGTGTGCGTTTCGGCGAACAAACCGCGGACCGCGGCGTAGTCGTTCGCGGAAAGGGCGGTCTCGGCGGTGCCCTCCTGCCGGAAGAGGTTGATGTAACCGCTCTTCTCGCCCTGCTCCTTGTTCTCCCTGATAGCCGTGCCGAACGAACGGATATGTGGTATCGAAAGCGACGTCCAGCTCGTGACCCGTTCCGGTGTAATACCGACGGTCGCCCAGCCGACAAGAGCACCCCAGTCATGTCCAATAAGGTGCGCCTGCTCCCAGCCCATCGCCTCCATGAAGCCGGCCGCGTCCGACGCGAGCGTTGTGTAGTTATAGGCGCTGACCTCTTTGGGTCGCGCACCCGGGCTGTAGCCGCGCTGATCAGGCGCCAGACAGTGGTATCCGTCGTCCGCTAACTTCTCCATCAGCGGCTCCCACATTCGCGACGTCTTCGGGAAGCCGTGGAGCAATAGCAGCGGCTCCCCTTCCCCATGCTCCCGTGCCTTGAACGTGAAGCCGTTCGCCTCTATCTCTCGGCTCTGCACTATACTCCCGCTCCTTCCGGCATCATCGCCTGCAGGGCCTCGCCGAAGCTCACGAACAGATCAGGCTGCGGCATTTCCTCCATTCTCGCGAGGCTGGTCGTGAACTCGTAGAGCGGCATCGCGATCTCGTTACGCTTTGCTTCGTAGTCCGCCATCGCTTCGTCGATCGGCCGCTTGCCGGAAAAGGCCAGATCGATGGCTTCGACGAGCAGCTCCAGGTCGCGAAACGCGTCCGTGATGCCGAGGCCGGTTCCGAAGTCGCGATGGTAACCGGCGTCTCCGACGAGCGCCCAGCCGGGGCCGTACGGCTTGCGGAAAAAGTTGGGCTGGTCGGCGGTGCCGACGAACTTCGTCTCGCGCTTCCCCGCCTTCACACGCTCTCCCAAATCTCCAGCCCGCTCCAGTATCTTCATGTAGTTGCCTTCGATGTCTTTGCGGAACTCATGGAAGTCGTCGATACGGCCACCAACGGCGACACAGGACATCTCGTCGTTCGTGGGGAAGGCGAGGATGCCGTTGCCGGAAAGCATATACAGCTCTGCTCCTTCCAGCGGAACATTGCTCCAGTAGGCGTAATAGCCATAGCTGAGCGTAGGAATCGTGTTGTACTCCGGCGCCTCGACCTCCTTCGCCACAATCGACCGCATGCCGTCGGCGCCGATGACGATCTTCGCTTCTTCGGTAGCATCGCCGCCCCTGATTCCGGTCACCCGTTCGCCGTCTCTCGTCAGCTCCTTGACGGAGAAGCCTTCGCGCAGCTCCGCGCCCGCCTCGACGGCGGCGTCGACGAGCACCTTGTCGAGCACGGTGCGGCGCGGGCAGAGCGCCTTCATCGGCGGTGCGTCGGGTGGCGGCGGCGGCGCGGCGACGGGTGGTTCGCCCATAAAGCTGGTGATCTTGGTGATGAGCGGTGCGTTGGTCTCCAGCACGCTATCGAGGAGCCCCCAGCGTTCCAGGCGCGCTACGCCCGGCGGGTGGATGTAGTGCGTCGACATGATGTCGCTGGGAAACGACGACTTGTCGACCAGCAGCACGTTGTAGCCCTTGCGGGCCAGCAGCATGGCTGTCGGCGAACCGGCGCAGCGTGCGCCAACGACGATGGCATCGTACATGGGGACCTCCATAGGAATCGCAGCTTTGACGGGCCATGGTAACACACCTGTTGAAAGACATATGCGACCTACTTAACGCTAGGCCCTACTACCATGCTGTGGCCGCTGCTACGCTGCCAGAAAGCCCGCAAATACCTGAAAGGCACGTCTGTGTCCTTCGTTCTCTTCATTCTCAGCAACCTCATGCGGCAGAAAATCCGCACCGGCCTCACCGTGTTGGGCATCAGCATCGGCATCACAGCGGTCGTGGCGCTCGGCATCTTCGTGCACAGCGCAAAAGTGGCAACAGAGGGGCTGATCCAGGCTGGCGGCTCGGACTTCATCATCGGGCGGGATGGCAGCGCAGACCTGACGTTGAGTACGGTCACCGAAGATGAGATTGCCGCAGTAAGCGCGTACGAAGAGGTCGAGTACGTGACTGGGGCGCTGATCGCCATCTTCGGCGTCGGCTCCAGCCCGTTCTTTCTCCAATTCGGGATCGAGCCAGAGGCGCTGGATTTCTTTGAGGTGGAGATACTGGAAGGCACTCGCCTCTCTCCGGGCGCTACCGACGAAATGCTCCTCGGCAATTCGTCATCCGTTGGCGCGGATCTGGGCGACACGATTGAAATCCGCGACCTCGAGTTCACCGTCGTCGGGATCTACGATACGGGCGCGAGCATGCTGGATGGCGGAGCGATCCTGCCCCTCGCGGCCGTGCAGGAGTACGAGCGAAAGCCCAACATTGTCACGATCGCCTTCGTGCGCACGCGGCCTGGCACGGACATCGAGAGCCTGAAGGCAAGGATCGAGGACGACTATCCGAATCTGGCCGCGGCCGCGACCCTGGACGAAGTGGGCGACATCGACCAGGGCACCCAGATTCTGGACGCCGTGGAGCTGGGGATCAGCGCCATCGCGATCTTCATCGGCGGCATTGCTGTCATGAACACCATGGTGATGGCCGTCTTCGAGCGCACTCGAGAATTCGGCATCCTGCGTGCACTCGGCTGGCGCACCCGGCGCATCATCCAGATGGTGATCGGCGAATCGCTCCTGCTGTGCCTGATTGCAGCCGCAGCCGGCTCCCTGCTTGCCATCGGGCTCACGCAGCTCGTCATCCTGTTTCCAGCCGTCAGCTCGTTCATCGAGATCGAGTACACGTTGAACGTCTTCCTTCGCGGCTTGATCGTCGGCGTGAGCGTTGGCCTGCTAGGCGCGATCTATCCCGCCTATCGCGCCGCTCGGCTCTCGCCGGCGCAGGCCATCCGTTATGAATGACCAAGCGCCCGTCATCGATGTCCGCGATGTCGTGAAGACATTCGACAAGGGCCTTACGCGCGCGCTGGACGGCGTGACGCTGAGCATAGACAAGGGTGAGTTCGTCTCGATTACGGGCCCCTCCGGCTGCGGCAAGTCGACGCTGCTGCACGCGATCGCGGCGCTGGAGAAGCCAGACTCAGGCGAGATCTACATCAACGGCGAGGAGATCACCAGCAAGCGCGACCTTAGCCGCTACCGGGCACGGACGATCGGGTTGGTCTTTCAGCTCCACAACCTGCTGCCCAACCTCTCGGCGTCCGAGAACGTGCAGGTCCCGATGTACGAGATCAGCATCTCGCCTCGGGAGCGCAGGAAGCGCGCCGATGAGCTGCTGGGCCTGGTGTCGCTCCAGGGCAAAGAGAAGAAGCGTCCGACGCAGCTCTCAGGTGGCGAACGCCAGCGCGTCGCGGTCGCTCGGGCGCTGAGCAACGGCCCGCCGATCATCCTCGCTGACGAACCGACGGGCAACCTGGACTCGAAAGCCAGTCTACAGGTGATCGAGTTGCTCAAGAACATCCAGCGCGAGCAGGGCGTGACACTGGTACTGGTCACGCACAATGCCAGCATCGCCGAGGCCGCGGACCGCGCCGTCCATATGCTGGACGGACGCATCGAATCTAAAGCCGAGGATTAGATTCGACCTGGTATACTGCAAGCAGCACTGGGGACGAAAGGCTTCGACAGTGAAGCGCGAACCTGAGGTGCAGGTCGAGGTGCCGTTTCCTCGTAAAACTGGCGGCAGCCTTTTAACAGGCGAACGTGAATTCGCCCTCGCTGCGTAACTAACGTAGTGACGTTGCCCACAGGCCTCCCTCCGACGGGCAGTGGTGCGGCGCCGATTAGCCGGAGTGCTGCGGTTTGACGCCGATACTGGCCGCCTAAGACTATCGGCTCTGTGCGGTGGAGTCGTGCCGGCGACGGCCCGCCGTACGAGAATTAATGCCGGACATGCCTGTAGTACCTCAGGCAGGCCCTTCTCTGGACGGGGAGTTCGATTCTCCCCCGTCTCCACCAGTATGCACGGAGTCTTGAGGCCGTTTGGCGGCTTCGGAGGTTTCTTGTTCTCGCTCTCGTTTGACTGTCATACTCCGTCCACCACAGCAGGAGAAGGCATGCATGACGTTACGCACAGCAGTACTTGCAGGGATCGCAGTCGGCCTCTTCGTAGCAGCCTGTGGAGGTGGAGGTGGAGGTGGAGGTGGAGTGCCAGAAGGCACGCAGGTACGCGCCACAGGAGGAGGCGAGTTCTCACTCGATGGTGTAACGGTCCTTATCCCGCCGAACGCCCTCTCCGAAGACACCTTCGTCTCGCTCACAACTGGAGACGGCCCGGGGCAGGCACTAGAGTTTGGCATCGTTGCAGGCGACGCCATGCGCATCGATATCGGCGAGGCGGAACTGCTGCAACCGGTGAGCGTCCAAATGACGTACGAAGCGGCAGGAATACCTGACGACTATCCCGAGGAAGCCGTCTTCCTAGCGTATTTTGACGAGGCGATCGGATCTTGGGTGCCGGTCTACGGCACAGTCGACACTGCTACGCGAACGGTGTTGGTGGAAACCGACAATCTTTCTTGGTGGCAGCCCTGGACTTGGGATCTCTCTATGATCATAGACGAGATCGGCGACAATCTAGAGAGCATACTCGCAGCCGGTGGGCTACCATCCGCAGACATTCCCGACTGCGGCCCGCCGCCTGTCGGCATGACCTTTGAGTTCTCTGAGACGCTGCTGCCATGCCTTGAGGCGGGCCCGGAGGAGGGCGAGGCGACTCTGAAGGTGGCCAACAATAGAGCCTACAGCGTACTTGCGACGATGCCTGTCGGCACTGAATTGGCGGAGCCGGTCGAGGGCGGCTCGCTCTTCGACGCCGCGTGGACTTATCTCGTCGACAAGCTGTCGGACAGAACGTCGTATATCCCTCCCGCCGCCGAAGCTCACTTCGCGCTCGAATTCGCCGAAGCCGGAACGATCCGATTCAATACGCGCCCGTCAGATGTCACGCTCGCTCTAGACATCACGATCGCGATGATCGCCTTACTGCACCCGCAGGCCAACTATGCCTTCGCGAGTGCAGAGTGCGTGTATCAAACGCTTACAGCCGGCGGCCGATCTGCGCCAACAGTTGCCGATCTATTCGAAGTCGCCAGAGAATGTGTCGCTTTCGCACTCGCCCAGCTGTCTCTCGACAACCCTAGTTTCCAGCAGGTATCGATTATCTGGTCGGCGTTCCAAAACGCACTCACCATCGGCGCGGCCACCGGGGAACTGCTGGTCGACCGCACGCTGGGCGACGGCCAGGGATACGTCACAGTAGCTTATAGCCCCCGAGTTCCGGGCAGCACACCGCAGGAAGGCACTGCGCCGAAAGATCCTCCAGGTCAGACGGATGAATCGGACCGGGGCGCTTCTGCTGCTACCTCCATCGACGCGGGCTCGCAACACACCTGTGCTGTCGTTGGTCAGGGCTCCGTCAAATGCTGGGGGTCAAACACCTCCGGCCAGCTTGGCGACGGCACGACGACCCAAAGCACGACACCAGTTGAACTGTTCGGCCTCGACGGCGGCATATTAGCGGTAGCCGCTGGACGTGCGCACACGTGTGCACTTAATGAAATGGGTGGAGTGAAGTGCTGGGGTGACAACAGCCGCGCTCAACTTGGTGATGGGACGACCGAAGGGAGCAACACGCCTTTTGATGTGAACGGTCTAACGAATGGCGTCGTGGCGATCGCTTCAGGTGACACCCATACGTGTGCGCTCACGGATCGCGATGATGTCTGGTGCTGGGGCGAGGCCACTCATGGACAGCTGGGGGATCATGGCGAAAGCCGCGAACGGACACAATGCGAAACGAGTTCAGGTCCCTTGAGCTGCAGAACCATTCCAACAAGAGTATCAGGTCTCGGCAGCGTCCGAGCCATTAGCGCAGGAGGCCAGCACACATGCGTAGTAACGGCCGAGGGCGGCGTGGAGTGCTGGGGAAACGCCTCACAGAATCGACTGGGAATCGGCGGACTACTATCTAGCGCAAAGCCTGGCGATGTAATTGTAAGGGCACCGGCAACTCTCCTCACGTCAATCAAATCTGTTACCGCCGGGAGCGATCACACCTGTGCGCTGACCTTGGAAGACAGCATCGTGTGTTGGGGGGCCTGGAAGATGGTGGCCGACGAAGGCTCAGGCTCGGCAGTGCGAACCAGCCTGGCAGAAGACGTGCCCTGGTCGATTGACGCGGTTCGCGAAATTTCGGCCGGGTCACGCCACACTTGTTTCGTCACTACGAGCGGAGTTGCGAAGTGCTGGGGAGGCGGCGCATACGGACGCCTGGGAGACGGAACTGGGATAACGTCGCCAGTACCTGTTGATGTTGTGGGTATCACTGAAGGTGCCTTCGCAATCACGGCCGGTGGAATCGGCAGAACTCAAGGACATTCATGTGCTATCACAAATGCTGGAAGGGTTAAGTGTTGGGGAAACAACAATGCAGGTCAGCTAGGTGATGGGACGACTACAGACCGCAGCACCGCAACAGATGTAATCGGGCTTGGCCGCTAGCGTGACAGTGAACGAGCAAACGATCGCTCAACTTCATTACAAGGCTAAGCGCGCTGGGCCAGTTCCGGTTGGCTTCTCACTCGTGAAGCACAGCGCTAAGCGCGAGATACTTGGGAAGCACATGCTCTGCCACCAACGAACCCGAAAGTGGGATGCTCGTCTAGCCTCAACCGCTGAAAACTACGGCAAACGCATTCCGCGAGAAGGCCTGATGAAGGGTGGTTACGGGCGAGGTGGGGCCTCCCCCGTCTCCACCAGAATAACCGCCCTCTTCAGATATGGAATCGGCCTGGAGAGGGCGTTTCTATGTCAGGCCAAGATCAACGGCACCAACATCTCAGCCGGCGTGAGACCTGCGTGGTAGCCGAGCATCCAATCTTTCGGGGGTTCGTAGACCAACACGTCCTCTCCAAGAGGAAGAGCGAGGTAGTCGCCAACGCGCTGCCGGGTCACATCGGCATAAGGACCGGGCCCGAGAAGCTCCAACCGCTCCACCTCGGACGCCATGAGCAAGACGAACCACTCGCCAAAGCGAGCGCGGAACCGTCGCTCAAACGCTTCAGCCTTGCCGTCCTGCAGGTGGAATACCGGTACGCGCGGCTCACCTGATGGCGGGGCAACCAGCAATTCGGCGATATCATCGTCGGCCCTCACGACGTGTCGGCCACGCTCGCCGATCGTGACAAGGCCGTGATCTGCCGTAACCATGAGGCGCGCCCGGCCCTTTAGTCCATCCACGAGTCGACTCAGCTCCCGATCAACATTGACGACCTCTGCGAGCACGGAGCTATCTTCTGGTCCGTAGTCGTGAGCGAGTGCATCGACGAGAGGGTAGTAGAGATAGCTGTAGGTAGGCGCTCTCGCGGCTCCGATGCGAGCCGTGAGAACGTCGACGGCCTCCGAGAGCGTCCTGTAGCCTCTGACTTCGGTACCACCAGAAGCGTAGACCGAATAGACGCTGGAGGCGATCGTTGCGGGTACGAAAGAGCAAGGCTCGTACCGGAATCGAGCGGGTAGCGCAGCTCTTGTGAAGACGTCGCTGGGCCTGATTCCCCATTTCCCGAGCGGGCGCTTGCTGAAGCGTTCGATGAACGGCAGCACAGTCGCAGAAATGTTGTAGTCGACCAGGTAGGTCCACCAGGTTGGGACGCCGTGCGCGCTGGGCCAGAGGCCGGTCGCAAGGGAGGTCAATGCGGCCACCGTCGTAGATGGGAAGACCGCCTGCAAGGTCATACACATCTGAGATCGCAGGAAGGAGTCCTCAGCTAGGTGCTCGACCAGTTCCGCACCTAAACCATCGATGAGGGCTAGCACATAGTGATCCGACTGGCCCACCTGCGACACGATGCGCTCCGCACCCTGCGTAAGATCGAGGTCACCCACACCCGCGAGCGTCGCGATCGCCCGCGACAAGTCGACGGCATTCGCCACATCGGGCGAGGGACGCACCAGGACACCCGTCTCGAAGGATGCCAGGAGCCTCTCTGTGTCGTTCATGGTGCGTGCCATCAGCCCCTGCTACCTTGTGCTACCTTGCGGGTCCGGCGAAGCGGCTGGGCACCGGCAGCGCCGCCAGTGCCCAGGCCGCAAGGAGACAGAACAGCGGGATCATCGGAAAGTGGTAACGCGGACTACCGAAGAACAGCACGATATGCCCCGCGGTCAAGACGGCGATCACGAGAAGGAGTACCAGCGGCCCTTGGCCGCCCTCGCGTCGCCAGCGAACGAGGGCGAACGCCGCGATGAGAAGAACCACGTAGTAGTAGCCGTTGGCAAACGGTCGTAGCACACGATTGACTTCGGAACCGATAGATGGTCTCTCACCCCACCAGTCGTTGATGTCCAGAGCGATCCGGTCGCCATCGAGGTAGAGCGCGCGGAACCGCTTGCCAATAAGGAGCAGCTCTTCGCCCGGGTTCTCCCTCGCGAAGCGCCAGCCAAGCCGGTACCCGGCGTCGTTGATGTCCACCTCCCCACCCTCTCTTGTGCGCGGGCCGTATGCTTCCAGAGGCGAGTCCAACGGCACGTCATCCCCTCCGTTGGCGCCTTCGTGATGGCCCGTCCAGAAGTTGAGCCCAGTACTGCTGGTAATGAGGAGGAACGAGTCCATCGTACGATAGTTCCGCACCGTCCACGGCAGGAGGACGAGAACAGTGACCGCGACGGCGACAGCGCTCCAGCTGAGGCTCGTCCGCCAGTCGCGCCACGAGAGCGCCCAATACACTGGGGCGACGATGAGCAGAGATAGTCCAGCGCCTCGTATGAGCGCGGCGACGCCCACGGCCACACCGAACGCCAAGAGCCAGTACCAACCCCCTGAGCGAGCGCGATCGCCCGCTGCCACCATCAATACGATGGCGAGGATGAAGGCAAACGTGAACAGCGGCTCCGAAAACAGGACGGACGAGAACAGTACCTGTCCGGGGAAGACAGCCAGCAGCGTAGCTGCTATCCGGGCCGTCTTACTATCGAACAGCCGCAGCGCCAGCAGGTACAGTACGCCGACGGTTGCTGCCCCCAAAACAGCGTTCGCGACCTCCGCAACGGTGATATGGGGCCCAAAGATCCAGTACAGCCCGGCTAAAAAGAATGAATAGCCCGGCGCGAAATGCGCCGTAGGAAGCAGCGTGAACGGACTGGTGTAGCTGCCTCCCTCTGCTAGGTAAGCAGCGATAAGGTGATAGAAGACTGAGTCATTGAACCGTCCGTCAGTCGGGTCGGCTGTGGCGTATGTGATCCAGATGAGGCGCAGCGCCAGGGCAAGCGCTACCAATGCTACCAGCCACCACCCGTCGGCCCGCTTGAGACGCCATCTCACGGGGCAGACCCTACCGGCTAATCCGCATGAGCTTGCCGTCATAGGTCAGGAGGTAGAGGAAGCCGTCGGCTCCTGCCGTCACGCCTGTGTTGCAGCCGGGCGCGATAAGTCGATCTCGTAGCGCAAGTTCGTAGCCTTCCACGGGCCCCAACTCCGACCAGTGGAGGCCGCCGCCGTTATGAAACGTGCAGTAGAAGAGGTCTCCAGTGAACTCTGGGAGAGCATCGCCGTCGTAGGCGATGATGCCTGCCATACCCATGGGAAAATCGTAGATGACGTGCGCCTCGCGGATGGTGACTGGATCGCCCGGCCAGCCGTAGTCTGCTCCAGCGACCAGTTCGTAAACAGCGTCGCCCGCGGTCTGTCGATTCTCCGTGATGTACGCACGTCCCGTCAGATGGTCGACGGTTACGCCGAACGGGTTGCGCAGGCCGGAGGCGTACACGCGAGGATCGGCGTCGTCGCGGCCTACATACGGATTGTCTGGGAGGGCGGCGCCATCGCGGTCGATGCGTAGCACCTTGCCGACCAATGAGTCGAGGCGCGGCGCTAGCTCCGGCAGATCATGATCTCCGATCCCTAACAAGATCGCATCATTCCCATCGAAGGCGATTCCCCCGGCAATATGGCGCTTGGGTGGAGCCAGATCGAGCGTCACCAGCTTCGTCAGGTCCGCTCCTTTCCCGTCGACGTCCCGCAGACGTCCGAATACGGTGCGCCGGCTGCCATCGTCGTCCTGCTCCGTGTAGTAGATGTAGACGAAGCCATTTTCATCGAAGAGCGGGTCCACGGCGATGGTGACGAGCCCTAACTCTTGAGCAATGAAGTCCTCTTCCAAGGCCGTAAACACGGGCAGTTCGAACCATGGTTCATCGAGCAGCCGGCCGTCCCGCACGACGCGCACTCTGCCTGTCTCTTGCTCTGTGATGAGCAGTCTCCCGTCCGGCGTCGCGGCGAGCGATGTTGGCGTGGTGAGACCATCCAGAAGCACTTCCAACCGATAGCCGGTCGGCAGCGCCGCGAAGAACGATCTGTTCGCTGAGGAGATCGCCGGTGTGGGTTCCAGCGGCTGGTCGCCGGAATCGGAGCCGCAACCTGCCGACAACAGAAGCGCCAGGACCAGCAGCGGTCCAAGCGCAAGTGTGGTAGGCCGCACGACTGCCATCGACAACCGCCTATCTGATAAAGCAAGCTGTCGGAGAACATCGTTTCGTGCCATCGCTGGCGAGACTACCACATCCCTCAGCGGCTAGGCAGACCGAGCCGCGGGTGGCACTGATCGCGGAATCTTCGTGCCACGGAGTACAGTTCTGCGAGGCTGAGCGACTTGGTTGCTTCGCTACGGACGCCGAACTGGCGGGACCGGGCATCTGTTCCGGCGAGGGCGGGATGCTGCCCGAAGAGCAGGCCGCCAACTCTCGCTACTTCTACGAGCTTGCATTTGCGACGCCGCAACAAAGCAGGCCCGGGGCGCGGTTACGTGGTTGGTACATTCGACGAACCGAACCCGCCTCCCGTACGTCTGTGGCAGGAAGAAGTCCACAAGCCCGGCATCTATGACCTGGAGGTCGACACTTCCCTGCTGAGCCCTCAGGACTGTGCCGATGAAATCCGGAAGCGGCTGGCGGAAGAGCCGCCGGGCACAGCGTTCCAGCAGCTCGCCAAACAGGCCTAGGTCACCCGTGCCACGGAGAGGCGGTCGGCAGTAGGAGGACCCCCCTTTTTTTAACAGGTCACGTTTGCATGATCAATTTTGGGGATGGTGGGCCTCAATCCGGAGAGCTAGGCTGGCTCCTGCAAAGGCAACGAGGAGCACGGCTAACGGACAGGAAGCTCAGCGGGGCCGGGTTATTGACCCGGGAGCGAACCTGTTTCAGCCGTGCTCTTCGTCGTCTGGGCCACTGCTTCATGCCCTAGACCAGCTCCGGATCCGCGTGTATCTCCACTAACGCCGGGCCGTCGTGCGAGAGGGCGTCAGCGATGGCCTCGTCTAGCTCATCAGCCTTGGAGACCTCGATTCCGAGCGCACCACAAAGCTCGGCGTACTTCGCGAAGTTCGGGTTGTGCAGGGAAGTCTGCCAGACTTCCCAGTGGCCGGAGCGCTGCTCCTTGCTGATCTTCCCTAGTTCATCGTTGTTGAGCAGGATGTGGGTGATGTTCATCTCATACTTCACGGCAGTCGTCAGTTCCGCCAGGTACTGGCCTAATCCCCCATCGCCTGATACCGCGACGACCTGACGGCCCTTGAATCGCGGGTCATCCTCCTGAGTTGCCGCCCAAGCGCCCATCGCGGCAGGCAGCGCATAGCCGATCGAACCGAGATAGCCCGACATCAGCACCGACTGGCGCGCGCACTCGAAGTAACGGCCGAAGCTGTAGGTATTGTTGCCGACGTCGACGGCGATGATGGCGTCCTCGTGGACTTGCCGCGTGAGCGCGTCGAAGATCGACGCCGAGTTGACTCCCCAGCCCCGGTCGTCGGCGCGGCGGCGCGCCTTCTCCGTGCGCCAGATCGACCAGCGCTGCTCCATGTCCCACGCTGGTCTTCAGCGACGTTGTTGCCGTTAAGGCGTTCGGAGAAGATCCCACAAGTGACGCCGATCTCGCCCCAGACCGGCACGGTGACGGCATGGAACTTGCCCAGCATCATCGGATCGAAGTCGACCTGGATCGTCTTGATCTTCGGCGTGATGCCCGTGTGGTCGCTGAAACTCGCACCGAAGACGAGCAGGCAGTCGGACTCGTTCATCACCCAGCTTGCCACCGGCGTGCCGCTATGGCCCAGGACGCCCGCTGCCAATGGATGGCTGTCGGAGATCTGTCCCTTCCCCTTGAAGGTCGTAATGACGGGACAACTCAGTGACTCCGCGAGTTCGATGATGCCCGGCATGGTGTAGCGCGCGCCGTGGCCAACGATTATGACGGGTCGCTTCGACTTCGACAACAACGCGATTGCCTCATCCACCGCTGCTTCCCGCCTCGGTTCAAGATCGCGCTCTTGCAGGCGAGGTTCATCAGTTCCGCGTGGTTGCTGGTGTGGAGAACTGGCTGCGTCCACTGGGCCACCTTGCCATACGCGGCCTGCAGATCGATCTCCTGAAACGCACCCGGCCCAAGCACCTGCGTATTGACCTGCCCTGTCAGCGCGAGGACCGGCGACCGATCGACGTTTGCGTCCCACAAGCCGGTAAGCAGGTTCGTCGCTCCCGGACCTGCGATCGACAAGCAGGCAGCGGGGCGGCCGGTGAGCTTGCCGTACGCAGAGCACGCGAACGAAGCCGCGCCTTCATGCCGGATGCCGTAGTACTTGAGGTTTCCGGCTTCCTCCTGTACACGCACCGCATCGGCCAGTCCCAGGTTGGAATGGCCCACCATGCCGAAGACGTGCTTGACGCCCCAATTGACCATTTTTTCGACCATGAGGTCGCCGACGGTCCTCTGATGGGCCTGCTCCTCCGGCAGAGCGACATAAACGGCATCCTCACGAACATCGACGGGGAAGGATGTGCCTTCGTCGTCGAAGCCTGGCGCTGCTCCCGTAATGGGATCGTAGTCCCACCCGTGCCAAGGACAGCGAAGCAGGCCGTTTTCGATTGACCCCTCCCCTAGCGGGCCTCCTTGATGGGGACAACGGTTGTCGAGCGCGCCGTACTGGCCTTCGAAGTGGGTCATGCAAAGCGTCAAGTGGCCGTAGGTAGCGGTCTTGACACGCCCCTCCGGCAACTCGTCCGGCTCCAGCACCTTCTGCCACTCAGTTGATTCTTCAGTCATCGTTCGTTCCTCATCTCCACTGGGTTCGCATGCTGATGCGATTCTACCTCCCATTCGTGTTGCGGGATGTACCATCAAGTACAGTCACGATTCGGTTTCACCACTATTTGGAATTGACACCGCGTTCACGCGGATGTAACGTACCTGCGGCGACACCCCACCGACGAAGAACTTTGAGAGGAGCATCACATGGCTGGCGCACAAATTGCAACGAGTTCAGGAGGAAGCGCGGCGTTGGACGACGCTGCAGTTAACGGACTAGCTTCCGCGCTTAAGGGCACCCTCATCAAGCAAGACGATCCCGCGTTCGACGAGACACGAGCGATCTGGAACGCCATGATCGACAAGCGGCCCGCGCTGATCGTCCAATGCGCGACGACGGCCGACATCGTCACGACCGTGAAGTTCGCTCGCGAACACGGCCTGCTCGTCGCCGTGCGTGGAGCCGGCCACAACATCGCCGGCAAGGCGGTCTGGGACGACGCCCTGATGATCGACCTTTCGCAGATGAAGGGCGTCCGCGTAGACGCCGACGCCAAGCGGGCCTTCGTTGAGCCAGGCGCGACCCTTGCCGATGTCGACGCCGCCACAGCAGCCCACGGACTGGCGACGCCGACGGGCATCAACTCGACAACCGGCATCGCCGGCCTGACGCTGGGCGGCGGCTTTGGCTGGCTCAGCCGCAAGTACGGCATGACGGTCGATAACCTGATCTCCGCGGAGGTCATCACTGCAAACGGAGAACAGGTCACAGCGAACGAGAGCGAAAACGCCGACCTCTTCTGGGCGCTCCGTGGCGGCAGCGGCAATTTTGGCATCGTGACGCAGTTCGAATTCCAGCTCCACGCCGTCGGGCCGGACCTGCTGAGCGGGCTCATCGTAATGCCGCAGTCGCAGGCCAGAGACGCTCTCAAGAAATACGCCGCGTTCACGAAGACGATGCCGGATGAGCTGAACGTCTGGTCCGTCCTGCGCCAAGCGCCGCCGCTCCCATTCCTGCCGGAGGACGTCCACGGCACGGACGTGATCCTTTTCGCGCTCTGTTACGCGGGCGACCCAGCGGAGGGGGAGAAGGCTATCGCACCGATCCGTGAGTGGGGTGACCCTGTCGGCGAGCATGTCGGCGTACAGCCGTTTACGGCTTGGCAGCAAGCCTTCGACCCGCTCCTTACACCCGGCTTGCGAAACTACTGGAAGTCGCACAACTTCACCGAGATCAGCGACGGGCTAATCGACGCGGTCGTCGAGGCCGCCGGCAAGGTTCCCTCGCCACATAGTGAGGTCTTCATTGCCGCGCTCGGCGGAGCGACAACGCGCGTCGCGCCAGACGCAATGGCCTACTCACACCGCGACGCCACCTACATCATGAACGTCCACGGCCGTTGCGAGACAGCCGGCGAAGACGCGGCGGTTATGGCTTGGGCGCGCAGCGCGTTCGACGCGGCCGCGCCATTCGCGACGGGCGGCGTGTATGTGAACTTCATGCCCGAGGATGAGGAAGACCGCGTTCCCGCCGCCTACGGCATCAATCAGGCGCGGCTCGCCGAGATAAAGAAGAAGTACGACCCGACGAACTTCTTCAGCCTGAATCAGAACATCAAGCCGGCGTAGAACGCGCAGCGCTCTAGCATCGGCGCCTTGTAGCCGCGAGCGACCCCATACCGCGCTAGACTGTATTCATCACGGAGCTAGGAGGAACCATGTCTCTCTTCGTCGTCCAGCACAAGCACCCAGCGGAAACATGCCCGGCCGGCCATCCTGAGATGGGACCCATGCTCGTCAAGCATCTCTCGCCCGCGAACGCCGAGTCGTTCGGCGTGAAGGTACTCGCCGACGCCGTGTTAGACGGCAAACACACATTCAACCTGACGCTGGAAGCTGACTCTGAGGACAAGGTGAAAGCGTTCATGGCGCCGTTCTACCAGGCCGGCAGCGTTGAGATCTGGCCGGCCAGCTCCTGCGAGCGGGTGGTCGACCGCGGGGAGTGCTAGTACAGCGTCCTCTGGAACAGCGCTAGATGCCCACTACGCCCGACGAAGTCCGCGACGCGTTCCTCGCCGAGACGCGGATCGGCATCCTGACGACGCTCGATAATTCGGGCTGGCCAATATCAGTACCCGTCTGGTTCGAGTGGGACGGGTCGCACGCACGAGTCTTCACGACCGCCCAGTCGCGCAAGATTGGCAGGCTGCAGAGCGACCCGCGAGCGTCGCTGCTCGTCGTCAACAACGTCGGCGAGCAGGAGTACTGGGTGGCCATCGACGGCGAGATCGACGTTATCGAGGACGGCGCAGCCAAACTGGCAGCACGCCTCGCCGGCCGCTACTGGGACATGTCGGACGAAGAGCACCGGAAGACTGTCGACATGTGGGTGAAGGACGGCGCTAAGCTTCGGGTGCTCGAGATTACTCCTACGAACGTCCGCACGTACAGCTAGGCCCCTTCTTGGTATGCTTCAGCCAGGCTCTCAGCCGGTTACGGAGGCGAACGATGACCACAGCCGACGCTGGTAACAGCACGCCAGGCAGATCCCCCTACCAGAAAGCCGAACGCTACCAGACGGACCGTTTCCTGGGGGCCGTCGGCCTCAACTGGTTCGAGTGCGACCTCAGTCTGCAACGCACGCTCCGCTACTACAGCACACAAGAGGAGTACGACTGGGCCGAACCGCATCTGGCCCGCATCGGCGCGCTGATGGGCGGGCCGATCGCGGAGCGGGCCGAGGAGACCGACAAGAACCCGCCTCGCCTGGTGAAATACGACCGCTGGGGCAACGACATCAGCCGCGTCGAGCTGCCTGAGTCGGTCGTGCTGAGCAAACGCGATTACTTCGCGAATCGGCTGGCGAACAAGACCACGCGGGAGGAGGCGGAACGGCTCGGTGTCGGCACCGAGGCCGCGGGGATGGTGCAGTCCTACCTGCTCTGCCAGGCCGACATCGGACTGTCGTGCGTCGTCGGCACGGGCACGGCGATGATCCGCGAGCTGGTCACGCGCTTCGCTCCGAAAGACATCCAGGACCTGGTGCTCGGCAAGTTCGAGTCGGGCGAATGGCAGGGCGAGACGGCCCAGATGTTCACCGAGCGCGCGGGCGGTTCCGATTTGGGCGCGATGGAATGCTGGGCAACACCGGACGGCGACGCCTGGCGGCTGAACGGCTTCAAGTGGTTCGCATCGAACGCGAACGGCCAGGTATTCGTCGTGCTCGGCAAGCCAGAAGGCGCGCCGGACACGGTGAAGGGCGTCTGCTCCTTCCTGGTCATGCGACAACGCCGCGACGGCTCCCCGAACGGCGTCTACATCAGACAGCTCAAGGACAAGCTCGGCACGAGGACGGTCGCTTCGGCGGAGGTCGAGTTCATCGACGCGGAGGCGTTCCTCCTCTCGGGCGTGCCGGACGAGGGTTCGGCGGGCAAGGTCGGCGGGGACGGCAAGGGCCTCACGCGAATGATGGAGATGACGAACTCGGCCCGCCTGGGCGTCGCGCTGATGGGCCTCGGCTGCGCCCGGCGCGCGCTCGCCGAATCGCTCTGCTACGCTCGCGTGCGGCCGGCGTTCGGCAAGGTGTTGATCGATCATCCACTGATGAAGCGCAAGCTCGCCGAGATGATCGTCGACGTCGAAGCGACGCAGGCGATGGTCTTCGACTCGTCCGGGCTGGCGACGCAGCACCAGGCCGGCCGCGAGCCCAACCGCCTGCGCATGACGACGGGGCTGGCCAAGCTGAAGGCCTCCCGCCTCGGCATCACGATGGCGAGCGATGCCATCGAGGTCCACGGCGGCAACGGCTACGTCGAGAGCTGGCCGGTGGCCCGCATCCTGCGCGACGCGCAGGTGAACACGCTCTGGGAGGGCGCCGACAACATCCTCTGCCTGGACGTGCGCCGGGCGATAGAACGCGAGGAGGCGGACGAACCGTTCCTGGAGCGCATTTCGCAGGCCGTGCAGCATGCGGGCGAGCAGCCGGCGGTCAGCATCGTCGCGGAGCGGCTGGACGACCTGAAGGCGGCGATCGACGGCTGGAAGCAGCTCGACCGCGAGACCGGGGAGCCGCGCCTGTTCGAGCTGGCGCAGTTCATGTCGGAGGTCTACGCGGGCGCGTTGCTCGCCGAACAGGCCCACTGGGAGCAGCGTGAGTACGGCGACGACCGCAAGTCGATCATCGCGACGCTCTACGCCCGACGCTACCTGGGGGAGCAGTCCCCTACTCGCGGCATCGATGCCGCCGAGGACCTGGCGCTCACCAACTTCGACAAGCTGGTCGACGGCGCGTTCGTCGATCAGCGAGCGCGGTAGCGGCTGACCTACGGTCAGCTTGGCAGTTGCTCGGCAACTGCTGGCGGATACGGTTGCTGGCCTACGAAACCGCCGACTGAAGCCGGCGGCATGGCCAGCGAAAGTTGGTTTTGCAGAATCGCCTTCTTTTCGCATCGTTATGTCTAGAGTTGAGTCCGAACGGCAGATGTTATGTCGCTTTGGCGTGGCGTTATGTCGGGTGACCTGCGGTCGGCTCGCCTACGGCGACCTTGGAAGAAGCGAAGCTTCTTCGGCCCTCTAGGCTAGCCGATCGCGGCGAAAGCGCGGAGGGGGAGGTGGCATTAGGGGTGTGCGAACCGCTCCTGAGCAGATGGCCAACTACATAGCAGGGGAAGTTCTACTCGAACCTTAGACTTCTGTGGAAGAACAGCCTAGACTTGCATGGGTCGGGCTCTCTTCTGCTCTCCGAGCGGAGTGAAACGAGTGGCACATTGCCGTAAAGGAAAGGGATTCGCCCCATGAACGACGTTCAACCTTGGGCGCAGAGATTCCTACGAGCAGTAGTAGACAGCACGGTTGACGCCTGCTTCGACAACTGGATCCAGAGCGTCGAGGAGCACCTCTCGTACCCCGAGATTGCGGACGGCGGGCAGGAGTCCGTGCCAGATGAGCCTGGCCTCTATCTCTGGGGTGCCGACCGCACTGTGGATAACAAGCGGCACCTTGTACCGAGGTATGTAGGACGAGCTGCGGGCACGTTGACGCTCCGCAAGCGCTTCGTTAGCCAGACCGGTCGTTGGGGAATGCGAGTGGGTCGATACGTGCTCGCTCCGGATACGACCTCAGGAGACACTCCTCCGCAGGGTGCCATTGCATGCCTCTACCACAACGAGATTCGGGACGCCGTGGGCGACATACGTAACAGCGAATACAGGAACACGCTGAAGCCGCTGGTCGATCCTCAGTCACCCGTGGTGCGCGGGTTAGAGGCTTTTCCAACATCGTTAGTGGCTTCCTTCCGGAGCAACGCACAAGGCCATCCGGGATCCGACCTTCGGTTGCGGCACGCGGTCGATTGGGCTCTTCATGGTGGCCCAGATCTCGTCCACTTGTGGGTGGCTTTCCTGCCGGGGATCACAGAGGCGCAAGAAGAACTAAGGAGTGCGGCGATTCGATGGAGAAGGATGAACGAGCTGCCTCCCCTATTGAACCGCGAAGATCGCGAGGCTTGATGGCAGGCGAATATAACGCTTGGACAAAGCGGGGCTTTGGTGTTGATCTCGTCGCGACTTATGCGGGGCATTCTGCGCTCACATTGTCGAATGCGGCGCAATAGCCACGTCCTACTGTATGGGTCAGAGTGTGGCAGAGAGAGCGAGGGCGAAGACACGCTTGCCTGAGTCTTGTAGTACATCGACTAGTACATCGACCTGGAGCAGGGGTGTCAGAAGGTCAGCAAGCATATGTGACGATTCAGGCTGGCGGGGTCGCTTTTAGGCTCGCCCTAATCGCATCAGTTGATTCTCTGTTTAACTCAAGGAAAATTTTCTTGATTATTGACGGCACAATGCCCAGGGAGATGCCCGCAGGCCAGGCCGTTGCCTCTTCTCCTTCCATGACTTTAGATGCCACCATTCCTAACACTTCTCCGTCGACCGCTGAAAAAATGGGTGCCCCACTGAAACCACCGGCAACCGCCGTGGCGATCGCAACTCGCGGGACTTCTCCATCCTGGGTCTGAAGTTCTAGACCACCGGCCAGGACGGTTCTTGAAACGAAGGGCCTGACTGTTGACCCTTGAAGTGCATTCCCCATAGGAAATCCGGCGATTCCAATGTCCTTCCCTAAGACCCATTTATCCTGAGATGGAAGGACAATGTGTGGGATGGTGAAGCCGAGAAGCCTATATACGCACACATCGTGCGCCTTCTCTGCCGCGCGAAATAGTGGCTGGTCCTCGACATTGGGCCAGACGTAAGTTCCATCTTCCTTGCGGAATCCAAAGCGGAGCTTTGCATCTACCAGCCCATGGCTCTTAAGCTCTTCGCTGCTCAATGCCTTGAATTTGTCCTGTACTTCAGCAACGTGCCAGCATGTGACATAGAATTCGGACGCTTCGCAGGCAAATCCCGTCCCTACAATGTTGGGTTCATTCTTCTCTGTGGTACCAACCGCAACGGCAACGATAGATCTTAGAACTTCCGCCGCTACATCCGGAAACGTTGGTGGTTCCTTGCGGACTATGAACATGGGCCACCTCACTTTCTTCGCCAGACATAGGCCATGATAATACATGCCGAAAGTACGCGCGCCCACCGCCTCCCCCTCCCCGCAAACAGTCATGTACACTCTGATCGCTGACATTCGGCGCTGAGGAGTGACACATGAATGAGCTGGGGTTCTATAGGCTCGCTGGAGCGCCGAAGACGCCCCGCGAACTGATCGCGGAGGTGCAGCGGGCGGAGGAACTCGGGCTGGGCGCGGCGCGCCAGCTCCCTCACCCCAACCCCCTGCGGGCAGGCTCTCCCGCCGGCGGGAGAGGGGCTACTACGACAAGCTCGCTATTGCCCATCATCTGGGGTGAGGGGCTGTCCTCTCTAGCTACGCAGAACTGTTCAAATGCGAGGACGCATTAGCGCCTTCTCACCCCAACCCCCTTCGGCCCCGCCCTTCGACAGACTCAGGACGGCGCTCAGGGCAGGCTTTTTCCCGCGGGAAAAGGAGATTCGCCTGTGGCGAAGGGGCTACTACGCCCAGACCTGCTATCGCCCACGACCGGGGTGAGGGGCCTCGGCGGGCTGACGGCCTCAAGCTCTACCAGCACGCGTGGCGAGGTGAAAACGGGCCAAAAGCCCCAAACGGCACCTTGCCAAGCGACGTGCTGACCCCGTAAGCTTCGGGCGGCACACCCTTCCATTTTTATGGCAAGACGTGCCACCTACGTCCGGTCGGCAAAGACCGAAACCCATGCGGTCCGATGGTGTGCGCGAGGCGGCTCCCGCGACCCGGAGGGCCACGCGAGCTTACAGATGAGCGCCCAGTCCCCGTCATTTCTAACTGGGCGCGGCGCTCAAACCTACGCGCGGTAGCGCACTAACAACAATGGAGATGCGCATGAAGTGCCTTATTCTGGCCGCCGGCAACGGCGGGCGACTCGCTGAAGTTTGCAGCGCCAAGCCGCTCGTCCGCATCGCTGGGCTGCCGCTCATCGAGCGCAGCATCGCGACCGCTCAGCAGGCCGGCGTCGATGACTTCTACGTGGTAACCGGGTACGCATCTGATCGGGTCGAAGCTCTCCTGTCGGAAATCAGCAGCCGCAGGCGGGTGAGTATCACCACGATTCACAACCCAGACTGGGAGCTGGGCAACGGACGTTCTCTGCTTGCCGGCCGCGAGCGGATCGATGAGCCGTTCCTCCTGCTGATGGCGGACCACATCCTCGATCGAGATATCCTCAACCGGCTGCTCAGCGAGTCGCTGGACGATTGCGAGGTGGTCCTGGCTGGTGATTACGGGATAGATGAGAATCAGCTAGTCGACCTGGACGACGTGACCATGCTGGTGGCCGAAGATCGAAGGCTGGTCGCAATCGGGAAGCATCTGGAAAGCTATGACGCGTTCGACACCGGAGCGTTTCTCTGCTCGCCACACCTCTTCGCCGCCGCCGAGGAGAGCGCTGAGGCGGGAGATGCGTCCGTTTCCGGTGCCATCCGATGTCTCGCCGCAAAGGGGAAGGTGAGAGTAGTTGACGTCCAGGACCATGACTGGATTGACGTTGATACGCCCGACGACCTCAAGAACGCGGAGAGGCTCCTGTTTCAGAACCTCTCGAAGCCTGAAGATGGCTTCATCTCCCGCACGATCAACCGAAGAATTTCGACGGCTATATTCACTCCGCTATTGCTGAAGCTCTTCCCGCGCATCACCGCGAACGTCGTGTCGGTGCTCGCGTTCGCTGTCAGCATTGCGGCCAGCCTCGCCTTTTTTCTTGGCGCTCCGATCGTCGGCGGGATCGTCATTCAGCTAGCCAGCATCCTGGACGGGAGTGATGGCGAAGTCGCGCGATTGAAGAAGCTGCAATCTCCCTTTGGGAACTTCTTTGACGCGGTGGTCGATCGCTACTCGGACGGCTTCATGCTGTTCGGAATGTTCTACTACATGACGACAACGTCCGCGATCGATACCCTACTGGGCCCGCCCTCCACCGTCCTCATAGTCGGCACGTCAATGCTGGCGATCCTCGGGACGCTCATGGTCAGCTATACCTCCGCGAAGTCGGTCACGGACTTCGGCTACCGGTACGGCGGCCGATGGACCGCCGCCGGAAGGGGCAGGGATCTGAGGCTGTTCGTGCTCGCCCTCGGAGGAGTCGCGACGCTGATCCATCCAATAACTGTGTTCGTGGCCGTACTCGCGGTCGCTCTGCTGACGACGGGCATCGTCCTATGGCGGGTATGGGTCTCCTGGGGTTACGCCTTTGGTCGACGCCCACTGGTGACCACCAGCGCAACCGCCGTAATCTTCGACTTTGATGGGACGATCGCGAATACGATGCCGTTCCTTTCCGATTTGGCAGTCGGTCTGCTGACAGATAGCTACGAGATCTCCGACGCGGAGGCGCGGCGGAGGTATCGCGAAACGACGGGAATGGACTTCGGTAGCCAGATTGAGGAGATCTTTCCCGGGCATACAAACAACCTCGCAGTAGCCGCCGCTATGGAGTCAGGTAAGAGAGAGCGCATTCTTGAGCATCCCTTGTTCGACGAGGTGATCCCCGTCCTGCGTTTTTTCGAGAAGCGAGGCGTCAAGCGGTTCATATGCAGCAGTACCCAGGAGACGCTTGTCCGGCAGCACACGAAGAGGGCGGGAATCGATGACCTGCTCACAGGGTGCTTCGGCTACCGGCCCGGCTTCGCGAAGGGCCAACAGATCGAGCACATTCTGCAACACTACGATCTCCGCCCTGAGGAGGTCATTTTCGTTGGCGATTCGTTGAAGGACAACGACTTCGTCAAAGACATGGGTGTCCGGTTCGTTGCGATTCGCCGCCTCTTCGAAGAGCAGGAATTCCGGGGCCGAGGCCTATTCAGCGTTCAGGATCTGACGGCGCTGACCCGCGAATGGCGGCGACCGGCTGGCGCTATCCACTTTGTCAATGGGCACCAGGCTTTCAATGGGTACCAGGCTGCCAATGGGCACCAGGCTGCCAATGGGCACCAGGCTGCCAACGGGCACCAGGCTGCCAATGAGCGTAAGACTTCAAACGGCCACCGGGCTGCCAATGGACGGCGAGCCTAGGAACGCTTCTGCAGGCGGGCACCATTTATTCGCCTATCCTCGGCTACACCTCCACAACACGAAGCGTGCCGGCCATACCATAGGCCTCGTGTCCGGGCAGATGGCAGATGTACGCATAGTCGCCTGGCTTTGCGAATGTCACCGTTGTCTCTAGCGTGGAGAGAGGCGGGATCGTAACTTCCGTCGGCCGTTCGTCGTGGAACGGCTCCGTGCCCACGCGATGAATATCATGGACGTCGGGCGTGCCGACGATCCACTCGTGAGCGATCGGATCGTCGTTGCGTAGCGTGAACGTCACGGGACGGCCAACCGGCACTTCCAGCACGGCAGGGGTGAACTCCGAGTAGTGGATCGCGATCGTCGGCTCGGTAGCTGGCTCGCCACCACAACCGATCGCTAGCAGCACGACGGCGAATGCGAACGGCAATAGGCTCAAGCGAAGCATTAGCTCGTCGACGTGCTCGAGGATCGCCGTAGTGCAAGACTCGAGATGAGGACTAGTAGCAGTATCGCGCCGCCAGCCAGCGTAGCGGTCTCAGGGAGGCCAGCGGTGCCAAGCGGGGCTACGAGGCCGGCGGCCACCGGCGACGGGGCACTCAGCCCGCTGGCATCGATGGCGAGGTCGTAGCTGAGGTCGCCAGCTGAGCTATCGATCTGCAGCTTCGAGAGCCACGCGGACTCCGGCACCCAGCCCATACCATCATCCGAGCGTAGGTCGTCCAGCAAGCTCTGCGTAGCCGCATCGCTGTGAACGAGCGTCAGGCCCGGCTTATACAAAGGCAGTAGCGCCGGCCGTTCGGCGGTCAGCAAGAAGACATCGGCTTCAACGCGATCGTCCGGCTGCTTACCCAGCGCGAGGATGCGCAGTGGTACCCAGGGATTCTCAGTGGGGATGGTGATGTGGACGGGCGTTCCGTCGCCGATCACCTGACCACGTTCAGCCGCCGCATCGCCATCGAACACGGCGGCGAGGAAGATCGGGCTGCGCTCCGCATAGAATTCGAGCACTTCCGGAGCGTCCGGCGACAGCCGGAAGCCGTGGTCGGTGGCCCAAGCGGCGACACTAGGCCCGCCGCCTCTAAGCACTGTGATATCGAGCGCGTCGATACGCACCGTCAGAAGCACCTCCGCGTCTGCTGTGAGGGCGGAAAAGCCTGCGGAAGCAAGCTCGAGGCGCTCCGACGAAGGGACTTCCAGCTGAAGCCGTTGTAGTGTCCAAGCCCCGCCGCGTTCGACGTTCGATGGCACGCCCGGAAGCGGTATTAGCGTTCCGAACTCGCCGCCGCCACCCTGAAACTGAAACGCCGTGACGTAATGCTCGACGCCATCTTCATAAGCCGCAAGGGTTGTTGTGCGGCCTAGGTTGACCGCACCATTCGAGCCTATCAGCCCCGCGCAGGCGTGAGCCAAGCTGGGACCTACCTGAACTGCCATCACCAGCGCCGCCACAACACCAATGGTCGTGAATAGAAGTCGTCGCATGAGAGTACCCTCCCGTCTCAAAGGCCTTTTCAGCAAGACGCCCGCCAGGGTAGTTTTGTTCCCGTCGCGTTTCCAATCGAAAGCTCGCCGCTGCTCTAGCGACCGCACGACGGCCTTGGCACGATTCGCCCGGCGCGATAGGATAGTGCGGCCACGCACAAACCGCCAATCAATCGACCAAAACCGCATCGCGGTTCAAGAAAGGAAGCGACCCATGGCTAACAAGGTATTCGTTGTCGGCGTCGGCATGACGAAATTCGAGAAACCATTCACGAAAGACTGGGACTACCCGGACATGGCGAAAGAGGCCGGCACGAAAGCGCTGGCCGATGCCGGAATCGCATACGAGGACGTCGAACAGGCCTGCGTTGGCTACTGCTACGGCGAATCTACGAGCGGGCAGCGTGCCATCTACGAGCTTGGGCTCACGGGCATTCCCATCTACAACGTGAACAACAACTGCGCCACCGGCTCCACCGCGCTCCACATGGCGAAGCAGTTCGTCGAAGGCGGGATTGTGGACTGCGCGCTCGCGCTTGGCTTCGAGAAGATGGAGAAGGGCTCGCTGGGTGTGAAGTACACAGACCGCGCGAACCCCATGGAGCCGCACGTCAAGGTCATGTTGGAGCTCCACGAATTCGCGAAGGCACCGCCGGCCCCTCAGATGTTCGGGAACGCAGGGCGCGAGCACATGGAGAAATACGGCACGACCGCCCTGCAGTTCGCGAAGATCGGCCACAAGAACCACCTGCACTCCGTGAACAACCCCTACTCACAGTTCCAGACCGAGTACTCGCTGGAAGACATCCTCGAAGCGAAGATGGTCTACGAACCGCTCACCAAGCTCCAGTGCTGCCCCACGTCCGACGGCGCCGGCGCGGCAATCGTCGCTAGTGAGAGGTTCGTCCGCGAGCACGGGCTGGAGGACCAGGCTGTCGAGATCATCGGCATGGCCATGGCGACAGACATGCCGAGCAGCTTCGAGGACAAGAGCTGCATCAAGATGGTGGGCGCTGACCTGACGAAGAAGGCGGCGTTGGAAGTCTACGAGCAGTCCGGACTCGGCCCGGAGGACGTAGACGTGATCGAGCTGCACGACTGCTTCTCATGCAACGAATTGATCTCGTACGAAGGCCTGGGCCTCTGCGAAGAGGGCAAGGGAGGCGAACTGATCGATTCCGGCGCGGTGACGTACGGCGGCGACTGGGTCGTGAACCCGTCCGGCGGACTCATCTCGAAAGGCCACCCGCTCGGCGCGACGGGTCTTGCCCAGTGCAGCGAGCTGAACTGGCAACTACGGGGTCTCGCCGAGAAGCGACAGGTCCCAGACGCCAAGGTCGCGCTCCAGCACAACCTTGGACTTGGCGGTGCGGCCGTCGTGACCATGTACCGCAAGTTTGGTGGCTAGAAGCAACCGCTACCTCACTCACAGCGATGCGCCACGAAGAGTCCTCAACCGAGACGCCCGATGGCCTGACGCTTTACCAACAGTCCTGGCGCGGCAGCACAACGAAAGCGGCAGTCGTTCTCGTGCATGGCTACGCGGAGCACAGCGGCCGCTACGAGCACGTGGCGGAGCGGTTCACCCAGGCCGGATACGCCATCCACACCTTCGACCTGCGTGGGCATGGACGCTCTGAAGGAGAACCACGGGTGTACGTCCATTCGATCGATGAGCACACGGGCGACGTCGAGCGGTTCGTGGCCGCCATCCGCGAGCGCGAGGCCGGCCTGCCGCTCTTCCTACTGGGCCACAGCATGGGCGGCGCTATCTCGGCGCGATTCCTGGCGGACGGCCAGCGCGACCTGCGGGGCGTCATCCTGAGCGCGCCTGCCGTGCTACGCGCGGGAATCCTCGGGCGGCCCGTCGAGGCCCTGTTCCTGTTCTTTGCCCGTATGGCACCTCGCCTGCACTTTCCCAAACTGGACAACGTTAAGATCTCGCGCGATCCAGAGACCGTACGTCGCTACGACAACGACCCGCTGATCTATCGTGAAGGGATGCCTTGGGGCACGGCGGCCGCGATCGTACTTTCGGCCCGCTATCTGGATCAGCACGCAAGCCAGATCGAACTGCCGATCTTCATCGGGCACGGCACGGACGACGCACTCGTCAATTCCCTCGCGAGCGAGCGGCTGCACGAACGGGTGGGGTCGAAGGACAAGAAGCTGAAGCTGTACGAGGGCCTCTACCACGAGATACTCAACGAGCCGGAGCGCGGCCAGGTCATGCAGGACATGCTCGATTGGCTCGACGCGCGGGTATCGTAGCCGGAGGCTACGCCTAGAGCCGAAGGTTAGGCGGCCAGTGGAAGATCGGGCCGATCCTCGCGAGGTCAAACCAACCCAAGATGGTCCTGGCGACATCCTCAATCACGTCGACGGCCACCACGTCGTCCAGCCACTGCTGATAATGGAGGACGTACTCCTGGACCATCTTCGGGACGAGGAGGATCGCGAGCCAGAACGCGAGCCGTCGCGGCGTGAGGTCGTAATCAGGGAAGAACTGAAGCAAAACGGCGTAGAAGAGGAAGAAGTTCTCGAATAGTGCGGGGAAGACGAAGAGGAACAGCCTGATGTTTGTCGCTTCGAACAGGACGACACCGATCAGCCGGTAGCCGAAGAGCAGGGTCGCTGTCCAGCGTGGCAGCGCCAGCCAGCGCTGCGCGACGATCGCCTCAAGGCCCAGGTAGTAGGTGTCCAGATACTTATCGAGCTGGTGGTAGTTCGACAACCCCCCCAAATCGACGAGCGACGCCAGCACAATGTCGAGCGCGTCGGCGACCAACGCGAGGATGCCTCCGACCAGCGGCCAGCGCAAGATCGTCAGCGGAAGAATGAGGCGGATGAGGACGATCAGCAGGGTTTCCGCGGTCATGCTGCGAACCCTACGACAGGCCTCCGACGACGGTCAAGCTAGGACGGACGCTGCGTGATCTCGTTGACCTTCGCCATCTCCTCGGCGTTCAGCACCCACGCACCTGCCGCGACGTTTTGCTCCACCTGCTCCGGCTTGGTCGCGCCGGAGATCACGCTGGAGACGTGCGGCTGGCTGGCGAGCCAACCGATGGCCAGATCGAGCATGGTGTGCCCGGCCGAGTCGGCGAACGACTCGAGCTTTTGCAGGGTCTCGAAGTTGCCCTCGTTGAGCACGCGGTCGGCCATGCCGCCGCCGGCTGCAAGACGCGTGCCCTCCGGCGGCGTCTCGCCCTGCTTGTACTTGCCGGTGAGGAACCCGCTGGCCAGCGGGAAGTACGGCAGCACGCCCAGGCCGTAACCGTTGGCGGCGGGCACCAACTCGCGCTCGATGCGACGGTCCAGCAGGTTGTACTGGTTCTGCGCCGAGACGAACTCTGAGAGGTGGCCGGAGCGCGCGACCCACTGCGCCTCGACGACCTGCCAACCGGTGAAGTTCGAGCAGCCGATGTAGCGCACCTTGCCGGAGCGCACGACGTCGTCGAGCGCACGCATCGTCTCGGCGATCGGCGTGTTCACGTCCGGAAAGTGGATCTGGTAGAGGTCGATATAGTCGGTGTCGAGCCGCTTCAGGCTGGCGTCGACGGCGTCGAAGATGTAGCGGCGCGAGCCGCCTGACCAGAGCGGACCATCGCCCATGGGGCCCATGAACTTCGTCGCGATGATGGCTTCCCGACGCTTATCCTTGAGCGCAACACCCAGGTATTCTTCGGACAGTCCTCGCGGGCCATAGACGTCGGCGGTGTCGAAGAGCGTTACGCCAACCTCGAGCGCCTTGTTGACAACGGCGCTCGTGGCCTCCTGGTCGCAACGCCTCCCGAAGTTATTGCAACCCAACCCAACGACCGATACGCGCAGGCCAGAACCGCCTAGATTTTTGTACTCCAATGTAAGCCTCCTCAGATATGAATGTGATTCAGTGTGAGCGCCGAGCAGTATATCGCATGCCGCACCCGCCGGCTTTGGTATCTAGCTTGACAGGTTCGGTAATATACTGTACATAATCCACAAGAGATACGGATTGAACGTGCTGGAGGCCAATCCGTCGAATATCTCTTAGCTAGGCTTGGACGAACGAGCAATGTGCCGCCTGGGGAGCGCGAGTACCCCGGCGGTTTTTTTCGTCTAGGCTCCCCGCCCTAGGTGCAGCAAAGCTGCAATACGTGACATGGTTTCGCCTTATAGATATATAGGGGGCTCTGACGTGTCCCGCTCGGCAGATTCGTGGGCGTATCCGCATCGAGCACAAGGACACAACGGAGTGCAAGCGCCACGCAGCGGGGCGCTTATCAGCAAGGGTGGGCTGGTTGCCACAACAGCGAGACAAGCTACAGCAGGTAGTTAGCCGGCTAGGCCGCATCAGGGCGCTCCTCAACGAGACGTGGGGGCGCACCGAGCGACCGTGGCCGTTAATCGTCGCAGGCCTCGTCGTGCCTGCGATCATCGCCATCTTCCTCTCGCTCAGCGCGGACAGCACACAGACAGCAACAGCCGACACAGCGTCGTTCGGTGCTCCAGACGACACCTACGTGAAGGAGGACAGGGCAACCGACAACTTTGGTCTCGCCGGTGACATGGCCGTCAAGGCCGACGCGACCAAGGTAAAGCGCGCGCTGGTCGCTTTCGACGTCTCTTCGATTCCAGCCGGCGCCACCGTAAACTCAGCGACCCTCACGCTCTGTCTCACCAAAGTCTCCGCCGGCCGGGTTCTCGAAGTGCGGCAGGTAACGCAGCCCTGGGCGCAGGCCGCCGTCACGTGGAACACCCAACCCACGGTCGCGGCCAGCGTAACGGATGCCATCACCATGCCGGCCACTCTTGGCTGCCTGACCTGGACGGTCACTTCCGACGTGCAAGCCTGGGTCGATGGCACCGCGAACAACGGCTGGCGTATCGGTGATCAGACGGAGGGCGACGCCACCGGCGACACGAAGTTCACTACGCGCGAAGGCGCCAGCGGGCAGCCGGCCCTGGAGGTCGAATACGTCGTCACGACGCCCACGCCCACCACAACGCCCACACCAAGCGCGACGGCTACCGTGGCCGCCACAAACACGCCTACATCCACGCCTACGCCCGCTGCTACAGCTACCAACACGCCTACCGCTACGAACACGCCCATCCCAACGCCGGTACCGAAGGTCTTCGTCGATCCGATCACGCAGACGACGTCCGCCGGCACCGCCTCGATCGACATTCGCGTGGCGGACGCGTTCGACCTAGGGAGCTACGACTTCACGCTGACGTGGGACGCGAGCGTCCTATCCTTTATTAGCGCCACCAATGGCACGTTCCTGGGTTCCACAGGCCGTAGCGTGAGCTGCCCAGGGCCAACGACCGGGGCGAACGATGTCACGTTTGACTGTTCGACGACGGGCGCCGGCGCCGGCCCGAACGGCGACGGCATCCTGTCGACCGTGACCTTCTCGACGGTCTCAGACGGCACGACGGCGCTCGCGCTCTCGGGCGTCTCGCTCCAAGACACCGCGAGTTCGCCACTCTCGTTCACGTTCACCAACGGCTCGCTGACATTCGTCTCGCCGACGGCGACGAATACGCCCACGCCGCTGCCACCCACAGCAACCGCCACGGCGACCAACACACCGACGCCACTACCGCCGACCGCAACGGCTACGGCCACAGCTACGAATACGCCAACAGCGACGCCCACGTTTACGTCGACCCCAACCAGCACGCCTACCGCGACCGCAACGGCTACGGCCACGCCCACGCCGCTGCCGCCCACCGCCACCCCGACGGCCACAGCTACGAATACGCCGACAGCGACGCCCACGTTCACGTCGACGCCAACCAGCACGTCGACCGCAACCGCAACGGCTACGGCGACCAGCACGCCCACGCCGCTGCCACCCACAGCAACCGCAACGCCGACGCCGACCAGCACGGCGACAGCTACGAACACGCCGACACCGACGATCACCAACACACCTACGCCGGTACCAAACGTCTTCGTCGATCCGCTGTCGCAGTCAACATCCGCCAGCACTGTCTCCGTCGATATCCGCGTAGCGGAGGCTACCGACCTCGGGAGCTACGAATTTACGCTGACCTGGGACGCAAGCGTCCTATCCTTTATTAGCGCTACCAACGGAACCTTCCTCGGCTCCACGGGCCGTAGCGTGAGCTGCCTGCCGCCGACGACTGGCGCGAATAGCGTCACGTTCGACTGTTCGACAACGGGCGCCGGCGCCGGACCGAACGGCGCGGGCACTCTGACCACGATCCAGTTCTCGACCGTCTCCGACGGCACGTCCCCGGCTACGCTCTCAGCCGTCACGCTTGAGGACACCGCTGCCTCGCCTTCCACCCCCACGACAGCCAACGGCTCAATCACGTTCGTCTCGCCAACGGCCACGCAGACGCCAACAAGTACCAACACACCTACGTTCACGTCGACGCCGACGGCCACCGCCACCGCCACGCCGACAGCGACCAGCACGCCCACGAACACGCCTTCGCCAACACCGACCTTTACGTCCACGCCTACGAACACGCCAACAGCCACACCGACTGCCACGTCGACGCCGACGAACACACCATCGCCAACGCCGACGGCGACCAGTACGTCCACGAGCACACCGACGGCAACGCCGACCTTCACGTCGACACCCACGGCCACGCCGACCTTCACCTCGACGCCCACCAACACGCCCACGGCCACGCCGACGTTCACCTCGACGCCCACCAACACGCCCACGGCCACGCCGACGTTCACCTCGACGCCGACCAACACGCCCACGCCAACGCCGACCTTCACGTCGACGCCGACCAACACGCCCACGGCCACGCCGACCTTCACGTCGACGCCCACCAAC
>JADFPV010000120.1 GCA_022562155.1 Chloroflexota bacterium
CGTAGAGGGGGCAGGCGGCACGAAGGGGGAGCCCCACTCCGTTCCGAACGGAGGGGATCCGCAGTCGCCATTGCAGTCGGTGGTTGTGTGCGCGAACGTGGAGGGGGAGAAGTCCCACGAAACCGTATCGCCGACGGCGATCGTGGTTGGGCAGACTTGGTCCACGGGTTGGAATCCAGCGCTGCAGAACCAGAAGTCGCCGACCAGTATCGTAATCGTGGCGCCTTCAGCCGGGGGCGCAGGCGTTCCGATCAGCAGCGCGAACGCGAACAGAGCGAGGGCTGCCGGTCGCACAACGAACAACGCGAGCGACTTCAGTGCTCGCGACGGCGATGGGGATGGTCGCATGGGTTCTTCGCGCACGATCTACCTCCAAGACTAGCGGGGAGGTTTTATTGTCACCAATCTGCGCGCGCTTGTCAACGTGAGCGCAGTCACCGACGGCCTGTCGCTAGAGGATGCCCAGGTAGCGCTCCAGCTCGAAGTCCGTGACGTGCACGCGATAGGCGTCCCACTCGATCCGCTTGTTCTTGAGCAGGCTCTCGAAGACGTGCTCGCCCAGGCACTCGCGCATCAGCTCGCTCTCCTCGGTCGCGCGAATCGCCTCGTCCAGCGAGCCGGGCAGCAGGTCGATGTCGAGCGCGATGCGCTCCTCCTCCGTCATCTCGAAGACGTTGCCCTCAGACGGCTCTCGCAGCGGGTACTCGTGCTCGATGCCGGCCAGGCCGGCGGCGAGCATGGCCGCGAACGCGAGGTAGGGGTTGCAGGCCGGATCAGGCGCGCGATACTCGATGCGCGTGGCCATCTCTTTGCCCGGCTTGTACTCCGGCACGCGCACCAGGTCGGAGCGGTTTCTGCGCGCCCAGGTGACGTAGACGGGCGCTTCGTACCCCGCCACCAGCCGCTTATACGAGTTGACCCACTGGTTGGTCACAAGCGTGAACTCCCGCGCGTGGCGCATCAGACCGGCGATGTAGGACTTCGCGATCGCCGAAAGGTGGTAGGGGTCGCTCTCATCGAAGAAGGCGTTCCGCTCTCCTTTGAAGAGCGACTGGTGCGTGTGCATGCCGGAGCCGTTCTCGCTGGCGATCGGCTTGGGCATGAACGTCGCGTAGACGCCGTTCGCCAGCGCGATCTCCTTCACCACCAGCCGGTAGGTCATCGCGTTGTCTGCCATCGTGAGCGCGTCCGTGTAGCGCAGGTCGATCTCGTGCTGGCTGGGCGCTACCTCGTGGTGGCTGTACTTGACGCCGATGCCCATCTCTTCCAGGGTCAGCACGGTCTGTCGGCGCAGGTCGCTGGCCGCGTCGAGCGGCGTCAAGTCGAAGTAGCCGCCCGGGTCCAGCACCTCGGTGCCCTCCGCACTCTTGAAGTAGAAGAACTCCAGCTCCGGCCCCACGTAGAACGTGTAGCCCAGCTCGGTCGCGCGCTTTAGGTTACGCTTCAGTACGTAGCGGGGATCGCCCTCGAACGGCGAGCCGTTCGGGAGCAGGATATCGCAGAACATGCGCGCGACGCCCCGTTCGGTCGGCCGCCACGGTACGAGCTGGAAGGTGGCCGGATCGGGCATCGCCACCATGTCGGATTCATCGATGCGAGCGAACCCTTCGATCGATGAGCCGTCAAATCCCATGCCTTCCTCCAGCGCCTTCTCTAGCTCTTCCACCGTGATGGCGAAGCTCTTGAGCGAC
Source organism: Chloroflexota bacterium (assembly GCA_022562155.1). Taxonomy (GTDB): domain Bacteria; phylum Chloroflexota; class Dehalococcoidia; order DSTF01; family RBG-16-68-14; genus SZUA-185. The sequence continues at coordinate 1,692 of JADFPV010000120.1, forward strand.
CCGAGGATGTCTGTGAACCAGAGGCGGATGAACTTGATGTCCCGGTCTTTGCAGGTCTGTAGTACGAAGGCGCGCTGGTCGTCCATGGCCGTCTCCTTTCACCCTCCTTCAGTATAGAAGCGTTATGTTACTGCGGACTGTCTGCCTTGTTACAACACCGTTACATCTACGACGGCAGCAGAGCCGCCATTAGGCGGCTCTGCTGCTGAGATCGGGCCAGGATCGGTTAGATATCGAAGTAGAGGTGGAACTCGTACGGGTGCGGCCGCAGACGAAGTTCGCCGATCTGTTGACGCTTGAACTCGATCCAGACATCCAGCACGTCCTGGGTGAAGACGTCCCCTTTGAGCAGGAAGTCGTGGTCTTCCTCCAGATCGTCCAATGCCTCTTCCAGCGAGCCCGGTACCGTGCGAAGCTGCGCCTCCTCTTCGGCCGACAGCTCGTAGGTGTTCTGGTCGAGCGGCTCGCCTGGGTCGATCTTGTTCTGGATCCCGTCCAGGCCGGCCATGAGCATGGCGGAGAACGCCAGGTACGGGTTGCAGGTGCTGTCCGGAGGACGGAACTCCAGCCGCTTGCTGTTGGGGTTGTCCGTGTACATTGGGATGCGGACGGCGGCGCTGCGGTTTCGGGCGGAGTAGACCAGGTTTACCGGCGCCTCGAAGCCGGGGACGAGGCGCTTGTAGGAGTTCGTCGTCGGCGCGCAGAACGCCATCAGCGAGCGGCCGTGCTTCAGCAGCCCGCCGGTATAGAATCGAGCTGTCTCGCTGGTCAGGGCGTACCCGTCCTTATCGAAGAAGAGGTTGGTGCCGTCCTTCCAGAGGCTCTGATGCGTGTGCATGCCGGAGCCGTTGTCGCCGAAGAGCGGCTTGGGCATGAACGTCGCCACCTTGTTGTTCTGGCGAGAGACGTTCTTGACGATGTAGCGGTACCACATCAGCCGATCTGTCACCGTCAGCAGCTCGTCGTAGCGCATGGTGATCTCGCACTGGCCGGCCGTCGCGACCTCGTGGTGGTGCACCTCGATCGGGATGCCGACCTTGGCCATCTCCAGCACGATGTCGGTACGCAGGTCCTGAAGCGAGTCGTGCGGGGGAGTGGGGAAGTAGCCTTCCTTGAATCGCGGCTTGTATCCCAGGTTGGGGTTCTCCTCCCGGCCGCTGTTCCATGCGCCTTCCACGGAATCGATGTAGTAGTAGCCGGAGTTTTCGGTCTGATCGAAGCGGATGTCGTCGAAGATGAAGAACTCCGCTTCAGGGCCCCAGTAGCTGGTGTCCGCGATACCGGTCGATTTCAGATACGTTTCAGCCTTCTTCGCGACGTAGCGTGGATCGCGAGTGTAGGGTGTTCGCGTTACCGGATCCAGGATATCGCAGATCACGCTGAGCGTAGGTACCTTCAACATCGGATCGAGGACCGCGGTGTCAGGATCCAGGATCAAGATCATATCGCTCTCTTGTATCTTCTGGAACCCGCGGATGCTGGAGCCGTCGAATCCGACGCCCTCCTCCCACATGCTTGTCGGCTTGCCGTCGTCTCCGACGACTTCAGACACGGGTAGGGAGAAGTGCTGCCAGAGCCCCGGCAGGTCGTTGAACTTCAGGTCAACGATCTTAATATCGTTCTCTTTGATATACTTGGCGACTTCCTCCGGTGTCACAACCGGCCCTCCTCACTCACAGTGGCGCCGTCGTTAGACGACGTCCTCTCCTCGTTCCCCGGTGCGCACCCGGATCGCTTCTTCCACTGCCGTCACGAAGATCTTGCCATCGCCGATGTTCCCGGTCTTGGCAGCATTGATGATAGTTTCGACCACCTTCGCCGCATCCGCGTCTTTGGCGACGACTTCGATCTTCAGCTTCGGCAGCATGTCCACCGCGTAG
>JADFPV010000078.1 GCA_022562155.1 Chloroflexota bacterium
CGGCCGGGATGCTCCCGCCGAAGTTCGTCACAACGGTAGACAGTGCGTCTCGCACGACGACGCGCCAGTCAGCTCCATTAAAGTAGTCGCCGGTATAGACCTGAGCGTATTCGCCTGTCAGGTCGCCTGCGGCGGAGTCGATCGCATGCTGAACGCGGTCCAGCCAAGACCCGCCCCCGCCCGTACCGACATTCGTGCCGGAGAACTCGTCGCCGTAGATCGCCCCGGAGAGTTCGCCAATCAGCGCCTCCAGGACTGCGGCCTCTCCCTTGATGGTCGTCGCTGTCACCGGATCGATGAACCCGCGACCGAATAATGGGCTAGCGATATGCGCCTCAAGGGCCGCCAGCACAGTATCGACGTCAGCGTTGCCGCCATTGCCGACTCCATCGACCGCCTCACGCAGCCGCGGGATGAGGTAGCGGCCAAACGCTCCCTTGCCGTCCAGGCCCGCAACATCCTTGTTCAGCTGTCGCTGGTCGTCGCGCGTCCATGTGCTGTCGGCAGCGAGCCGCTCCAGGATGAAGATGACACGCTGCTGCCGCCCGAAGAGCTGTCCATCGTCTGCGGTCGCCGCCTTATTGTTCCAGTTCGCCGTGTAGCCTTGCGGCGGATTAATCGCCTCAGGCATCGCGACGATCTCGTAGACCTCGTAGAGGTCGCCGGCGGATGGCGTGACGCCCCAGTCTTCCTCGAGCGTCAGTATGTCGTCCGTGTTGCTCGCAATGCGGCGGGTCTGCTTGTAGCCGTCGCCGCCGATGATGGTAACGATGAATTCGCTGCCTTGCAGTGTAGGATTGTCCAACCGGAAGTTCATAGCCGGCGGCGAATAGTCGGCGCTCGTGAAGTTAGCCGTGTCCGTCAGCGTTCCGGCCGCCGCACTATCGACCGTGCCGCTCACGACGACCAGCTCATTGGCCACCGTGCCGTCTAATGGCAGACGCGGATCGGTTGGCGAGCCACCTTGCCGGATGCGAGAGAACCCGCTGGAGTAGAATCCCGTGTTGCCGTTACCCGAACCGAGGTTGGTGCCCACGCCGTTGAAGGCCTGGTTGTCCGCGGAGGGAAAGTTGTGGGTGCTGGGAATCAGACGCGCGGCCGCCCGTATATCCAAGACGTCTTCGGACTCCTGGAAGAGCGCGAATCCGTGCGCAGCGGTCGACTCCTCCATCCAGTACACGCGCTCCCGAGACGTCACAACAATATCGTTGCCGCTCTTCACCGCGATGTACTCAGATGTGCCGTCTGGATCTGTCGTCCAAGCATCGCCAGCGTCGAGCGTGAGCGTGTCAGCCGTGCTCGTGAGCACGGACCGGATCTGGCCGACCCCGGTTCCTTCGATGATGGCGACGTAGCCTCCCGCAAAGCCCGCGGCGAACGCGCCCGTGTCCGTCAGAGTCGTTGACGAACCACCTTCGGCCACGCCGCCCGCGTCACCCTGGAACGAAGAGACTGTTCGCGACCCGCCGTTGCCGGCGCGTTCATGCGTGCGCCAGACCGTGATTTCGTTCGGTGTGCCATCGGTCGCACGGATCGTTTCCGTTCGTCCGCTCATCGTGGCTGGCGACCCCTCGTCGTTGTAGCGAATCGCGTCGGCGTTCTCGAGGACAACTTCATCCAGGTAGAAGTCGTCGGTCTTGAGTTGCGCCGTTGTGCTCGTCCACGCGACGCTGTCGGTCTCGCCGATGAGAACTGCAGGCGCCCCCGCGAACGCCATGCCGCGCGCTTCGATCCTGTTGCTGGCACCCTCACCGCTGCGGATCTCCACGAAGTGCATGATCGACGGAGTCTGGATGCCGGTTTGCGGGAAGCCGCCTACCCACGGATTGCCCGTGTCCGAACGGTCACCATCGATCTGCCAAGAGTAGCTGCCCAGCGCGGGCCAAGCGCCCAACGAACGGGCGAACTCTTCTCGGTGGCTGTTCGGCTCGTCGATTTCCAGGCCGGCCGCGTAGTCGCTTCCAGGCAGTGCCGAGATCAGGGCTGGTAGGTCGGCCTGCGGCCGCGACGCGAGCGCCCCGCCGAAGCCCGGCGTCGTCGTGTCCGGGACGCTCACCGGCGCCAACGGGTCGTTGAGGAAGTTTAGGTCCTCCCAGATTTCATCACCTGTCGATGGGAATTTCGAGAGGAGGCTGTTCAATTGGTTGAGGCGGGACACCTCGTTGAAATTCTCGGTCCCGAAGCTGCGCACCTGCAGGATGGCGATGGACATCACCAACTCCGGGGTGAACTGGAAACCAGCGTTGGGCCGGGCCGGGTCGGCGCCACCCGGCGCCAGATAGAAAGGATCCACCTGATCGGAGATGTTTGTCGCGTTGCCAAACAGGTCGTCGCCGAGACCGAGTAGCTGGAGCAGCGAAACCTCCAGAGGCTTGGCCAGGTTCCCCGCGTAGACCTCCTCGATTGTGTCGTTCACGCCCTTTGCGTATTCGAGGAGTAACGTGCGAATGTCAGCGGGCAGGTTATTGAACATCACGTTCAGTTCGGAAGACGTATAGCCGTCCTCGCGCACCTCTACGTCGTCGCCAAACGTGTCCGGCGCGAGCAGCCCAAATGCCTGAAAGAGCGTTCCCCGCCCGACTCGAGAAAGGAAGATGATCTGACCGAGCCGGTCCTTCGCTATCTCGCGGCCGTATTCGCGTACGAGTTCGAGGTCGGTGTCCGCGTAGATATGCGGCAGGTCGTAGGCCGGCTCCCGGAAGACCACGGCGCCTGGTGCGGCGGTGGCCATGGGGCCCGTGTCTTTGGCCAACGCGAAACCTACAATGGCAAGCAGGATCAGCAGCAGGAACGAATAGCGAAACATGGCGCGTCCTCCGATACGTCGAGCGTGCTAGTGCTGGGTACGGGCGGGGTATGCGACAGTCGCGGTCAGTATAGCTGGTCTGTCAAGCGGACTTGGCCGACGAGCGGATTTCGCCGACGAACACGAACCAGGGATGACGTTGACGGTCGGTAGCTGAGCGCATGCTAAAAGGCTATTCGTCGACTAACGTGATCTCCGCATCGCGAAAGAGAAACGAAACGGTCTTCGGGGTAGAGCTAAGTTTCACCATATGGAGGCTGAGGAATGTTGGTAGGCCTGCAGAACATAGCAGTTCAGCCTCTAGCTGAACGCTGTTGCCCGCTGGACCTCTGTGCACACCAGATGAGAAGCACCGCCCGCGTGAATCGAAGGCGGCTCGGCAGAAGCGCAGCTTTCTGCCGAGCTGAACCGCAGGTTCAGCCCTATGCCCTTTGCCAGAGCTGCGGCTCCAGGCCCGTCAGTACCTTATCGTCGTCCGCCATCCCGCGGTTCAAACGTCTCGCTCGCTCCATATACTTTTCCGTGGCGCGCTCCAGCCTGAGCGTTCGGTCTGACAGTCCGTTCAGGGCACCACGGATGTTGACGCATGTGGAGTGAAGTTCTCTCCTCAGCTCAGCCACCTCTGGGCACTCCATCAAAGGGCCGGGTCCCTCGATGCCGCGTTCGAACGCCGAGAGCAGCGTGCGCATCTGCGCAACACCGGATTCTTGGGTCAGACTGCCACTCAACGTCGAACCGCCAGTATCAAATCCCTCGTTATGTCGCATTCAAAGTCTCCTTGGTCAACTAGCAGTTGAACAGTAGCTGTATCTCAACTAACGTCAGGGAGACGTCACCGTAACAGACCTGCATGAATTCGGGGCACCAGCATCGTCTTCCAACGGCCGATGCTTCCATAGGAGCGATCCAGAATCGCTCACATTGTCATGCGGTCGGTACTACAAGCGCTCGTACTCATAGCGGCACTCGTTGCCACCGCTTCCTCGCTCTCGCCTGCTCGAAACGCTCAGGCCGGACCCAACTGCGACGCGGATACCACCATTGATTCGCAAGAAGAAGCGTTCCTCGACCTGATCAACGACTATCGGGCCGACAACGGGCTTGCTTCCTTGGTCTTTTCAGACACGCTCAACCAGGCTGCGGCCTGGAAGTCGGAGCACATGGCCAACAACGACTACTTTGGCCACGATGACGAGGGCATAAATCGCGACCTTGGTGTACGGTTGCGCGATTGCGGCTACACAGCGAACACGTGGCGCGCCGAGAACATCGCCGCCGGCCACGAAACTGCAGCCGCGACCTTCGAGCAATGGCGGGCGAGCGCGGGCCACGACTACAACATGCTCCACCCCAACATGGTCGCCATTGGCGTCGCACGCGCATTCAACGACGACTCCAGGTACGGCTGGTACTGGACGACGGAGTTCGGCGGTGTAGACGACGGCTTCTCGGATCCAACGCCTGCCCCACCTCCCGCCAGCCTGCCCGACAAGAGCGGCGACGTCGACTGCCAGAACGGGACAACGAGCATCGACGCTGCGCTTGTTCTTCAGTTCAGCGCCGCCCTGCTGACTACGCTCCCCTGCGAAGACATGGCGGATGTTAGCGGCGATGAGCAGATCGGCGCTGTCGACGCGGCGATCATCCTCCAGATTTCGGCCGACCTCATCGGCTAGGCTCGCGAACCCGAATTACCACGTCCATCCCGCTACACCGGTTGACGGCGCTTCGCGCGGCCCGTATGATGGCTGCACACATCTTGCAGCCGTTGCTGCCGGGAAGGAGGCACTCGATGCGAAGTAACCATGCACAGCGCGCGCCTCTTTCCGATCGTCTCACGTAACGCTTCACGGGATTCTCGGACACGAGCCGCGCACGAACCATGCGCGGCTGAATTGTTTTTGGAGGAGCCATGTCCCTAGAGATCAGACAGATCACCGAAGACGAGGTTGAGGCGGCGGAGTTCATCACCGCCTACTCGTTTAACAGCACGGAGCGACGCGACCTCACGAAAGCGGTCGAACGCTCGAAGCAGTTCTACCCTGCGGGCTGGTCGCTCGCCTCGTTCGAAGACGGCGAAATGACGGCCTTCGTCCGCACCATCCCCTTCGCTGCCCGCATCAACGGCCACGGGCTATCATACGGAGCCGTAGGCCCGGTGGTTTCGCTGCCCCAGCACCGGCGGAAAGGCCACGTGGGCGCGATCCTGCGCAGAGCGCTGGAGAACATGCGAGACAACGGCCAGGTGTGGTCAGGCCTCCACACCCCACACCCGACGCTCTATCAGCGCTATGGCTGGGAGATCGCGTCGCTCTCGCGCACATTCAAGTTCCCGCCCAAGGAGATCCAGCTCAAGGCGGAGCCCAAGGAGCGCGGCTACATCCGCATGCTCAAGGCCGACGACTGGGCTCAGGCAGACCGCATCTACCGCGTTCACTCCGCCAAGCGCAACGGGCCGCTCCACCGCGGCGAGATCTGGTGGCGAGAAGCTATCTTCGGCAGCGGCTTCGCCCCGGACCCAAGCGATGTCGCGCTCTGGGAGGACGCTTCGGGTGAACCGCGGGGCTACGCCGTCTACGTTCAGGCTACGCGTGCTGACGCGGACATGCCTCGGTTCTGGGTACGGGAGATTGTCGCTCTCACAACGGACGCCTACCTGAACTTACTGCTCTATATCCTGCGGCACGACCTGCCGAGCGAGATCGCGATCAACGCTGCTCCGGACGACCCGTTTTACAGCCTGGTAGATGATGCTCGCCACGTGAAAGTCGAAGAACACTACGACCTGATGAACCGCATCGTGGACGTGGAGGCGGCGCTGAAGCTCCGTCCGCCGGCTAACCCGGAGCTGGAAGTAGATTTCACGATGGAGATAACAGACCGGACGGCGCCGTGGAACGAAGCGACATGGCGTGTTCGTCAGGCCGGCGGCGAGGTACAGGTCGAGAAGACCAACCAGCAAGCCGACTTGTCGCTCTCGTCCACAACGCTGGCCCCGCTGTATAACGGATTCCTCAGCGCCAGCGCGGCGGCCTTCGCTGGACGTGTGCGGGCCGAGAGCGAGAGATCGCTGGTTGAGGCCGACGCGTTTTTCTCCACACTCTATCCGCCGTTCTGCGCCGACGGCTTCTAGGAGCCTACGCCTTCTGTTACTCTTGGGTGCAGGGGCTAGACGTGTGTGCGTCGGCGCCCACGAGGCAGGTACATAATCGAGTGTTAACCGGCGCGAGCAACGCAAGGTGACCGAGAGCCCCTTGCAAAGCGCTCGCGCTGTTATCTCCAGGATCGGCGGCTGGGACCTGGTCCAGGCGGCCTCGCTGTTCGCGGCGGCCGGCTTCGCGATCAACGGCGCCCGCATCCTAAACAACAGCCCCCACTCACAAGACCTGCTCCTCGATAACTTCGATTCGGCAGCCCTTTGGCTAGGCTTGGCGCTGCTCGCGTTGCTCGTCGCGGCCTGGCCGCCGGCACGCGTACGACTGGGCGTTATCCGCCGCGACGTCACGAAGATCTGGGGCGACCACTACGTCGAAGCGCTTCTCTTCTTCGGCATCATCGGCGTGGCCGTGTTCATGCGTTTCTTCCATTTCGGCGACACGCTACCCCCGGAGATCGGCCTCTGCTGCGAAGAGCCCATCAACGGCGGTGTCGCGTTCGACGCTCTGAATGGGGACCGGCCACTGGACTTCCCGCTCGTCCGCTGGACGTCAGCCTTGGGCTTCCTGACCTTCGGAGAGACGACGATGGGGCTGCGTTTTTTCTTCCCCGTCATGGGCCTGGCGACGCTCATCGTCTTCTACTTCCTCCTGCGCCAGCTTGTCAGCGTCCAGTCCGCGCTCTTCGGACTGGCGCTCTACGCTGTAGCGTGGTGGCCCGCGTTGCGAAACCGGCAGACCACAGGCGGCACCCTCTACGCCGTGCTGTTCGCATTCCTCATCGTGCGCGGGATGAAGACGAAGAACCCCCTGCTGTTCCTGGCTGCGGGTGTCGTCGCGGGCCTCATGTCGTACGAGTACGAAGCGTTCCGTGTGATACCCATCATTACCGCCGGGGTGCTCGTATTCGCGGCCGCGCGAGCGGTGCTTGCCGGCGGCCGGCTTGACCAATCGCGTGAGCGCGCAATCCAGCTGGTCCGCACATTCTGGCGACCAGCCCTTGTCTTCTCAGCGGCAGCCGGCATCGTGCTAATCCCAATGGTTGTGGGTATCCATCACGGAAAGGACCTCTATCTCACCAACGTGCATCGAAACGAGATCACGCGCGGCGGATCTCGCTTGGCGGACGAGTGGCCGGACCAGCTCAGATGGGCATCGACCATGTTCTTGCCGTTTGGCTTCGCAGACTATCCGACATCGCCGCCGCGGGACATCCAGGACACACAGCTCCTCGACCCGCTCGCCGCGTCATTGGCCGTCGCCGGCATGGCCGCCGCCGTCGCGTTCCTCTGGCGAGGGTATCGATTCTGGTTCTTCGTTTGGGTGACGGCGATCCTGGGGGGCGGGTCGCTGTTGCTAGGCGAGTTCGCGCCGTGGTCGTTCTTCGGCTTGGTGCCGGTCATGCTCGTCCTGGCCGCGTACTTGGTGGACGATGTCCAGTCGTTCTTATCGCGTTTCGGCTCGGCTGCGACACGAACGCTCACGCTTGTGCTCGTGGTGGCGGCGGCATTCAGCCTCTGGTGGAACGCGGACACGCTCTTCAACGACGTGGAGTCCTCTGGAGAAGTCCAGCGCGTGTACGGCGGTGAGTTCTCGTTCATGTACACCATGTGCGATTACCTCCAGGGACGGAGCGAGGACAACTTCACGTTTGCCTACAGCAACGCGATCAGAGTAGACGGGTTCGCCGCGCCGCGCGACACAGCGGAACAGGAACGTCGGGCATGGAGCGACTTCATCTGGGTCTGCCACGATTTGGAAGGTGCTGCACTGCCTGCCGCCCAGGAAGCCTGGCCGCTCAGAGAGGTGCCGAATGGCCCCATCACACTCGTCTTCGCCGACCCCCTGGGTTCTGTCGATGACCTCATCGCTGAACTCAACGTTGCGTACCCGGGCCTGGGAGAGCCGGACCGCCGCATTACCGGGCCCGCCGAGACGTATCAGTTCCTTGCCTACGAATTGGATTCAGCGGCTGATCTCGACATCCAGGGCCTCTGGGGCGTGTACACATCGGTTGACGGAGCAGAGATCGGAGCCTCGCAGGTGGACCTGTTGAGCGACTTCAGCCTCGCCAGCGCTCCTCTCGACCCGCCATACGACGTCCGCTGGACAGGTTTGGTCTTCGTCGACGAGCCGATCGCAGCCGTGCTCGAGCTGGCCACAGACGCCCCGAACGAGGTGCTTCTCGATGGGCAACTTCAGAATTCGTTAGCCGCCAGAGAACTGCTTCCGGGCTGGCATCCCGTAGAGATCTCGCTGCGCGTCGAAGAACAGTTTGCCATGGACGGCCTGCGGTGGGTCGATGAGACTGGCACAGCTTCAGCCATCGCATCGACGGATACGTTTCCTCTGGGAGTGGTGAACGGCTGGCTTCACACGCGTTCGATGGGCCTTTCCGGAAATCTGCGGGAGACCGTCACGCAGCGGCTCGACTTCAGCCCGCACCTCGCGCTGACATCCGTTCTCCGGCTGGCGTCTCCTACCGGCGAGTTGTTTGTCACGGAAGAACGCTGGGAAGGCGCGTTCGAATTGGAGGAGGCGGACACATTCTCGCTGCGCACAGAGTTTCGGGCCGGCACCGTCACGATCTTGGTCGACGGGACACCTGTGATTACGGACGTCGCCGGGGCGCGGCTAACGACCAAGCTAGAGACGGCCGTGAGACTCGAGGCCGGCCGCCATACCATCGAGCTCGTTCAGGAGCTGGCCCGCGAGACGACGTGGTCAGGAGCAACGCTCTCAATTACCGACGCGGACGGCATCTCACCAATCATCCGTCCCTACTAGGCCTTTCCGTCTTGGGCCCAGACCGTCGGCGCCACAACGCCCTGAGACACCAGGCGCCGGGCTGCTTAGCGTGGTCTCGTATCCAGCGACGCTTCTCCATGTAACGCGGTAGATGGAAGAGCGTGGTGACGAGCGCCGCGAGGGTCGCCGGCACGAGCGCCAGACCATAGACGACTTGGCGTAACCGCCCGAGGCCGAACTCCGACGAGTTGAACGGCGCTCCGAGCGTGAGAACCGCCGCCATCACGACGAACTCCCAACCAGCCATCACTTTGAAGAACGCCAGGTAGCGATTGCGAATGATGCGGACCGTCTTCACGACCGTCAGCCAGTTCGCGGAGGTCTGGAGTGTGTGCTTGTGATAAACGATCGCCCTGCTGGCCACGACCGAACGGTAACCCAGAGCGCGGACACGCAGCCCTAGATCGAGATCCTCGGCGTACGCAAAGAAGTCTGAGTCGAAGACGTACTGTAGTTCCTTGCCGACATCGTGGCGAAGGATGATGCACACGCCGTGCAGGAAGAGCGTGTCGACCACGCCCGCGTCTTCAGGCAGCTTCTCATACTGGACATACCCCAGGCGGTTCACCTCGGAGGTGTAGGCGGTTTGCGAAAACGAGCGTTCGCCGATGCCTTCGAACTCTGGGTACCAGGGCTGGATGATGTTAGCGTGAGCGGCCGCGATGTCAGGGGAAGCTGAAACAGCCGCGATCAGCTCGGTCAGCCACGAGTGGTGTACCACTGTGTCCTCGTTCAAGAACACCACGTACTCTCCGCGCGCCGCAGCAAAACCCCTGTTGTTGCCCTCGGCGTATCCGTAGTTGCGGTCCAACTCGAGGACACGTACCTGAGGGAACCGCTCGCGGACACGAGGCGCCGACGCGTCGAGCGATTTGTTGTCTACGTACAGGATCTCGTACGAGTCGAGCGCCATATCCTGGTCGAGCAACGACTCCAGACAGGGCTCGACGTAGTGCCAGCCGTGATAGCCGAGGACGATCACTGTGGCGCGTGGCTGGACAACACGGGCCGCCTGCGCCTCCTGCACCTCTACAGCTACAGCCATGGTAGGAGGATAGTGGTTGGTCTATTCGACGTCCATCAGCGCGATCAGGAAGCCGCCAAGCGCCAGGTTCGCGCCAACGATCACGCTCGTCTGGGCCACCGCCGCCATGCCATCGGTTGACAGGCCGAGGTCGCTGTCGGTCACCCACTCGTAGAAGATCACGGCATCCAGGCCAATGCCAACCAAGATCACCAAAGCGGCCAAGCCCAACACCTGCTCGAGCTGAGCGTACTTGCGAATAAATCTGCTCATCCAGTCTTCGGGGATGATACCTCGGGACGCCGCGAACAGATGCGTTGCCGTGCCGATGACCACAGCATTCGTCCCCACGACCAGCAAAATACCGCCCGCGAACACCGGCTGCCAAGTCAGCGTACCAACCGTGACACCGCCGCTGGCGCCGAGCGTGAGGGCCAACGAAAGGATGCCCAGGAGCATGAAGACCAGCCCCGGGATCAGGAAGAGATAGTGAGGCGTATAGAGCAGCAAAAAACGCAGGTGACGCCATCCGTCGCGGAAGGTGTTCAGCTTGGTCTCACCCTTACGCACCGCGTAACCCGTCGGTACTTCAGCCACCCTCATATCGCGTCGGTACGCCTTGAGGATCATCTCAGAGGCCAGCTCCATACCGGAGGAGCGGAGCTCCATCCGTTCGAACGCGTCCCGTGAGAACGCACGCAGGCCGCACTGACTGTCTCCGATAGCCGACCCCGTGAAGAGCTTTAGCAAAAAAGAGATCGCGGGCGTACCGATCACGCGATGACTCCATGTCATTGCACCCTCATCCATATCGTGCAACCGATTGCCGACGGCCATGTCGTAGCCGTTTCTGACCGGCTCGACGAGCGGGGTCAGATTTACCAGATCGTACGTGTCGTCCGCGTCCGCCATGACAATGATGTCGCCACATGAGTCTCTGAATCCTCGCAGGTGGGCTGCTCCGTACCCCCTGCGGGATTCCTGGATTACGCGCGCGCCGGCCCGCAGCGCCTCCTCGCGTGAGCGGTCCGTCGAACCGTTGTCGACCACGACGACCTCACCATCGATGCCTTCGCGCTTGAACCAGCCCAACGCCTTCTCAACGCAAGCGGCCACTGTCTCTTCTTCGTTCAAGCAGGGAAGCACAACGGAAACCTCGCACCGTTGGCGCTCTGCGCCTGCGGCGGCTTCGTCATGGGCTTCTGTGCGATCGGTCGAATCGGAAACTGTCAAGAAACCTCCGAAGTCCCTCAGTCTCAAAGTGAGTTCGTATCTATTATAGAGAAACCGTCAAACAACGGGAGCGTTTCAGCGGACTTCGTAGACCAGGTAGGGCGAAAACTCCTGCCGGAAGTGCGCGCGCTCCGATTCACGGAGCACCTCGCTCGCGACCTCCACCTCACGCGCAACGATGAAGTCGACCTCGTATCGGTCTAGAAACGCCTCGATCTCTTCAACTGACAACTCTCCTCTGGCAAACGCGGTTGCTCCGTCCCTTCGGTCTCCCTCGCCTGCTGACCCGCCAAAGTCGACAGGCTTAATGTTCTGCAGGATCCCTGGAATCACATGGTGGATCCACGCTGGTTCCGCTAGAACCACCGAGTCCTCGAACGCGTTTCGCTCGATCCAGCGGAGCATCGCTTCTTCTTCCTCCGGTACCCGCCACGACGCGGCGAACGTGCGATCGAGGCCGCCGAGGAAGATCGACTCGCCGTTCCAGGGAACCACGCTCTCTTCGCTCCGCCAGTTGTAAAACGCGCCGCCATCCACCGCCTCATACTGTTCTAGCACCACAAGCCCAATTCCAAGCGCGGCGACCAACACGAGACTCGACGCGACGGCCTGGATCGGTAGCACCTGCATCACTCTAGGCAATCGCTTCAAGCCTTCATACGTAGCCATCGCCAACACGGGCCCAACGGGAATCATCCACGGCATCTTCCAGAGCGTCTGCGGCGTCATGATCTCCGCGACAGGGGTCGCGAGCAGCGGCATGAAGAACACCACCAGCGCCCCGGCCGTGATCGCCAGCACGAGCTGGCCACCTGTCGATTCCCGATTTACAAGCCAAGCGAGCGGCACGAGCACAATTCCGGCGATCATTAGCGGATGCAAGATCATGTGGTAGTTGCCGATCAGGAGGCCAGCCCCGATTTCGACAACGTGGAACTGATCGCGGAACGTGATTGCGCTGGCCTCGGTGCCGAACAGGTCCGGCGCCACGTCAATCAGGAGTTGACGCTGGACGAAAGGCCAGATCGACGCCAAGCCGACCGGCACGAGCAGCAGCCCAAACTCCCTTAACACAATGAACGATCGATTCGAGAACCACCGTACGAACGCAAACGCGCCGATCGTCGTCGCCAGGAACATCAGCGGCACGGGATGCACGAAGGCGAGCCCGAGCACTACGATGCTAAACCCGGCGTAGGCATAGAGAGAGCGACTATCGATGTAGCGCATCAAGAAGATCAGCGCGATTGGGAAGATGAGAAAGGCTCCAATCATCTTGTCTTCACTAATTCGAGTCAAGAGATTACGACCCATCCCCTCATGCGCAGAGAGACTGATCAATGCATAGCCGAGCTGGAAACAGACCGCGAGCAACGCAACCGTCATATTCTTGAACAGCGTGCGAGTCAAGGCGAACGTCGCCAGAAGCGTAAACACGGTCAGCAGCGGCCGCAGGTACTCGAGGACCGCCTCGCTCGCCTGAACCCCCGCCACATCGGCGACCTGGGCTTGCAGCAACACCCACACGTTGCTCCGCATACGAGGGTTCACGGAATCTCCCGTCCCGAGGAAGGGCTCTGCCGCGTTAATTTCGTCCGACTCGATGTAGTCGTTAGCGTAGGCGAGGTACGTCCAGTCATCGAAATCGGCAGAGATGCGTCCCTCAGCCCAGAGCGGCGTCGTCACGACTCCGGCCGCAACCACCAGCAGTATGCCAATCAACAGGAAGCGTCCTGGAGCGCCGCTCTCTTTTCTGGGTTCGTCTTGCCCCTCACTGCGCCAAAAGAACATCGACAGGCCACATGCCGACGTAGCGAAGACGGCATGGAGGATGGCGAACTCTTGAAGGTCCGTGTGTCTCTCTAGGACGATCAGGCCGGGGATGGCCGCGACTCCCAGCCCTAGCGGCAACGCGATCGCAAGGCGCTCAGGAAGGCCAAAGTCCCCTCCCTTTAGAAGCACGGCTTGCAGAACTACCCCGGGTACGACGACAACGATCAGAAACGCCGCGACGGTGGCCGGATAGGCCGGTAGCTCTGAGAGGATGTCGGTCTCGTATGCGATGAGCAGACACAACAAGACTGCCGGGCCAACAAGCAACGCCCGGACGATGTTCCAAACTAGCTGCGTCTCCGCTAGCTGGGGACGATTCGACGAAGCCTCCGCTGGGTTCCTCTGTTCAGCCATTCGTCTCTCTACTTCATACGCTCGCCCATCAACCATGAACCGCCCTAACGCTCGTAGATGAGATAGCCGCTTTCTCCGATGGGCACGAACGCTTGCGGCCAGTA
>JADFPV010000079.1 GCA_022562155.1 Chloroflexota bacterium
GGCATCTGCAATGAGTCATTCGGCCAAGGCGAGGTGCGGGTCACGGGCATCAGCGCGATCGGCCTTGATGGAACAGTAGACCTCGCACACATCACGTTCCGCTGTATCGCAGACGGTACAAGCGCACTGACGCCCAATATCGCCGTGTTCTCAGATGCTACGCTCGGCGCGCCGCAGCCGATCGAGGCCGTCATACAGGGCGGCGCTATTGTCTGTACCGAAGACCCGCCGACCGCCACTCCCGCACCCGCGGAGCCACCTGGTTCTGAGCCTGACAAGCTACCGGGCGACGCAGATTGTGACGGCGACGTCGATGCTATTGATGGTGCTTACGTTCTACAGTTCGTAGCGGGCCTGCTGAGTGAACTGGCTTGCGCGGATAACGCCGATGCCAACCACGATGGGACCGTGGACCCGATCGACGCCGCGATCATTCTGCAAATCAGCGCCGGTCTGATCAGCTAACCGGCTTCTTCGTAGGGTTTCGCTTCCGCTAGACGGCGGCCGTACATGCGCTCGTAGTAGTCTCGATACTCACCGGACCTGATCCGCTCCCACCATGGGCGGTTCGTCTTGTACCACTCCACAGTCTTCTCCAAGGCGGCCTCGAAGTCATGCTCGGGAGACCAGCCAAGGGCGCGGATCTTCTGGGAGTTCATGCTGTAGCGCTCGTCGTGCCCGGGACGGTCCTCGATGAATCTAATCAGGCTCTTAGGTTTCTCAAGCATCTCTAGGATCGCTTCGACGACTTCGATGTTGTTGCGCTCGTTGTCAGCGCCGATGTTATAGGCCTCGCCGAGTTCGCCTTTGTGGAGGAGTAGGTCTAGGGCTTGACAGTGGTCGTCAACGTAGAGGCGGTCCCGAATCTGCAAACCCTTTCCATAGACGGGTAGGGGCTCGTCTTCGATCGCGTTAATCGTGAAGAGGGGTACGGCCTTCTCCGGGTATTGGTACGGCCCAATGTTGTTCGCCGGCCGCGCGATGACGACGGGTAGGCCGTATGTCGCTCGGAAGGCGTGGCATTGCAGTTCTCCGCCGGCCTTGCTTGCGGCATAAGGGCTGCGCGGCCGGAAGGGGTCCTCTTCCGTGAAGCGTTGGTCCCCGATCGACTGGCCGTAGACCTCGTCGGTCGAGATGTGGAGGAAGCGCTCAACCTGAGCCTGGCGTGCGGCCTCAAGCAGGACGAACGTGCCGTAGACATCGGTCTGGATGAACGTCCCCGGGTCCTCGATCGAACGGTCGACGTGACTCTCTGCGGCGAAGCTGACGACGGCATCGGCATCTGACATCAACTCGCCGACCACTTCGGCGTCCCCGATATCGCCCTGCACAAATCGATAGCGCGCGTTATCCTCGACGTCCTTCAAGTTCTCAAGATTTCCAGCGTAGGTGAGTTTGTCGAGGTTGATGATGTTGTAGTCGTGATTCGCCATGAGGTGGCGGATGAAATTGCTGCCGATGAATCCAGCGCCACCAGTAACCAGAACGGTGCGGATCGTCATCGCTGGCCCCTCACGGTGTGTGGAGCTTGCTGTAGTCGCCAAGGATCAGTTCGTAGCCATGCGGCCTGCGCTGGTGTCCGCGAATCTCGACATTGCGTCCGATGAGGCTATGCTCGATGCGGTGACCGACCTTTTCGATGCGGGTGTGCTCGAGCACAACGCTGCCGCTGATCTCGGTATCAGCGACTAGGCAGTCATGGTAGATGGAGGTGAACGGACCGATGAATGAGTTCACGATCCGGGTGCGCTCGCCGATGATGACAGGTCCTTGGATGTGGCTGTTTACGACCTCGGCGCCTTCCTGGAGTACAACGCGTCCCTGGATCGTGCTGGCTTCGTCGTGGCGGCCCGAAAGTTGAGGTTCGAGATCCTCCAAGATCAAGTGGTTGGCCTCAAGTAGGTCATCGTGTTTGCCCGTGTCGATCCAGCGGCCTGAAATCACTTCGGCACGGACATCGAGACCGTCGTCCACGAGCCTCTGGATCGTATCCGTAATCTCCAGCTCGCCGCGCGCTGAGGGCTTGACGCGACGGATCGCGTCGAAGACGTGCGCATCGAAGAAGTAGATGCCAATGACGGCCATGTTTGATGGCGGGTCTTTCGGCTTCTCAATGACGCGTACGAGTTTGTCGCCATCGAGCTGGGCTACGCCGAAATTCTGAGGCTCATCGACGGGGCAGAGTAGGACAAGGCTGTTGTGGCAGCCGGTTCTGAACTGTTCGACGTACCGCCCGATGCCTTCCTTGAGGATGTTGTCACCGAGGAACAGGACGAACGGATCGTCACCGATGAAGTCCTCGGCGATTTTGACGCCGTGCGCTATTCCTAGTGGCGTGGACTGCTCGATGTAGGTGACGCTCGCGCCAAACTGCGACCCATCGCCAACGGCGGCTTTCACCTCTTCCTTCGTCTCACCCACGACGATTCCGAGATCCGTGATGCCGCACGCTGTCAGCTGATCGATGGCGTGAAACAGGATGGGACGGTTGGCGAGAGCGACTAGTTGCTTGGCCCCGGTGTACGTGAAGGGGCGCAGCCTGGTCCCTTTGCCTCCGGCAAGGAGTAGACCTTTCAACTTTTTTTGATCCTTGGGCATGCGCCCTCCAGGACGATTATCGGTAGGCCACGGCTCTACGCCCTACGAACGCGATTCTACCGCTCTGTCCAGCGTCCCAGCAATGGCCGGGCAAAGAAAGAGGCCCCGAGCAGTGGCGGCTACTCGAGGCCTGCGTGGGGGTGTCCCCACGCCTTGACAAGCTATCACAGCAGTTAGATAAGACGCAAATTTCCACGGCCACCTCGAAACGCCAATTCTCCGTCTACGCACGTGTCCGTTACTTGACGCGCACCCATCAGGTCGATATGGTTGGCCGCTGAACGAAGGCCAAGGAGGTGTCCATGGACCTGAAAGGAAAGACCGCGATCGTCACCGGATCGGCCGTCGGCGTGGGCCGTGAGACTGCCGTTCAACTCGCGAAGCGCGGCGCGAATGTTGTCATCAACTACTCGCGATCGGAAGATGAGGCGCAGGAGGCACGAGGACTGGTTGAACAGCTTGGGGTGAAGGCGGTACTCGTCAAGGCGGACGTTTCGAACGACAGCGAAGTGCGTCAGATGGTTTCGCGGACGGTCGATGAACTTGGGTCAGTCGACGTGTTGGTGAACAACGCGGCAACGACACACTTCGTGAACTTCGCGGACCTGGAAGGCATGAAGGAGGAGATGTGGGACAGGATCCTGGCCGTCAACCTCAAGGGTCCTTTCTTCTGCAGCCGAGCTGCCGCACCAGCAATGAAGGATGCCGGCCAAGGAGCTATCGTCAACATCGCTTCGATCGCCGGGGTCAAGGCCGTGGGCAGTTCGATCGCGTACGCGGCCTCCAAGGCTGGGTTGATCAACCTGACGATCGCGCTAGCGCGAGTACTGGCGCCAGAGATTCGCGTTAACTGCGTGGCGCCGGGCTTCATCGACACGCGTTGGCTCAGACAAGGGCTCGGCGACTTTTACGAACCGGCCAAAAAGCGCACGTCTGAACAGACTCCATTAGGTCGCGTTTCGACCCCCGAGGATGTGGCGCAGGTGGTGCTGAGCTTCATCGAAGGAGCGGACTTCGTCACGGGCCAGACGACGATCGTAGACGGTGGCAGCTCGATCGCTAACTAGGGCGCCCAGCCGGCCTCTGAAAGGAAGCGCTGTACCCGCTCATTCCACAGTTCAGCCTTCTCGAAGTATGCGGAGTGGCCGGCTCCTGGGATGACGTCGAACTGCGAGCCTGGAACTTCTTCGTGCGACATCTTGACGATCTCCGGCGGCGTGATGGTGTCCTCTTCGCCGACGAGATACAGGATAGGGATCTCTAGTTCCCCCAACCGCTTGGCTGAGCTGCCGATGTAGCCGGGGATCGGCGCGAGGAAGTCCTTCGGACGAGGCGGGTTCATCCGGCCGATCTGGCGATAGAGATACGCCAGGTCAGGGCGTTCCTCTTTGAGGCGTGGAGAAAATGAGCGCTGCGCTAGCGTGTGACGGCCCATGGGACTCTGTCGATGCTCGTGCTGCCGAGCTCGCACCTTTTCGCTGACAGCCCCGCCGGTTGTACCTGCGAAGACGATTGCGCTGACGCGCTCCGGATTGCGTAACGCGAACCCAACGGTTGTGCGGCCGCCCATAGACTGCGCGATGATGGCGATTCGTTCTATGCCAAGGAGATCTAGGAGTTCACGCAGGTCCTCATGGAACATGCGACGGCCGGGCTTGTCTCGACTGTCTTTCGTGCGGCCGAAGGCGCGATGGTCGAACGAGACGCAACGATAGCGTTTCGCGAACTCCGGCATCTGCTGCCACCAACTCAGATGGTTGCCGCCGGCGCCGTGAGCAAACACGAGCGCAGGCCCGCTGCCTTGCGCTTGATAGTAGAGGCGGATGCCGTTGATCTTAGCCCAGGCCATCGCAGGCGGTAGCCTAACAGGGGGCCGCTCAGATTCGCAAGCGAGCGTGTGATCCGGGTTCCTAGAGAGCTTGACACCGGTATAGGGATTGAGTAAGGATACTGGGCATGAGGGAGGTCATTATGGCCACCCGTGGTGGGGTTTGCCTTGATTCCTAGCGGCTCGTCCGCCGACGCCTTTGCGCTTGCGGTTGGGTTTTGCTACGTAGTCTTCACCTAGCAAGAGTTAGAAGCAGGGCTCTACTGAAGAGAGGGCAATAGAGGAGGGAACCACTGATGGTTACGACGAGCTACTGGGACAAGATCCGGCGCCAGCGCATTTCGCGTCGAAGGATGCTTGCCGTTACCGGCGCCGGAGCTGCCGGTCTGGCCATAGCGGCCGCCTGTGGCGACAGCGGCGATGATGGCGCTGAACCAACCGATGACGGGCAGGTCAGCGCCGGCACCCCGGTCTATGGCGGGCGCATGCAGATCGGTACCGCGGTCAATATCGATACGCTCGACCCGCACATCTCGATCGCGGGCGGCGTCGCCTACTTCCCGCGCATCTACAATGTGCTCGTCGCGCAGTCGGCGATTAAGCCCGAGTTCCGCTTCGATGACCTAGCTGAGACGCTTGAGCACCCCGATGAGACGACGTGGATCTTCGGGATCCGCCCAGGCGTCAAGATCGCTCCGAACGAGATGGGCGTGCCGGAGCGCGACATGGATGCCATCGACGCGTTCGAGAGCTTCGAGCGCATCAAGAACCTCGATCAGGCGAACGCGGCCATCTTCGTCAATGACTGGTTCGAGACTCATGAGGCCTCCGCTGACGGCATGACCTACACGGTCAACACGCCTACACCGTACGCGTGGTTCCTCATGCGCATGGGCTTCTTTATCAACAATATTCCGCCGCGCGAGCTGCTCGTGGGCGACCTCGATGCGCTCCGCAATGCCGGCGTCGGTGGTGGACCGTTCTTGGTTCCCGTCGGGGGCTACACCGAGGGCGAGAGCCTGGTCCTCAACAAGAACCCCAACTACTACCGCACCGACCCGAACAACAACGACGCCCAGCTGCCGTACATGGACGGCTTCGACGTCAAGATCATCACAGATAGGGCAACGCTTCGCACGGCGTTCCTGGACCAGCAAACGTACAGCTACGGCGCGGAGAACAAGGCAGAAGCGGACGACCTGCTGGCCAATAACGACGTCTACCAGGCCTCAAGCGAACCGGTACAGACGTTCATCGCTGTATCGATGAACGTCGTTCGCCCGCCGTTCGACAACCCTCTGATCCGCAAGGCGATCATGCACTCGATCAACCGCGAGCAGTACGTGGAGCTTGTCTACGGTGGCGATGCCCAGGCCAACGGCATTGTCCACTGGCCGCAGGGCGCCTTCGCCCTATCGCCGGAAGAGCTGGACGAGCTGCAGCCGTTTGACCCGGAGAAGTCCAAAGAGTTGATCGTGCAGGCGGGCTTCGAGGTACCGCTGGATGTGACCGTGATGTTCCCGGCCAACAGCACAATCGAGGAGCACAGTACGCACCTGCCGATCTTCTTGGAGCAGATGGAGGCGGCCGGCTTCAACGTCACACAGGACGCCCAGGACTTTGGGACATGGCTGGACAACTACACCGAAAAGAACTACGACATCTGCCTGGCGCTGAACCAGATCTACGAGACGCCGGAGATACCCTTGGACTTCCACCACTCGAAGGGCCCCGCAGGCGACGAGATTTTCTCGAGTGGCATGCAGGACCCAGAGATCGATGCCGCCATCGATGCCGCGAAGACGATTACGGATAACGAGGAATTGGTCGATGCCATCCACGATATTCAGCGGACGCTCTACGAGGCCGGCCCGAACTTCCTGCCGATCGTGAGTCCGTTCAGCCGCACGCTTTACTGGGACTTCGTCAAGAACATCCCAACCGGTCTTGGGGCTGTCGGCCTACTGATTAACGATTGGTGGTTGGAGCTCTAGGAGGCATTCCGGTTGCAGGCGTACATCATCAGACGGCTGATCACCGGGGTGTTCATTCTGTTCATCCTTTCTCTGGTCGTCTTCCTGTTGCTGCGCATCGCGCCGGGAGACCCGGCTAACCTTCGCTGCGGACTGGACTGCCCGCCGGAGCGGCGTGCGGCGATTCATGCGGCACTAGGACTGGACAAGCCCTACTTCCCGATCTCCATCGACTTCACCAGAGCATCGGTCGTGGCCTTTAGTGGCGATTCTCAGTACGGCAGTTGGATGGTTGATGTCGTCACTGGAGATCTGGGGGTCTCCACATTCAACGGCCAGCCGGTACTGGATGCGTTGAAACAGCGGCTTCCAGTGACGCTGGAGCTACTGATCATTACGATGCTGGTCACTGTGGCCGCCGGGATACCTTTCGGGATCATCTCAGCCTTATTTAGGAACTCGCCGCCTGATTTCGCGGTGCGGATCGTCGCCGTGCTCTGGTTGGCTGTGCCCAGCTTTTGGATAGCGACGCTCGTCTTGTTTATCCCGCTGGAATTATGGGGTTACGCTCCTCCCTTGGGCCGGACGGTTGACTTCTTCGACAACCCGTGGGACAACCTGCGGCAGTTCATCCCGCCCGCGATCGTGCTCGGGCTGGCGTCGGCCGCAGGCGTGATGCGCTTGACGCGTTCATCACTGCTTGAGGTGATGCGGACGGACTACATCCGGACGGCACAGTCGAAGGGCCTACGAGACACAGTTGTCGTAGGCAGGCACGCGCTGAAGAATTCGCTGATCCCCGTGGTCACGGTCATCGGTCTCCAGGTATCAGCTCTCCTGGGCGGTACGGTCATCATTGAGCAGATATTCGCGCTGCCGGGCCTTGGTCAGTACATTCTGCAATCTCTCATCGTCAAGGACTTCCCTGTCGTACAAACGATGACACTCTACGCTGGCGTGGCTGTCGTACTCATGAACCTCCTCGTCGATATTAGCTACGCCTGGCTCGACCCACGGATTAGGTACGCGTAGGAGGCGTAGATGGCAACTGACCAAGCCGCAGGCGTCCTTGACGCGCAGATCGCAGAAAGCCTGCGGCCCAAACGGCCGCTGTACGTTACGGTCTGGAACCTGGTGCGCCAGAACCCGCTAGGCGTCTTCGGGTTGCTCATAGTGGTCGGCCTGGTCATCGTGGCCGTGTTTGCCCCGCTCATCGCGCCTCACGATGTTGGGACACTGGAGACCTCAGCCCAAGTCAAGGCAGATCCGAGCTGGTCGAACCTGTTCGGCACGGACCACCTAGGACGGGACATGTTTAGCCGCGTCGTCTTTGGCGCGCGCATCTCGCTGATGGTGGGCTTCCTTGCCGTCGGCGGGGGCACCGCGATCGCGCTCGTTTTAGGCATCATCTCCGGTTACGCGGGCGGCGCAATCGACAACGTCATCCAGCGAGCGGTAGATACGGCCATCGCCTTCCCTGGGCTGCTACTGCTGCTGATCCTAGCCCAGGTACTCGGGCCATCGGTGCAGACGGTTATTCTGGCCGTGGGCATCTTCATCATCTTCCCAGTGACGAGGGTGGTGCGCGGCGCGGTCTTGTCCGAGCGAAACAATCAGTACGTCGAAGCGGCGCGTGCGATTGGCGCGTCCACGCCACGGATTCTCTTCCAGCACATTGCTCCCAACATCGTAGCGCTGGCGATCATCATCGCGACGACCCTATTGGGCACGGCGATTCTCGCTGAAGCGGCGCTGTCGTTCCTCGGTCTGGGTATCCCGGTACCGAACCCCTCTTGGGGCACGGACGTAGCCGAGGCCCGCAACCATCTGCCCCTTCACATCTGGTGGGCGTTCTTCCCGGGCGCGGCGATTACGCTTACGGTGCTGGCGTTCAACCTTCTCGGCGACTCGTTGCGCGATGTGTTTGACCCTCGGCTGCGCGGCAGGCTCTAAAAGTTCTCAAGGTACTCGATAAGATCGCTCCATGTGGGGCACGTCCTTCAGGTTGATCGCGCGTTCATCAGTCCTTCAAGAACTCGGTCACGAGCGACACGAATTCTTCCGGCTTTTCGATCATCGGCACGTGGGCGCACTCGGAAAGTATCGCCACCGTTGAGTCGGCAATCTTCGATTGGAAGTCCTCCGCGTAGCTTGGTGGCACCAGGCGGTCCGATTCGCCCCAGATGATGAGCGTAGGGGCCTTAATTCGGTGAATTCGGCGCTTGAGGCCCTTGTCCGGGATAGGCCAGAGAAATTTGCCTGCAGCGCTGAACGACTGTAGTCGCTGGTACATGGCCTCCATGACGCCCTCTCGAGACTCTGGCGTCGCGAAGGCCTCCTTGGCTGCGGGCGAATCGACGTCGTAAAGCATGTGGTCCAGGTACTCGGTAGGGGTGAGCGCAAAGAAATCGACTACGGGCTCCTCATCACGCCAGAGGCCTACAGGATTGGAGAGGACGAGGCGCTTCACTCGATGCGAGCAGAGTGCGGCTAGCTCCGCGCCCAGCATGCCGCCGAGCGAGTGGCCGAGGATGTGGGCGGACTCTAGACCTAGTTCGTCCATAACGTCGTGGTAGAAGAGCGCTAGGTCGATGATGTCGTCGATGCGCTCGAGGCCGTCGGAATCGCCAAACCCCGGGTGCGATGGAGCGTAGACGGTGAAACGCTCCGTCAGCATGTCTAGATACGGCCCCTGTCGGACGCCGCCAGACCCATGCAGGAACAGCAGCGGGTCGCCTGAGCCTCCTTGGAGCAGCTCTAGGTTGAAGAGTCCGTCTCGGATCTTGACGCTGCGAGATTCCATTAAGAGCCACCTCCAGCGGGAGCGCCGGCGGGCTCAGCCATGGCTTGTGGCGTCATTCGCTGGCTATCTGGCAGCGGGTTGATCCACCACCTGTCCTCGTACTCCTCGAACAGGGGCCGGACGCGGGGCATGACCTCCTTGGCGAAGAGTTCCGTGTTCTTGCGTACCAGGTCCGGGGGCATGCTGCCGAACTGCAGGAGCACCATCATGTGGCCCACGTTGAGCGCCTTCGCCGCCTCCTCGAGCTGCTGTGCGACTGATTCCGGGGAGCCGGCGAGGATGTAGCCCTGGTCCACGAAGTTCTTCCAGGTGAGCGCTCCGGCGCTGGCCTGCGCGGTCTGGCGCTCGAATTGGGCTGTCAGGCCGGCCCGCACCGTTTTCATCGTCCGGTAGCCCGGTGCGTCGGCGAAGCCTGGGTAAACGCGCAGACAGCGATTGTAGAAGTACTCCGCATGCTCCGCGTAGTCCTTCTCGGCCTGTTCATCGCTCTCCGCCACTGCGATGAATTGGAGGAAGCCAGCACGATACGGGTTCTTATCTCTTCCCTGACGCTCGACTTCGTCCCAGTAGCCTTTCATCACGTTGAGGCCGCGCTGGTGGCCGAAGTAGCTGAGGTAGCAGTACATGTAGTCGTGTCTGGCGACCCACTCCCAGGTCTCGACGCTACCGCCGCCCGGAATCCATATAGGCGGGTGCGGCTTTTGGATTGGCCGAGGCCAGATGTTCACGTAGCGCAGTTGTGTGAACTTGCCGTTGAACGAGAACACCTCCGGGCGCGTCCAAGCCTGCACTATGAGGTCATGGGCTTCTTGGTACTTCTCGCGCAGATCAGCCGGCGTCTGGCCGTAGCAGAAGTTGGTGTCCATAGACGTGCCGACGGGGAAGCCAGCTACGAGCCGCCCGCCCGAAATGCAATCGAGCATGGCGAACTCCTCAGCCACGCGGACGGGCGGATTGTATAGCGCGAGACTGTTGCCAAGCACAACGAGGGCTGACTTCTCAGTGCGTCGGGCCAGCGAGGCGGCCATCAGGTTGGGCGATGGCATCAACCCATAGGCGTTCTGATGGTGCTCGTTGACGCAGATGCCGTCAAAGCCGAGCTGCGAGGCGTATTCGAGCTCGTCCAGGTTCTCGTTGTAAATCTGATGACCCTTGACCGGGTCGAACAATGCGCTGTCAACGTCTACCCAGACGCTGCGATGCTTCTCGGTGAAATCGTCCGGTAGGAACCGGTAGGGCATGAGATGGAAGAAGTGAAGCTTCATATGCTGCCTCCAATCGAGTGCTCTGAGCGGGACGCGACGGCTAGTATGGCAGGTTTTAGAGCGCGTCGCATCCTGTTTCGCAGCAGGGTGCTTCGCTATGCTGAGCCGGTGCGATACGAGCGTGAGGTTCGAACGTGAAAGTCTGCTTCATCATGTACCAGGGAAACATGTATTCCGGTGGGCAGGGAGTCTATCTCTACTATTTAACCCGTGAACTCGCTCGCATGGGACACGAAGTTCACGTCCTGGCTGGTCCGCCATACCCCACCCTTGCCGAAGGCGTGATTGGGCACAACCTGGTGACGCATAGCTACTGGAGCTTCCATCACGAGAAGGAAGATTTCCTCTTCAATCGCAACCCACTCACGCACTTCCATCCGGTGAATTTCTACGAGTTCGTTTCCACGCGCATCGCACTATCGTCGTTGCTCCTGACTTTTAGCGTACGAGCGTGGGTAAAGTTAGGTGAGCTATCCCGCGAACATCGCTTCGATATCGTCCACGACAACCAGACGCTGAGCTACGGCACGTGGCTTATGGAGGCCTCGGGCTTCCCCGTTGTCGCGACCATTCATCATCCTCTCACCATCGATCTGCAGAACGCACTGCGGCAAGCGGGGAGCCTCTACGAGAAGGCGCGCCGTATCTTGTGGTCGCCATGGGTGATGCAAGCGGTCGTCGCGAGACGGATGAAGAAGACGATCGTCGTTTCGGAGACATCGAGGAAGGCTGTGCTGGAGGCGTTCAACCTCGATCCGAGTCGAATGCATGTGGTGCATAACGGTATCGATACGGATACCTTCCGGCCGCTGCCAGACATCGAGCGACAAGAAGGGCTGATCCTCTACGTCGGTAATTCTGAGGACCGAAACAAGGGGGCGCGCTACCTGCTGGATGCGCTCCACCTGCTCCAGAACGACAAGCGCGACTTCCACTTGGCGTTCGTCGACCACAAGAAGGAGAACCTGAAGCTGGCGCCGCGACTCGTGCAGAAGTACGGTCTCTCATCGCGGGTGCACTTCACGGGTCGAGTCTCTACTGAGCAGCTTGTGAAGCTGTACAACCAAGCGATGATTGTGGTGTCGCCGTCGCTATACGAGGGGTTCGGATTGCCGGCCGCTGAGGCGATGTCGTGTGGTGCGCCTGTGATTGCGACAACAGGAGGTGCCTTCCCGGAGATAATCGATCATGCTAGGACGGGCTGGCTTGTTGAGCCGGGGTCCGCGCAAGCGTTGGCTGATGCGATCTGCAAGCTATCTGATGATGAGGGTCTTAGGGAGCGCTTGGGGACGGTAGGACGGGAGTCGATTTTAGAGCGTTTCAACTGGCGCAAGGCTGCCGAAGAGACGCTTGTCGTTTATGAGGAATTGTTGGCAGCAAGGAAGAAGTGAGGCAGGGCGTAACCGAAGCTACCAGGCTATCTCGTAGACTTGTCTCGCCCGTGAGGGCGACGCTATGCTGGAGCCGCCGTTTTACTATGTGTTAGTACGAGTAACCGATGAATGCCTGACAACATTGTCTCCATCGATTATCGACGCCACCTGAAGCTAAAACCGGGTGATGTCATGCTTGATCTTGGCTCTGGAAATGGCCGCCATACGATCGAGGCATGCCGGTGGCCCTGCCGTGTCGTATCGGTGGACGTCGACGCAGAGGAGCTACGCAAGGCGCGCTACTTCCTGCGAGCACAGGAAGGCGCTGACCCATTCGAGCGATACGGACCGGAGAAGAAAGAGGGCATTGAAGGGTGGGCGGACTTCATCGTAGGTGACGCTCAGCACTTGCCGTTCAAGGAAGGCGCGTTTGACAAGGTCGTCTGCACCGAGGTGATGGAGCATATCCCTGACGACAAGGAAGGCATACGAGAGCTGTACCGCGTTGCCAAGCCGGGAGCAGGCGTGGCTGTTAGCGTGCCTCGCCACGGGCCGGAGCGCCTTTTCTGGCTGCTATCGTGGGAGTACTGGCACACACCGGGTGGGCATGTGCGCGTCTACCGCCCAGGCGAGATGCAGGGCTACCTACAGAACCAGGGGTTTGAAATCGAGACGGTCCGCCACCGGCACGCGTTCCAGGCGATCTATTGGGGACTGCGCTGCACGTTTGGAAAAGATCAGGAGAGCCGGCTTGTTCCACGCCTCTTCTTCAGGTTCTTGAGCTGGTACCACAAGACTCGGCCTCGGAGGATCGAACTGGTCGAGGCGGCTGCAAACTTAATCATCGGCAAGGACATGATTCATTACGGCAAGAAGCCCGACAGCCAAACACTTGTGGCTGAACAGGCGGAGACGCTGCCGTAACCAAGGCGGCCCGCCGCCGGAAATCGTCGTGCTTGACCGCTACCAAGCTATTGATCCCGACAGGCTTGATCTTACAGCAGCCTCGCGCCTGCTTGATGTTGGGTGCGGCACTGGCCGGCACATCCTCGAGCTGAGCCGGTACGAGGGAACGTTTATTGGCCTGGACATGGCAGCAAACGACTTGAAGTCGATGCGGTATCTGCTCGCGATCGCGAGCAGGGAGGGGCGGCTGAAGGCGGATGTCCACATGGTTGAGGGCGACGGAATGCAACTGCCCTTCGAAGACAATGAATTTAGCCACGTCATCTGTACCGAGACGCTTGAGCATGTTGAGGACGACCAAGGGCTGCTGCGCGAGCTAGTCCGCGTGCT
>JADFPV010000018.1 GCA_022562155.1 Chloroflexota bacterium
CCGCGAGAGATCTAGCTTGTCGACGACGGCTTCTAAATCGCTCGCGTAGGCGTCTAACGAAGCATCGTCAAACGTACGGTCTGAAAGGCCGAAGCCTCGATGGTCTAGACGAACTACCTGAACCTCGCTGGCCAACTGTGTATATGTCGCCTCCCACGCGCGCCATTCGGCGGCGAGGTGTGAAGGCAAGTCCAGGATCACGAACGGCACACCATCACCTACCTCGGAGTAGGCGATGCTCACGCCGTCATCGGTCTTCGCGTACTGGATGCGGGGCTCCATGGCGGCACTATCTTAGCACTCTCGGAAGCTGATCGCATGAGCGCCACTCGCTAGCGTTCTCCAGCTTCAGTCCATACGATAGAGTGCGCATTAGGAGCGCATGCAATGGCCCTCATCGTCCAGAAGTACGGCGGAACGTCCGTAGCCGACGCCAAACGCATCAAGAACGTTGCGCGTCGCGTCGCCGCGCGCCACAAGGCCGGCGACAAGCTCGTCGTCGTCGTGTCCGCGATGGGCGATACGACCGACGAACTAATCGAGCTCGCCTCGCAGGTCAGCGACCATCCCGAGGCGCGTGAGCTTGACGTCCTGCTCTCGACCGGCGAGATGGTCACCAAGACGCTCGTCGCGATGGCGCTGCACTCGCTCGATGTCGATGCCGTCAGCCTGACGGGCGCCCAGGCCGGTCTCCAGACCGACACGGCTCACGGCCGGGCGCGCATCCTGGCGGTGGAACCGGCGCGTATCGAGCGAGAGCTTGAGCGCGGCCGGGTCGTCATCGTCGCGGGCTTTCAAGGCATCAGCGAGGAGTTGGAGGTCACAACGCTCGGCCGTGGCGCATCCGACATCACACCGGTCGCCCTCGCCGCCGCGCTGAAGGCGAAGCAATGCGAGATCTACACAGACGTCGACGGCATCTACTCGGCCGACCCGCGCATCGTGCCGGACGCGCGGCGGCTGCAGGACATCAGCTATGAAGAGATGCTGGAGCTGTCATCGCTGGGAGCAAACGTATTGCACCCGCGCGCGGCGGAGTTGGGGATGGTCTACGATATCCCGGTCATCGTCGCGTCCAGCTTCAACGACGAACCCGGCACGCTCATCCACGGAGGTGTCATGATGGAGCAGTTCAACAAGGTACGCGGCATCGCGTCCGACGCTCACGTGGCCAAGGTCACGCTGCGGGGCGTCCCCGACCGGCCGGGCATCGCGGCAGCCATCTTCGAGCCGCTTGCGGAGCATCACATCTCCGTCGACACGATCGTCCAGAACACCAGCGTGGAGCGGCTCACTGACCTCACGTTTACGATTGCGAGCAGCGACCTCAAGCAAGCGACGAAGATCGTAGAAGCCGCCGCGAAGCAGATCGGCGCAACCGAGGTGCTGGCCGAAGACAACGTCGGCAAGGTCAGCATCGTCGGCACCGGCATCCAGTCGGCGCCCGGCTACGCTGCGCGCATGTTCCGTACCCTCAGCGACGCCGGCATCAACATGGAGATGATCTCGACGAGCGAAATCCGTATCACGTGCATCATGAAAGCCACCGACGTGGAGAAGGCCGTCAAGGCGCTTCACAAGGCCTTCGAGATGGAGAAGGCGGAGGCATCAGAGTTGTCGTGATGGCGAAGGCTGGAGTTGGTCTTCTTGGCATCGGCAACATCGGCAAGGAGGTCTTCGCCTATCTGAAGAGCTCCAATAACGCTCAGGTGACTCGCGTCGCTCGCCGTCGCATCAATGCGCCCGCTCCCGCAGCGATCAAGAAGCTGGTGACACGAAGAGCCGAGACGGTCATCGCGGATCCGTCAGTAGATATCGTCGTCGAACTGACAGGTGATGGCAAACGTGGCGCTCAGTACATGCTCGATGCGATCGACCAGGGCCAGCATGTTGTCACCGCGAACAAGGAGGCGATAGCCGTGCGCTGGCGCGACATCATGTCGCTGGCCCGCAAGCGCGGCGTCTCGGTCGGGTTCGAGGCGACCGTCGGTGGTGGTATGCCCGTCGTCCGCGCCATGCAGCGCCACAACGCCGCCGACGATATCCAGAGTTTCGCCGGGATTCTCAACGGCACCTGCAACTTCATCCTGGGCCGCATGAAGGAGTACGTCGTTCGCCACATGGACGACCCCAACATCCAGAAGCGCTCCCTGCCGCTGGAGGACGCGCTCGCGGAGGCCCAGAAGCTGGGCTACGCGGAGCCCGACCCGACGATGGACATCAACGGCTTCGATACGAAGTTCAAGGTCGCCATCCTCGCCAACCTCGCATTCGACAGCTACTTCGACCCGAATGACATCTACTGCGAGGGCATCTGGGACCAGAACCAGCGCATCCTCGCCTCCGATTTCTACTTTCTGCACCACCAGCGTTACCTGGGCGGCAAGTACGCGCTAAAGCTGGTCGGCGTCGCCGAGCGCACCGGACGCCGGCCGACGCTCCGGGTCCATCCAGCCCTCATCGAGACCGATGGCCCGCTGGCGGACCTTGCCGCTGTCGAGGGGAGCTTTAACGGCCTGACCGTGGAAGGGCGCCGACTCGGCACGCAGTTCATCAAAGGCCTCGGCGCCGGCCCCAAGCCCACAACTATCTCGGTCGCCAGCGACATCCACGAGATCGCGGCCGCCGTCCTTAGCTCGCGCGGCACCGGCTGCCACGCCGGGCCACCCGTGCCGGCCGCGAGGCGCGCCGGCTCGCCCGGCAACGTCGACCGTGTCCAAACGCGCGGGTTCATCAGATCGGTCTCCCCCGACGTAAAGGGCGTCTATGCGAAGAAGCTGGATATCCTCGCCCGCCACAAGGTGAACGTGCAGTCCGTCGTAAACGTCAAGGAGTTCGTGTACGGCCGCGACCGCTACATGCCTGATTACATCGAAATCGATCCGGCGCCGGACGGCGCCGTCCGCGAAGTGCTGAAAGCGTTCCGCCGGCTACGCGGTGTCCGCGACCCAATGTACTTCCGCATCCTCGAACTGTAGCATCAGCAAGCATGCCCGCCCTCGAACCACTTCTTGACGGCTTCGTGGGCGCCTGTCGTGACATCTTCGGTGAGGACAAGATCGAGGGCATCATCCTCCATGGGTCGGCCGTCAAGGGCGGCATCATCCCGGGCTACTCAGACATCGACTTCATGGTCTTCCTCAGCCCGGACGCCTTCCGCGACGACGGAACACTGCCAGACCAGGCGGCGTTCGCCATGCAGGAACGTATCGGACCGATGCCGTGGCGAAAGGCCGGCTTCGGCTACCCACAAGCCTACTTCTACGACGCGCGCAGACTACCCGAGTGGTGGACGGGCCCGGTGCCGGGCGCGTTTCGAGCGCTCGTGGGCGAATTGCCGGAAGAGGCTAGGGCAACGGAGGAGGGCCTGCGCGCCGGCGCGCGCCGGTTCCTCAGCGAAACCCTACCTGGCCGCCTCAACGGCATGGTCAGCAACTACGCCGATAGCGCCGACGAGCAACTCCCGCGTCGCGTCAGGCTGCTGGGCACCGACCTCACGCCGGCGGTGTTCTCGCTGGCATCGCTGCATACAGACGACCTGCTTACGCTCTGGGGCCAACGGAAGTACGAAGCGCTGGAGATCCTCGAGGAAGCTTATCCTGTTGCGGACGGCCCGCCTCTCGCGAAGCAATTCTACGCCAACGTCGAGCGGCTCTACGGGGAGGAGTTCGATGTGGACTTAGGACGAGAGACATTTCGCACGGGCGTCGTCTTCATGCGTTGGGCCGAGCAGATCGGCAGATCGCTGGACTAGGTCAGGTAGGGAACATTAACGCCGTTCGCACCCAGGAACGCCAGCAGCAACCCTCGGATGTTCTTGCCAATCAGCACCGCGATCATGAAGCGCCAGAAGTGCATTTTCGAGGCGCCCGCCGTGATGCCTGCCAGTTCGAAGGCTGGGTTGGGTATGGCGGAGAGCACCAACAACGTGACGAACCCATAACGACCCATCAACCAGTCGACCCAATTGATAATCCGTTCGACTGCCGGGCGGACCAGACGGGGGGCCTGTATCTGTTCGTCCTTCACGACGCCGGAGCCAACGGTACCAGCGACGTAGGCAGTCACCTCTCCCAAAGCCATGCCTGTTCCGCCGAGGAGCCCGACCAACACCGGATTGAGGATGTCACCTTGCTGGAGGATCAGCGCCTGTCCGATGGCCGTCAGGCCGGGCACAGGGATGAACACAGTCGCGGTGCTCGCCAGGTTCGCCAGAAACACGCCGGAATAGCCGAACGTGGCGAAGCGCTCTTCGCTCAGATCGACCCAGATCGGCAGGATCAGAAGCCCGATCGACAGGCCTAGCACGATTGCGCCGAACACGACCGCCAGAACGAGCCGGCCTCGCCTACTCTGCGGCAGGCGGTCGACCACCCGCTGGTAGGCGGTCGTCGCCCAAGGCAGTTCCGCGCGGGTCGCCGAGTCGGCCTTCACTGACTCGGCGTTAGCCGAACCTGAATCCGCGTCAGTAGTGGCTGACTCGCCTTCGCTCTCCATGGCGTCAGCTTATCGCGACACGGATCGCCTGGCTAGACAGCTTGACGTGTGGCCTCCGGCGCCACTACGCTGGGGCCACTCAGGAAAGGAGCTAACCCATGCTTACTTACGTCGACCGCATGCAGCTCGCCGTGCGCGATCGCACACAGGCAGCCGAGACGTTCCGCGACCTCCTCGGAGCGGAGCAGGTCCGGGAGGACACCGTCGCGCTGCTGAGCGCCACGCGCACCGTCGTGCAGGCTGGCATCAGCGAGTTCGAGCTACTCCAACCTTCGGGCGACGGCCTCGTACAGCGGCACCTTGACCAGTGGGGCGAAGGCATCTTCGCGGCCGGCTTCTCCTCACCTACGCTCTCGGAGCTGGGCTCGCGCCTCACGGATCACGGCGTCGCCTGGCGCGACGAGGGTGAACAGCTCTTCATCGAGCACGGCGAGACGCCCGGCATGCGGATGGTGCTTTCGCCGGAGAGCCAGCGTTCGCCGGTAGGCCTCATCAGCTTCCTATATGAGGCGACGAACGTCATCGACGATCACGAGGCGGCCGCCAAATTCTACGCCGATGCCTTCGGCCTGGACGCCAAGCGCTTCTCACCTCTTGCGAGCGAGCAGTACGGCTACACCGGCCAGTTGACTCTCTTCGATCCGCCCGCCCGGCTCGATCGCATCGAGCTGTCGCAGATCAGCGATCCTACGGGCGCGATGGGCCGCTTCTGGAAGAAGCGCGGCCAGTCGATCTACATGTGCTACGTCGAGACGCCGGACGTCAGCGCGATCGTGGAGCGGCTCCAAAAACGCGAGGCGCGCTGGACCGGACGCACAGACGACCCCAATCTGGAAGGCCTGTTCATCCACCCGACCGCGCTGCACGGCACGCTGATGGGCGTCAGCCGCACAAACCTGGCCTGGCGCTGGTCCGGCAGGCCGGAATTGGCAGCCTCCCCGGCGTAAGGGCTGGACGCACCACCGAGTCATATCAGAAACGTGGTATGCTAGCGCCATGACTGAATTCGGTCTGGCAATCCTCCTCATCGGTGCGCTGCTCATCACCGATCGAGACCGCCTCGAGTGGATCTCCGCCAAGGTGCGCGAACTCGCCGATTGGCTCGCGACGTAGCCTAGTATTTCCCCACCGGCACCTCATACCTTCCACCTTCACAGCTCTTGACAACAGAACACCCGTTCTGTATTATGGAGTGAGAAGAGAACACTTGTACTACTAAAGGTAACCATGAAACGTCATCGATGCCCTGACTGCGGCGGACCACTGGTCTACGGAGAGGGCTGCGCGTGCTGCCCCGTCTGCGGTTTCACCGCCTGCGGCTAGTGCAGACAGACTCCCTCTGCTACGCGTCAAGGTCCCCTGACCCCCAGTCAGGAACCCTAACCAGAGGCCTGCCTGTAGAAGATACGGAGCATCTTCCAAGCTCACCGTCAGGTGAGACAGAAGCCAGCGCTGACCGATAAGGTCAGACCTTCTGCCAACTTACCTGGGATTGGCCTGCGTGGAACTAACACGCAGAAGCCCCAGCTTCTGCCCAGCTGACCCAAGGTCAGCCGCCCTTAGCTTAGTCGTCCTGCTCTACGCCCTAGCTCTTCGGCTGGAGCAGAAGTGGCTCTTCCTTCACTTTCGTTGACCACTCGGCGGGATACGCTATGATGGCGTCTAGCTGTGCCTACCCGTGAAGGTCTTCACCCCTCCGGCAGCCCTAGACCTGCCAACCGGCCTGCGGTAGACGCGCCAGAACCAACATCAACAGCACACAAGGACGGGAGCGCATGGACGATCTAACCAATCGCATCATGGCCGTGGCGTTCGCGCTCTTCTGGATCTTCGCCGTCCTCCTGATCATTCTGCTCGTCTGGAGTTCACCCGACGAGAGCATTACGCGCATCAGCGACCTCGCCGGTTACTTGGACGACCACAACACGACGGAAGCGAAGCTCATCATCACGTTCGGTGGCATTATCCTCATCTTGCTCGCAACGCTGCTGATCCTGTTCGAGTTGGTGCCGGCCGAGAGCAACAACCTGAAGATCCAGCAGGTGGGTGGCGGCGACGTTGAGATCAGCGCCGAGGAAGCCGTCCTGCGGGTGGAGGAAGAGCTACGGCTGGTACCGCAGGTCGATCAAGTCCAGGCGAAGATCGTAGGAAAGGGCAAGAAGGCGGAGGTCAGTCTCACACTGCACGTCGCTGCTGATGCCAATCTTGCAAACACGGCGGACGAGGCCGTTGCCCGCGCCACCTCGTTTATCGAAGAGAAGATGGGCATCCAGCTCGCCAAACCGCCGTCCGCGGAAATCCACTATCGCGAACTGCGCGTCGGCGCCCAGCCTCCAGTGAGCCGGCCGGCGTCGGTGGCCGTAGCGCCCGCCGCGCCACCGGCCACAGAACAGCCACCAGCGGCTGGGCAGCCAGCAGCGGCAGCGCAGCCTGCAACGGAAGAAGCCACACAGGAGAATTCGGATGCGCCCAGAGAAGATCCCGCGACCGGCTCCTGACCAGCTACCAGCTATCATCGAAAGCCTGCTCTTTGTGGCCGAAGAGCCGCAAGAGATCGGCACGCTCTCCAAGACGTTGAACACGCCACGCCAGGGCATCGAGCGCGCAATCGAAGCACTCATCGAATCGACCGGCGGCCGCGGCATCTACCTCCAGCGAAACGGCGATCGCGTCCAGCTCAGCACGACGCCCGAAGCCGCGCCGTACATTGAGCACTTCCTAGAGGTCGAGCACGGACGGCTCTCGCGGGCTTCGCTGGAGACGCTCGCCATCATCGCGTATCGGCAGCCTGCGACGCGCGGGACGGTTGAGAGCGTGCGCGGCGTAAATTCGGACCATTCGGTCGCGACCCTCCTGGCGCGAGAGCTAATCGAGGATGTGGGCCACGTCCCCGGTCCGGGTCGCGCCGTTCTCTTCGGGACGACGCTACGCTTCCTCGAATACTTCGGCCTTCAGAAGCCCGATGACCTGCCACCGCTACCGGAGGTGGAGCAGGATGAGGGCGAAGAGGTCGCCAACGAGCTGCGCGCAGAGGCGCCGACAGACGACCCTGAGACGGACGAGCCTTCGACCGAGTCTGCGGACGAAGCCGAGCCTGAACTCAGCGCCGTCGAGCCCTAACGCATCAAATGACCATGGTTGTTGGCGTCTGCCGGTTCACGCTCCGGATGCCTGAGAACAGCTCGCTCAAGGACAAGCGACAGGTGATTAAGTCGCTCACGACCCGCCTGCGCAACAAGTTCAACGTCGCGGTGGCGGAAGTCGAGGATAACGAAACGTGGCAGATCGCCACGATCGGC
The DNA here is from genome assembly GCA_022562155.1 of Chloroflexota bacterium. GTDB lineage: Bacteria > Chloroflexota > Dehalococcoidia > DSTF01 > RBG-16-68-14 > SZUA-185. Next base: position 7,797 of record JADFPV010000018.1, read on the forward strand.
CTGACCTGCGTTTCAAACGACGCCCGCCACGCGAGGCAGATACTGGATAGCGCTATAGAGTTCGTGGAGCGGACACGCCCTGACGCTGAGCTGCTGAATAGCGAGATTGACGTGTCGCAGGTGTTCTGAGCGCTACCGGCTCGCGAGGATAGTAACGACCGTGTCGTCATCCGCGGGCGTGCCTGGCGATGGGCTCTGATTGAAGATGATCCCCTGAGGCACGTCTTCGTTCTCAACTTCCACGACCACGTAGCGCATCCCGGCATCGGTGAGCGCCGTGATTGCCACCAGTAGGTGATGGGCTTCCAGGTCGGGCACGATGCCTTCTTCGATAACCAGCTCCGCATCAGGGCCGGCGAATGGTCCGTTCGGCGGCTCGGCGCCCTGACCGCCGTTGTCTGAGATCGGATCCGGCACCACGACGGACGTCGCGCCGTCCCCACCGCGATTCCAGAACATGAATAGCCCGACGACGAGCAGCAGGACAACGACCACGCCCGCGATACCCCAGCTTGCAGATACAAGCGGCGCCTTGGCTTCACGATGCACGTCCGGCAGGCGTGGCAGCTCCGGCTCGGGCTTCGCGCCCGGAAGCTGCTGAACCAGCTTTGAGGCATCCAGGCCGAGGTATTGGGCATACGTCCGCGTGAAGGCGCGCGCGTAGACTGGCGCCGGCAGCGCCTCTAGGCGCCCCTCTTCCAATGCTTGCAGGTATTTGGTGGAAATGCGAGTGTCGCGCTCTATATCGCGGAGGGTGAGGCCGCGAGCCTCCCTGGCTTCGAGCAGCGCGTTCCCGAACTCTTTCGTGGTCATGAATGGTGCGTCAAGCCGACTATAACTTTGGTGGAGGTTGGGGGCAAGGAACGCGTCGCTTGCGGCATGTTGTCGGTCACCATGCCGGTGGTTATCATAAGACTGCCTGCCTTCTATAACCGGTTCAGTACAGAGGAGCCAGCGACAACATGCGCGTTCTCATCATCGGTGGCACGCACTTTATTGGGCCTCCGGTTGCTCGCCGCCTGCACGAGGCGGGTCACGACGTCACGGTCTTTCATCGAGGCCAGACCGAGGTCAACCTGCCCAAAAAGGTCGCGCACATCCACGGTGACAGGATGCTGCTGGCCGCACACCAGGAGGCCTTCAAGAAGCTCCTGCCGGATGTAGTCGTGGACATGGCTGCGTTCACGCAGCAAGAAGCGCTGGCGACCTTGAGCGCCTTCCGGGGAATCGCGCGGCGTCTCGTCGTGATCAGCAGCCAGGACGTCTACCGCGCCTACGGCCGCTTCCACGGCGGCGAGCCGGGGGTCCTAGAGCATGTGCCGCTGACTGAAGACTCGCCGCTCCGGGAACAGCTGTACCCATATCGTGGGACGGGCCGCGGGCTCGATGGCTACGAGAAGATCCTCGTCGAACGGGCAGCGATGAGCAGCGCCCTGCTCCCTGGAACGGTGCTGCGGCTTCCGATGGTCTACGGCGAAGGCGACTATCAGCACCGTCTGATGCTGGAGCTGAAGCGCATGGACGACCAACGCCCCGCGATCCTCCTGGAGGAGCGTGTCGCGGGTTGGCGATGGACGCGCAGCTACGTCGAGAACGTCGCGGCGGCCATCGCGTTGGCTGCGAGCGATGAGCGCGCCGCGAACCGGACCTACAACGTAGGTGAGCCGGAAGCGCTCAGCTACGCGGCATGGCTGCGCCTCGTAGGCCGCGCGGCCCGTTGGGGAGGCAGCGTAGTCGTGGCGCCCAACGACTCGCTGCCGGCGACGCTCAACCTGCCGCAGGCCAACTATGACCAGCATCTGGTCGTCGATACGTCGCGCATCCGCCAGGAGCTGGGCTACCAAGAGCCGGTACCGCGAGATGAGGCGCTGCGCCGGACGATCGCCTGGGAGCGCGAGGCGCGGCCCAAGGACATCGACAGGCTGCTGGATTACGACGCCGAGGACGCCGCGCTGGCGGAGCTGCGGGCGAAGGTCTCTGCGAGCGACTCGGAGCCGGAGCCGCGTTCCGCTCTGCTACCCTAGGTCCATGTGTCGAAGCATCAAAACGCTCCGGGGGACCGAATTCTCAGACGAGGAGATCAGCGCTGCCGCGCTCCAGTTCGTGCGCAAAGTGAGCGGCTATCGCAAGCCGTCCAAGGCCAACGAAGAAGTGTTCGACGCGGCGGTCGATGAGATCGCCGACGCCTCGAAGCGGCTGCTGGATTCGCTGGTAGCGGGCTCTAAGAGAGCAGGCTAGAAAACCTCGGGTGTCCACGGCAACGGCGACCAGCCGAACGCGGCGTCGGCGCGACGCAACACGTCGACTTCGCCCTCCACACGACCGGCGCGCGCCAGCGTCGACAGATGCGTGCCACCCATGTACACCGCCCCCAGGTCCGCGGCGCTCAGCGTGATGTCGGCGTCGGCGTCTGTGCGTTTGCAGGTCGCACCGTCCGGACCGCCCTCGAGCTGGTAGCGGCCCTCCGTCCAGTCGCAGAACGAGTCGCGAACGTCAATGACAACGTCGATGTCGGCCGCATAGCGTCGGGCCTCCAGGGCCGCGGGCACGTCGACGACGCGCACCCAGAGCGAGTCCATCTGCTGGCGCTCTAAGCGGCGCGGGTCGGACAGCATCCAGTAGAGCGGCTCGTCGCTGCGCCGGTTGTGCGCCAGGATCGTCCCGATCAGGTCGACGCCGAACAGGTACGACCAGAGCCCTGTGTAGGCGCCATCGCTGGCGGCCATCAGCTCTTGGACGGCTAGCGATCCGTCAGGCGCGCCGTCACCGCCGCCCTCGCGGGTGCGATAGCGAGCATATCCAAGCGGTTCGCCGTCCTCTTCGTAGAGGACGTAGAACCTGCCGCCAAAGTTCGTCCGGCGGTCTTCTTTGTCCGGCAACGTGTGGTGCTTCCACCAGGTCTCGCTGCGGGAGTACATGCCGGGTTGTCCGGGCAGGACCTTGTCGTAAACCTTGGGCCATGTCGCCTGCGCTTCCTCGCGAGAAAGCAGGCGCGTGCTGCCGGTCGCGGGCGGCTGGCTCGCGAACTTCGTCCGCAAGCGGTCGATCTTGATCTGGCTGCTCTGGGCCGCGATGCCGTAGCCGAACCTTCCGTAGATCACGCTCTCCGACGCCCAGAGCGCCGCGATTGGCTCGTTGCGATCGCGGATGTCGCTGAGCTGTTGTTTCATCATGGTTGTGAGCAGGCCCTTGCGACGATGCGTCGGCTTGACGCTGACCCAGGTCACGCCGGCCGTTGGCAGCGAGCCGCCGGGGACCGTCATGTCAAACGAAAAGATGCCGGTGGTGCTGACGATCTCCTCGCCGTCGAAGCTGGCCAGCGTGCGATCGTATTCGCAGAGCGCCTTCGTGTTCGCCGTGTCTTCCGGAGGCGCGACGGGCGCCCCAAAGCCGATGAAGGTCGTGGTGACAAAGGTGTCGAACTCTTCCGGCGTGACCGGCCGCATTTCGATGCTCATGATGCCTCCTCCGTGATTGGGTGAAGAGCAGTGTAGCATGTGCGGTTTTGTAGCCTGGTTTGGGCGACTGGACTGGTCTGCTCGCTAATCAGACGGCCTGCTCCCAAACATCTCCCACTCAGCGGCGTAACTAACGACTGACGCTCCGAGCGTTAGCCGTCCAGCTATCAGGCAGTTCGCACGCGCTTGCGCCGAGACAGAATAACATTTCCACTGCTATACTTATGTCCTGCTGCCTGGGCTTCTGGGGTGGGAGCGTGGCCTGGCGGCGTCGTCGGATCGGCCGGCGATGTGTGGTCACTGTCCGCAATACGAGAGAGCGGCTAGCAAATCACATTCGACGGCCCCATGCAGGGCTTGAGTGCACGGACGCCTTGAAACCCCGCCGTTAGTTCGCCGTTATAGCGAATGTAGCGTTCATGGAAGGCGTAGGTGACTCACCAACCCCGACACAGCCCGAACTTGGAGATGCCGCGATTGTGATGGAGCCGCCCTTCGAGTTGCTCGGTCACCGTCCGAGGTCTGCCTGGCCGCCTAAGCTGACCATCGGCTTCTTCGTGATCCTCGTGTTGAGCGGGGTGCTCGCGACAACGAACGTCGGCGCAGGGTCGCCGACAACCGTCGTGCGGATCGAGCCAGAATCGCAGTCGGTCCCTGCTGGCAACAACGTCATCATCAAGATCCTCGTCGACGACGTCACCGGCCTCGGGGCCTACGAATTCGAACTCCACTACGACCCGTTGGTCCTGACATTGGTGTCGGTCACAAACGGCCTCTTCCTCGGCAGCGACGGCAGACTCCCGACTTGCGGCGAACTCGATGCCGGCGCAGGCGCCGTACACTACGGGTGCACGACAAATGGACCGCCGCCACCAGACGCGCCGAGCGGAAGTGGCGTCCTCGCGACGCTAAAGTTCAGCACATCAATCCCGGGCGTTAGCCAACTCAGCTTTTCCAGAGTCGGCCTTTCCACGACGCTAGGCGAAAAGATTGCTAGACAGGTCTTCAACGGCCAAGTAACCGTTTCAGGGTCCACACCGACGCCCACACGGACGCCCACACCGACGGTAACAGCGACGTCAGAGACTGCGACAGCGACCGATACGCCGACTGACGTGCCGACTGACGTGCCGACTGACACCAATACTCCAGAACTGACGCCGACCACTCCAGTATCGACGTCAACGACTACGCCCGACGGAACCCCACCGACGGCAACAGCGACGTCAGGGACTGCGACAGCAACGTCCACCTCGACTCAAGTACCCACATGGACGCCAGTGCCAACGTGGACACCGGAGCCGACCTGGACACCGAGCGGAGGGCCAACGCCAACGTTTACGCAAGTCCGGCCCCCTTCTACAAGCACACCGGGCACACCGGGCCCGCCCGGCACTGCAACGGCCACATCGGTCGGGCCAACTTCGACTGATCCGCCATCAGCTGGCACTGCCACGAACACGCCTCCGGCCGTGCCGCCGACGGTCACGCCGCCTCCAGATGGAACCGATTTGACAGATACACCAGCGCCCGCCACCTTAACAAACACGCCGCCGGGCGGAGGCGGAGGCCTGGAAACACCAACGCCCCCAGGCGGTGTTGGGCCTCCTCCGCGCCCACCCCTAGCGGGCACTGGCTCTTCCTCACCACCGGAAGGGAGCTGGATGGCGCTTTCGATCGCGGCGCTGGCACTCGCTCTTGCGCTGCTCCTGATCGGCTCAGCCCAACAACTCTGGTGGCGGGGACACCAACCGCTGGTCGCACAAGGCTTTACTCCAGCGTTCCGCTTCGCCGTGGAGAAGGACCGGAGATTGGCGCCGTGCGCCCACACTACGTTCTCAGAAATGTCGATTCAGAGCGTAGCTTGGAAGCACGCCCACTCCACCCCGGAGTGCCTGTCTGCCAGCCGAATTACCGAACCCTAAACGCCACATAACTCTCCCACCTCCCGCTGCCTTGATCGGGGTGTAACAGAGCTGTCCGAAGACGAGAACCGGTCCTGCGTTGGTAGCAATGTCCGGTCGGCTTCCCACCTACGCAGAGCTGTGCGTGCGCGAGGAGGAGCTGGGGATAGGGTGGCTGTGTCTCGCGGAGAGGTCGCTGGACGACAATCGTACATCAAAGCACGTAGTACCTTCACCGAAGGAGACAGGTTCCCATGTCAACTCCGCTCGATGACCTCACCAACCTGGATTTCAAGAGCGCTAGCGGCTGTGCTCGCCATCTCCTGCTGTGGCGGCCGGAGCTTAGCACGCATCCGCGCGGACGGGCTATGCTAGTATATGCGTTTGCAAACTCCTCCCGCGGGGCAGCTACATCATCCTCCCTGATGTACATCCCTAAGTAGCGGAGACAGGATGAGCCAGACGACACCAACGCTTATTCCGGAAGCCGACAGTAGAAGCGCGGCCTGCACCCCGATGAGGCGAGCCGCCGGGGACCGTCATGTCAAACGAAAAGATGCCGGTGGTGCTGACGATCTCCTCGCCGTCGAAGCTGGCCAGCGTGCGGTCGTATTCGCAGAGTGCCTTCGTGTTCGCCGTGTCTTCCGGAGGCGCGACGGGCGCCCCAAAGCCGATGAACGTCGCGGTGACAAAAGTGTCGAACTCTTCCGGCTTGACCGGCCGCATTTCGATGCTCATGATGCCTCCTCCGTGATTGGGTGAAGAGCAGTGTAGCACGCCAGCGCAGCATCGACGGGCCCTGCTGTCGAGTTCGTCAGCGAATCAGGGAGGAGACTAGTCCGAGAGCGGGTACGGCCGCTCAAACACATCATCCTCCACGTCGGTCGAGGCGGCGACTGCCGTCAGGTTGACCACCATCCCCACGACGGGCGGATATTGGAACGGTCCGGCTCGGGCCGAAAGCAGTAAGCCCTCTTCCGAAACACACATCTCCAAGGCCGAATATTCGACTCGGGCTAAGGGTAGATCGAATTCCAACTTGTAGCACTGAGCAACCAGGCCCGCGATCGTCTCGCTGCTACTTCCCACGACGCTAACCCCACTGCCTTCCAGCACCGGCGTCACGAACGTCGCGTCAAAGTTTGTCGGTCTGCAGCAACTATCCACGGAACACCGTGTTTCGCCCTCTACCGGTCTACAAAGGTAGGAAGTCGGTGCAACGATCCTGATGCGAAGGCCACGGTCGCCCGAAGTGTCCAGCCGGTCGAGCCCAGGTGGAAAGTCATCGGTACCGTCGTGATACCAGACTGCATCGCTCACGGTCGTCTCCGCCTTTTCTATCGTCTCCACCACATATGTCACCGTGAACGTTCCACTTCGGAGCGTTCTCAGGCGCTCGCGGAGGCCTTCTATGTCGACGGAATCATCTCCACAAGCTCCAACAGCAAAGGCTGCGATGACGACGAGGAACCCTAGACGCCACATCATCTGCCGCCTCCTAGCTGGCGTCGATGCAAAACAGCCAGAACAGACTCAAATGGCTCTGGCTCATCAATATACCCTCCAACGTCCGAACGCACATCGACCACCACGTCTTCAAACTCGATCACGGCGATCCGGCCGTACGGGATCATCCAAAGCTCGTGGTACTGCTGCTCACAGCGTTCTTGATCGGTCTGAGGATTGTTCACCGCAATTGGAGCGCGCCAAGCGATGAGGTCGTACGAGATGCCCTCCGTGCCGGAGACAGTGATGGGTTCACTCTGCGCGCAGGATGCGCCCACGAGGAACTTACCCTGCGCCGTCAAGGTGTAGCGCGCCCAATCGGCCGGCGTCCAGAGAAAGACGTAGACTCCTGGGACGCCGGAGGGCGTCTCGTAGTAGAGGTGGAGGCCGTAGGTCTGACCCTCCGGATACGGCCCTTCGTCTGGTGGAAACGTTAGCTGCGTCTCAACTCTCGCAAGGACGAGGCCATTAGAGCCGTCGAGATCGACGTCTTCGCCGAGCCAGTAGACAGAGACTTGAGACTCGATGACGTCTAGCTGGCCGCTGGCGTCTCTAATGCCGTAACCGATCGACCTGGGGTCGAAGAAGTCCTCCGCAAGGCTGCCTCGCGGAACGTATTCGTGCTCGAAACGAGATACGATCTCGACCTCCTCGTCTGGCGAAGACGCCAGGGTGATTCGCGCGATGGGAAGCATCGTAGACGCATCCAGATAGACTCGCGTCTCGAACGTAGTGCTGCCCGGCGCACTCCTTCCATGAAAGACAAGCACGATGGCGGAAGTACCTTCGTACTGGGCGTCGGTTTCAAGAGAAACCGCCAGAGCATTGAACCCACCCATCGGGAATAAAGCGCACCCGAGGAGGACCGAGATGAGGATGCTATCGCTTTCAGGACAACGTGTATCGATGTCTTGTCGCAGCGCTTCGTCCGGGTCGTCAGGGAAGTAGGCGTAGCGGCCGTCGAAGATCGTCACGCCCTGCAAATCGAGATCGCCCTCGAAATCGGGAGGGAGGACATACTCCTGCCTGCCAACGCCTCGCCCTGCATCCAGCCAGATGTCTACCTCAATGATGTCCTCAGATTCGTTGCCCTGGGCCAGGTCCGTCGTGATCGTCGTGTGTAGCACGGACCGGCGTGCTTGCAGGCCTGCGGCCAGCGCCTGGTATGCATCATCGACTGTCGTAACGTCTGGCGCTGGACGCGAGCCTTCACCACCACAGGCCACGACCACAAGCGCGATTGTGATGCCGGCGATTGCTGCTGTGCGTAGTGTCATGCACGCCACCTCCTGTTGTGGTGGTCGGAGTCTAGCAAGGCAGGAAGGAAGAGCGGGAGACGCGCGTGCTCACCCGCGCGTGGGAAGGCAGCGAGCGCGGAAGGGGCGCTTCTACTAATGACGCAACCTAGCCGCTTCCGCCCGCGCATGCTACAGTATTTACAACAAGCTCCCTCGTCTTCGACCCGCAGGTGGAGACTCCCACCTTCCTTCTGCACTCGGACGGCTAGGACACGAGTCAGAAGGTTTTTATTCACGAACACCCAGCACACCGCCAGCCTACTACTCGACCAGATGAGACGCCGCCTCGTGGGCGGTCGCTCGGACCCGCCCAAAGAGCGATCTGGCGGCTGACGCCTGTTGGGTTCAATACAACATGGGGGGCGCGGTGAAGTTCGGCGATCGGCAACCCGGTACGTCGATCACGTTCCTTGACGCCGGGTCAGCAGAGAGCATCTTGCAGCTTGCATCCGATGCTGATGGCGTCCACTTGGTATCGTTCCATCTGTACGATTCTGAAGGCTCCCTTGTCGCAGAGCGCGAAGGCCTGGAGCACTTCCCGGACGGGGTCGATGTTCGTTCCAGCGGTGGCGAACTGCTGCTGTCTGTTCCAAAGAACGCTGACGAGAACATCCGATATCGCCTGTATGGCCATGATGGAGAGCTCCTCACGAGCTCCGATGGTGTCCGCACCAGGATCTATCAACGCCTCCACACAGAGGGGGGCGGACGCAACTGGGTAGCCCACTCCAAGAAGTAGCCCGCGGGACGGTTCCGCTACCCCCAATCATCAATGAATCTCACAGGAAAGGTACGCATTTGACTACATTTCAGGACTTCCAACTGAGCGCCTCGCTTCTGAAGGCCCTCGATGCGATGCAAATCGAAACGCCGACGCCCATCCAGTCAGCGGCGATCCCTCCGCTGCTTGAGCGCCGCGACGTGATGGGCCAGGCGGCCACAGGCTCCGGCAAGACCCTCGCGTTCGGGCTGCCACTCGTGCAGAGTGCGAAACCCGGAGAGCGGACGCCGAGCGCACTAGTCGTAGTGCCGACGCGTGAACTTGCGCAGCAAGTCGGCGGCGTGCTCTCGCAACTCATTGCCGGGACGGGCCTGCGCTCAGTCATCGTCTACGGCGGCCGGCCGATCGGCCCCCAAGAAAAGAACATCCGCAAAGGCGTGCAGATCGTTGTGGGCACGCCGGGGCGGCTCGTCGATCTCCTGCAGCGAGGCTCGTTGCGCCTGGACCGGGTGCGCTATCTGGTGCTCGACGAGGCGGATGAGATGCTCGACCGCGGGTTCGCGCGAGACGTCGACCGCATCCTCGGCGCCACGCCGCGAGAACGCCAGACGGCGCTCTTCTCAGCAACAATGCCGGCGGTTCACGACGTTTCTGGCAAGTATCTGCGCGACCCCGTGGTGATTGTGTTGGACGCGGAACAGGAAGCGCAGCCGGACATCGACCACGCGATCTACGAGGTCGGGAGCGATGACAAGTTTGACGTGCTCCGCCGTCTACTTGACGAGCCGACATCGGGCGGGACACTTGTCTTCGGGCGCACGAAGCACGGTGTGCGCCGCTTGGGCCAGCGGTTGGAACGGTCGGGCTACCGCCTGGGCGTGCTTCAGGGCAACCTGAGCCAGCCACAACGCGACCGCGTGCTGCGCGAGTTTCGTTCAGCCAAGACGCCTGTCCTGCTGGCGACGAACGTCGCAGCGCGCGGGCTAGACGTGCTCCACATCGAACGTGTCATCAACTATGACCTGCCGGAGACCCACGATCTATTTACCCATCGCGTGGGGCGCACAGGCCGGATGGGCCGCTCGGGGCGTGCCATTACGCTGCTGGGGCCGGCCGATTTGCCGAAGTGGAACAAGATCGAACGCGGTCTGGGCCGCAAGCTGCCCCGCATGACATTGGACGGCAAGCCGGTCGCGACGCCACCCCAGACGAACGGCGCCCAGCGGAGGCGCCGGATCTCCAGCTGGCACGGACCGCGGCGAACCCCCCAGACTCAGCACGCGGCCCCCTCACGAGCGCCCGCCCAACGGAACCGCCACCAGGCTCGGCGTCGGCAACGCGCGTAAGAGCGACCACCCACCTACGCAAAGCTATCCACGCGCGAGGACGCGGTCCTGCGCCCAAGCAGCGGCCTGCCCTGGCTGCCCGCCGCAGGTGGGAGCCGAACCGCAGGGGCCGCGACTACGACTCTCGTCTCCCGCTCCAACCCCAACATCTCGGAAGGGGCCGCCAACTTTATCTGATGGCCAGTTGACGTCCCCAGTCGTAGCTACTGAAAGAGGCAGACGAACGACATCCACTCTTGGTACAATCCAATCATGAAGAGAGTTGGATCAGCAGTATCACTCGCCGGCGCCGTCCGGCCCGTTCTCGGCCCGCTCAACCGAGAACTCGCGAGCCGCAACGCACGAGCCGTGAGCAGGGAAGAATGGCCCGAACTGGATGACATCCTGCACGAGCCCAATTCCGCCAGTGTCATTATGGGCATGCGTTGTTCGTCCTGCGGCGGCTACCTCGACACCGACGGAGATGGGGAGTTCACGTGCCTCAATTGCGCACGCTCCGCCTTTCCTCGACGCGAGGTTGGCGAGCTAGTCGAACGGCTAGCGGGGCGACTGATCGAGTACCGCAATCGCCAGGACTGAAACAGCCCCTGCAATGCTGGCGCTTCACCGGAATCGAGCGAGATGCTACCCACAGAGGCCTACCCTGCCTGCCCGCCGCGGGAGGGAGCCGGGTCGCAGGGGGTCGGGAGTCCCCGCAACGGCGGGCCCGTCTGGGCCTGCCCGTCCGGGCAAACCTCATCTCAGGCTCCAACTCAGCAGTCAATCTCTAGCCCGCCCCCGTTGAGGGGACCCCGTACTCACGACGCGAGCTAGCCATTTGAGCTCACGGATGCTACAGTGTTCGCAACAAGCCCCCTCGTCTTCGAACCGCAGGCGAAGATTCCCACCTTCCCTCTGCACTCGGCGGCCAGGACGCGAGTCAGAAGGTTGCTATTCACAACCACCTACCACACCGTCACCCGAGCGCTGCCGACCGGCGGCGACGTAGACTCTAAGGAGGAACACGCATGGCGACAGGAAGCATCACCAGAATCGTTCGTGACCGAGGCTTCGGCTTCATCAAGCCCTCAGACAGCACAGAAGAGGTCTTCTTCCACAGCAGTTCGGTGGACGATCCCACATTCGACGAGCTGAACGAAGGCCAGACGGTCGAGTTCGATGTCGAGCCCGACCCCAGGCAGCCAGATCGAAGTCGCGCGTCCCACGTACGGCTCGGCAGTAGCTCAGACGCAACCTAGGCGAGACATGTCCGACGTCCCGCTGCTGCCCTCGCTCGAACCCGAGGTCGCGAGGCTGCTCGCGCGGCACAACGAGGCCTCGGCCCGCATCGACTGGTCGTACCGCGAGTTCCTGCCGCTGGAGGCGCTGCATGCGCCCAGCACCACCCCTCCCCTTTCGGACCTGGCGTACACCGCTGTCGAGACCGCGCTCCTGACCGAAGTCAACCTCCCCTGGTACACCGCCGTTCTCCACGAAGGCCTCCGCGATTCGCTCCCGCCTCTCCAGGAGTTCGTCCGCGTCTGGACCTCGGAGGAGGACCAGCACTCCACCCTGCTGGAGACGTACCTGCTGCTTACCGACAACGGCGACCACGCAGAGCGCGGCCGCCGACGCAAGGCCGTACTGGCCGGCGGCTTCTCACATCAGCTCGAAGGCGCTTTCGAGGCCATGGTCTACACCACGATTCAGGAGCTGGCCACCCAGGCCTTCTATCTGCACACCGCCGACGCCGTAGAAGCCCAGGACCCCACCCTATCTCGCGCGCTCCGCCGCATCGCTAAAGATGAGACGCGCCATTACGCCTTCTACCGCGACGTGGTGAAAGCCCATTTGGACGCCGACGCTGCCTACGTCATTCCGCTCGTGGGCGTGCTCGTCCAATTCCAAATGCCCGGCCGCGTCATGAGCGACTTCGACGAGCGCAGCCTGATGCTCGCTTCGGAAGGTGTCTTCGGGCCAGAGCAGTACCTCGACGACGTCGTTGACGTAGTATGCTCGTTCTGGGAGGTCGACGAACTTGCGGCAGCTGTGCCCGAAGCGCGGCGAACGGTTGCACGGATGCGCGCGCTTCGCGCTGGGCTCAAACGTCTCACCAAGCGAATAGGCACGCACAGCGCCCGCCAGCTCTCCAAAGTCGGCTAGCGCACCGCAGCACCGCAACCGCACCGACGCTGAGCAGAGCTAAACCCACCGCGAGGACGCGTCTGCTTCCCAAGCTGACGGGGTTTCGAGTTCGAACCTGATTCCCCGCTCCAAGCCCAACTTCTGATGTTAGGAACGCCATTCGGCAAGAGGACACGTCCAGCACGGCGGGTCTCAGAAGCCGCCTCCTGGCCCGACTGTTACGGCAGAAGCCGGACGGTCACAAGACCGTGCATGTTCGAGTGTGGCTTGCAGTGGTAATAGTATTCGCCGGGCGTGTCGAACGTATGGCGGAACGTCTCGGTCTTGCTAAACTGCTCGCTCTCGAGCTCCTCCCCCTCGTCGCTAGTCACCGTATGGCCAACGCCGTCGTAGTTCGTCCAGATGACGGTCGTCCCGGCATCGATCACGATGTTTGCGGGCGCGTCACCGAAGTCCTCCAGACGGACCTCGGTGACGCCAAAAGCCGGCGTCTCCTTCGAGGGGTCGCTGCCAGCGCCATGAGTGTAACACGCTGCTCCGAACAGAAGCAGCGCGCCAACCATGGCCACCAGACTAACAAGCCAGCCTTTGCCGAGACCCCTCATGATATTACTCCTCCTTGCTGCCCGGCCTGCGCGATTCACGCTGCACGGCCTAACGCCGTCGTCGCGTCGTCTCGCTCTCCTTCGATGCTGAGGTGCGGGAGCCATTCCAGCCACGAGGGCAAATACCAGTTTGCACTGCCCAGGAGCGTCATGCTCGCGGGCACGACGATAGTCCGGATAATGGTCGCGTCCAGCAGGATCGCGAAGCCAAGACCGAAGCCCATTTGCTGAAGAGAGGCGTTATCGCCGAGCGCGAAACCGCCAAACACAGCGACCATGATCAGCGCCGCTCCCGTGATCACCGAGGCCGTCGACCGAACACCGTAGGCTACCGAGGCCGTGTTATCGCCCGTCTCGTTGTATCGTTCGCGGATGCGGCTCAAAAGGAATACGTGGTAATCCATGCTGAGGCCGAACAGTATCGCGAAGAGCATCAGGGGCAACCAGGCCTCAATCGCTTCCACCTGGGTGAAGCCAAGTAGGTCGGCTCCAATTCCCTCCTGGAAGACGAGCGTTAGCATTCCGTACGTCGCGCCCACCGACAGCAGGTTCATCAGGATCGCCTTGATCGGTACCACTATGGAGCGGAAGACTACCATCAGAAGCAAGAAGCTCAGCCCAAGGACGAACGCGAACACGATCGGCGTGTAGTTTGAGATGACGTCGAACATGTCTACGAACTCCGCAGTACGTCCGGCAACATAGACCGATGCACCGGTGCCCGCGAAGTCCGGCTCCACGTAGTCCGCACGGAGGCGCCGTATGGCTTCGTATCCCGCGTCTCCATCTGCTGCTGTAGCAAGCGAAATCGAGACCAATGTGAGATCGCCGGCGTCGTTCGTTTGAACGTCTGCGAAGTCGAAGCCTTCATCAGCTTCAACTTGGGCCAGAAGCGTTTCGATTCCGGCATCAACCGCTGCTTGGTCCGCTCCTATGCGGTCAATCACGACCTCCGCCGGGGCGGACAGGCCGGCGCTGAAGTCCGCCATGAGCACGCCGAATGCCTGTCTCGCTTCAGAGTCCTCCGGCATCGACTCGACGCCAGAAAAGCCAGCCTTGATTGTTGTGGCAGGGATAGCCACGGCGACCAAGACGCCCACAGCAAGAACGAGACTCAGCACCGGGTGCCCCATCACTCCCCGGGCGACAGAAGCCCAAAAGCCGCTGTCGTCGTCAGCGGAGCGCTGCCGCCGGAGCCCAGGAATGCTGAGCCGGTTGATCTTTGGCCCAAGCAGCTTCAACACGGCCGGCAGCAGCGTCAGTGCCCCGAGCACCGCGAGCATCACGACCACGATCGAGCCGAACGCAATGCTGCGGTAGATGTTCTGGGGGATCAGCAGCAGGCCGAGCAGTGCGATGACAACCGTTGCGCCCGAAAACATTACGGCTCTGCTCGCGGTGGCCCCAGCCTTTGCAATCGCCTCAACAACGTCATCTCCCTTGGCATACTCCTCGCGGTAGCGCTGAACGATAAACAGCGCGTAGTCGATACCAACGGCTAGGCCGATCATCGTAATGATATTGACCACAAAGAAACTAAACGACCACCACTGGCCGAACAGCGCCGTCACGCCGATGGCGCCAACGATGGCAAAGATTGCCAGCAGGAGGGGAAGCAGCGCGGCCACCAAGGCCCCGAAGACCACCAGTAGGATGATCAGCGCGATCGATATGCCGATAGACTCTCCGGTCTGGAGGTCACGCTCGGTGATCTCCTGGACCTCCCTGTTCGCGCTCCCCGGCCCGAAGACCAGGACGTCGAATCCGCCACCAGGCTCCAAGTCACGGACGTAGTCCACGAGCGGCCCCACGTTGTCCGAACCTTCCTTCGCTTCGCCTTCAAGCTCAACTTGAATGAGTGACGCGGTGCCGTCCGCGGAAACCATTGCTGGCGCATTGGTGTCAAAGTAGCTGGCTGCGGACGCCACCGTGCCCTCAAGTGCGCGAACGTCGTCTACGATCCTGGCGACCAGCTCCTGGTACGCAATGTCCTCAACCGTCAGCCCTTCGGACCGGACGATGATGAACTCCAGTGCCCGTTCCTCGCCTCGCAATCGCTCTTCAAGCAGATCCGCACCCACGGTGGAGTCTGGGTTGTTTAGGACCGCGAACTCTGTTGTGAGAGCGTCGCCGACCTGCGTCGCTGCGGCTACCATGACGATGAATCCGGCGATCCAAACACCGACGACGGACCAAGGCCGCCCTGCGCTGGCCCGCGCGAGCCGTTCTGTAATACCCATCGATCCCATCCCAGAGCTCCCCTTCTGTTCTCTTAATTAGTCTAGGTCGCGTCCAGCGAAGGCATGTCACTTGCCTTCTGCACGATGCGGTCGGTCAGCCTGACAACCTCGAGCGAGTCCTTGTGACCAACGGCCTCGGACCGGGGGGCCGCATCGTTGGAGAACACGTGGTCGCAGCCGTCGGTGTCCCGAACGCGCTCGAATCCGTGGTCGAGCGATAGACACAACGTCTCACCGAAGACCTCGATACGCCCCTCGCCGTCGAGGAGGTCTCGGACCTGGGCACTCGAAGCTACCGGGATCGTGACGAAGCTGATCGCGGCAGCCGTCATGAAGACGAACCAAACAGCGACGGCCGCCGAGCCGAGATTGCGCCGTTGCGATGGTGCGGCTAGGTACCGTGAACCCGCCGCGAGCGCCATGATCACGCCAGCCACGAGCCAGAACACGGACGAGACCCAGATTGCGATCGTCCAGGTCGAAGTACCGCTATCGAAGGCCGTGGCGAGTGGCTCCGAGTCGACGAACAACGAGATGACAGCGATGACCCACGCTACGAGCACGACCCAGATCGCAAGGACAAACACCCAGTAGATCACGTTGGCTAACACGTGCGTCACCTCGCGAAGCGCCTTACCCACGGAGGCCAGCGCCGGACCTGCGTTCTCTCTCGCACGCGACATCACTTCTTTGGCGGACACGCCGTAGCCGCGAACGGCCATGCGTTCGTCCGGCGAGGAGGCGGCGGGTACGATCAGCGCCATCGCTCCGTAGACCAGCGCCACCGCGCCGAGGCTGACGAGCGCAGCGATGACCGTGACGACGCGGACGACGGTAACGTCGACATTCAAGTAAGCGGCGACGCCGGCGCAGACACCGGCGATCATGCCTTCGTCCTCGCCTGTGAGCCGGTAGAGCTGACGGTCGCGTAGGCGGGTCTCGGCGGCGGCGATAGGTTCCGTTTCCACCGCCTCGCCGTCCGAGGTGCCAGCCGGCTCGACCGGACCGAGGGCGGAGAGTATCTCCTCGACGACGGGTGTAGTGACGACGTCGGTTTCGCCAGTCGTTCGGGCCGAGCAGCGATCCCCGATCGCCTGTTCGAAGTCGGCGAGGAGTTCGTCGCGGTCGGGGTCGCCTTCGAGGGTCGCTCGCGCGGCCTCCATCCAGCGGTCGATGGCTTCGGCGCCGTCGTCTTCCACATAGAGGGCGCGACCGGCGAGATTGATAAGCGTTACTCTATTCATCGTAGGGCTCCTAGCTCAGTCAACGTGTCGTCCAGTTGCCTCCAGTAGGCGATGAGCTGCACTAGCCGCTCCGTTCCGGATTTTGTCACCCGGTAGTACTTGCGCGGCGGTCCGCTGTCGGACTCCTCCCACTCATGATCCAGCAGACCATCGCGTCGCATCTTGCTGAGCAGCGGATAGAGTGTGCCTTCTTGCGTGGCGAAGGGCGTCTCGGCCAGGCGCTCCAGGACATCGCCCGCGTAGTGGCGCCCCGTCGACAGCGCGGTCAGGACAGCGAACTCAAGGAGTCCTCGGCGGAGGGGCTTGAAGAGATTGGTGGTGCCCATCATAGTACCTTAGTATACAATGGTACCTTAATGGGCGCCGGCACGCAACCCCGGCTTACATCCAGCCGACGCTGGCTCTTCAAGCGGACCCTCGATGCTGGTTGTTATGGGCGAGCGGCAAAGCTGGCCTTCTATCTGCACACCGCCGACGCCGTAGAAGCCCAGGACCCCACCCTATCTCGCGCGCTCTGCCGTATCGCCAAGGATGAGACGCGACATTACGCCTTCTACCGCGACGTGGTGAAAGCCCATCTGGACGCCGACGCTGCCTACGTCATCCCCCTCGTGGGCGTGCTCGTTCAATTCCAGATGCCCGGCCGCGTCATGAGCGACTTCGAGGAGCGCAGCCTGATGCTCGCCTCCGAGGGTGTCTTCGGGCCAGAGCAGTACCTCGACGACGTCGTTGACGTAGTATGCGCGTTCTGGGGCGTCGACGAACTTGCGGCAGCTGTGCCCGAAGCGCGGCGGACGGTTGCCCGGCTGCGCGCCTTACGCGCCGGGCTCAAGCGTCTCGCCAAGCGTCTCGGGGGCAGCGCCCGCCAACTCTCCAAAACAGGCTAGCGCACCGCGGCGCCACCCACGACCGAAGCCACGTTAGCTAGGGCCGTCCTTCCGGCGGGCTGTACTCCGGATTCCATGTGCGGTAGCCGAACGCCCGCGCTAGCGGCGCGACCAGAGCGAACAGCGGTCCCTACAAGAACGCGAGTGGGCGAGCCGGCCGGACCTCATCGTGGTGTTCGTGCAGCAGCGGTGCCGCACGCGCCAGGCCCGGAACGCCGTTCGTCTTACTGTCCCTTTCCAGCCCATACAACGTCTCGAACAACGTCTCTGTTCTGGTGCCGCACGCCGGGCGAGACGCCGAACGACTCCTCCGCTTTGTAGACATGTTCGTGACCGTCGATCCGGGTCCAGACCTGACCATCTAGCACCTCGAACCGCTCCGCCTCTGGATGGGATGGTGGCGGTCGGCGTTGGCGTGCTTGTCGCGGTCGGCGTGGGCATGCTCGCGGCCGTCGTCGTAGAAGTCGCGGGGTAGATCACAGTACCGCCAGCCGAAGCCGGCGGTACTGATTGGTCCCATCTTCAGTGGGCTGGCTTTTGACCCCAGTTACGCCTGCGATAGAAGCAGGGGGCGGGGCCTCTAGGCCCCGCCCCCTACTATCCTGTTTCCTTTCAGCCCCTAAGCTGTGAGGCTGTCTTCGTGCACAACACCCGCCGGTGGAAACGGCCTAGTACGGAATTTGGGAATTAGCCGAAACAACCCCGGCATCACCGGTTGATGCTGACTGGCCCGTGAGACAGTAGTTGTCGGTCTCTGAGTCACCGCTGAACGGGTCTGGGGATTCGGGCCTCGCTAACGCACTGACCATGGCGGCGCCAGTACCGCTGTCGCCGCCCAATATTTCAACTTTGACCATGTTATCAACGTCAGTTCCCCCTCCGCCCAGCGTATGGCTGACACTGAGCGACTCACTCGCGGGTATGAAGAATGTAACCGAATCGAGGTCTCTGAACGTTATCTTGAGGCTTCCGGCTGTTGTTCCAGGCGTCACAGTGACGTGCAACTCCCAGGGCTCTGACACCGAGTTATCTACGCCGCACCATACCTTGTCGCTGGTTGCAAGGTTCAGAAGCGCAAAGTCGGACTGCGAGAGCGGCTTCTGCAGCGGCGTTGGCGTGTTGGTGGGCGTGTTCGTGGGCGTGTCCGTCGCTGTGGGCGGTATGGGCGTGTCCGTCGCTGTGGGCGGTATGGGCGTGTCAGTCGCTGTGGGCGGTATGGGCGTGTCGGTCGCCGTCCCCACGGGCGTGTCCGTCGGCCTTTCCGAGGCCGAGGCAGAGTCGTCACCCGTCCACAGCGGCGTGGCGGCGACCACAAGGATGACTGCCGCAACCGCCGCGGTTACAAGGATCACCCACCTGGCCCTAACGCTCCTCTCGAACAGATCCCTTAACTTGTGAACCATGTTTTAACCTCCCTGCTAAAAGAAACGGGCGGTAGTGCTTCACCCGCTCGCATTTTGTGCGGCTACCGCCGTCGGTAACCACGATTGAGGGGAAGTATGGACAATTTCGAGTGGCAAGTCAAGTCCAGGTCCCAGCGACGGCCCAGGCTCCTTCCATAACACCGATTTCGTCTATTCAGGGCCCTGCCGGCCCGCCGCGGGAGGGAGCAGAGCCGAAGGGGTCGCGAGTTCCCGCCACGGCGGGCCCGTCTGGGCGACGCTCGTCTCCCGCTCCAACCCACGCCTAGTACATAGAGGGCATCCCGGCCGGCGGGCAGAGCGCCCCACAACTCCGAGGTTGACCGCGAAATGGACGCGGAGGTATTGTGCTGCTCTTGGGCGACGGTGGCTTTTTCGGGTCATCTGGCTGCTATGGGGAACGCCGGAATCGACATGAGCGCACAACCTGATCTCTCAGGCCGGACGTGCATGGTCACGGGGGCCAGCCGCGGCATCGGCAAGGCGACAGCGGCTGCGCTGGCAGGCATGGGCGCGCCCGTCGTGCTGGTCTGCCGCGACCCGGAGCGGGGCGAGGCGGCACAGAGCGAGATCAGGGCAGGGAGCGGCAGCGAGGCTGTCGAGTTCATGATTGCGGACCTTTCATCGCAGCGGCAGATCCGGCAGCTCGCGTCCGACTTCCGATCCAAGCACGACCGCCTGCACGTGCTGGTCAACAACGCTGGCACGTATGAGAGCGAGCGTTCAGAAA
This sequence comes from Chloroflexota bacterium, assembly GCA_022562155.1. GTDB lineage: Bacteria > Chloroflexota > Dehalococcoidia > DSTF01 > RBG-16-68-14 > SZUA-185. The sequence goes on from JADFPV010000018.1 coordinate 27,281, forward strand.
CGGAAGATGGGCTGGAGGCGACGTTCGCCGTCAATCACCTCGCGCCGTTCCTGCTGACGAACTTGCTGCTTCCTGCGCTGGTGGCAGGCGCGCCGTCTCGAATTGTGACCGTTAGCTCGGCCGGCCACGGCTACGGAACGAAGATCGACTTCGACGATCTGCAAGCTGAGCGCCGCTACGGCGCGGGGCGGGCGTACTCGCAATCAAAGCTCGCCAATGTGCTGTTCATGTATGAGCTCGCCCGCCGGCTCGAAGGGACGGGCGTCACAGCCAACTGCGTGCATCCCGGCGCCGTCGACACGGGCTTTCTACGCTACAAGAGCGTTCTGGGCATGGTCGTGCGCGGGCTGATGGCCGCAGCGCGGCCGGTTCTGTTGAGCGCCGAGCAAGGCGCGGCAACTTCGGTGTACGTGGCCTCTTCGCCAGAAGTGGACGGCGTGACGGGACGGTACTTTAGGAAGCAGGAGATCGCCGTCTGGCCAATGGGGTTCAACGCCCCCGTGCGGGCGGTCGAGTCCAGCAAACAGTCGCGCGATGAGTTAGTGGCGCGACGGCTCTGGGCGGTCAGCGAGGCGCTGACGGGCGTTCGACAGGGAGTGCGATGACCCATATCATCCCCCAGGGCGTGATACGAATGTATACTGCTGGAGCCCGCGCGATACCACCCGGAGGCCTGCCATGAGCAGCTACGAATTCATCAAGACTGAGCGCCAAGAGTCAGCCGTGATTGCGCGGCTGAGCAATCCGCCACGCCACCTTTTGAACGCCAAAATGGTGCTAGAACTCGGCGCGCTGGCGCGCGAGGTCGAGGAGGACGGCTCCGTCCGCAGCCTGATCCTCACCGGCGACGCCGAGGGGACGTTCATCACACACTACGACGTGGGCGAGCTTTCGGCAGCCTCGGACGCTACGCGCAAACAAGAGCCGCCAGCCGGCGACAGCGAGGTTGAGTTGCACGGCATGCACAAGCTGTTGCTGTTCTTACAGGAGATGTCGAAGCCCGTCATCGCGGCGATCAACGGCACGGCGATGGGCGGCGGCTGCGAACTGGCCCTCGCCTGCGACTTCCGGTACATCGCGCGCGGCGGCGTCTTTGGCCTGCCTGAAGTGCGCGTCGGCATCCTGCCGGGTGCGGGCGGCACGCAGCGGATGACGCGGCTACTGGGGACGGCGAAGGCGCTGGAGTTGATGCTGTTAGGCGAAGTCGTGAGCGCCGATGAGGCCGAGCGCATCGGCTTGGTGCACAAGGCGGTCGAGCCGGACCAGCTCCTGCCACAGGCTCTCGTGCTGGCCAAAGAACTCGCCTCGCGTCCAGCGCTCAGCATCGCACTCATCAAGCGCTGTGTTCTCAGGGGAAGCGAACTGCCGCTGGTCGATGGGCTGAAGCTGGAGCAGGAAGCGTTCATGGAGACGATGCGCTCCGACGACGCCTCGCGACTGATGCGCGAGTACAACGCCGGCGACACGCCTCTCAACGAAAGCTAGTAAGCTGAGACGTGGAAACTCCAATATGACTTCGCGCGCGCTGGTCCTGGGCGGCGGCGGCCCCGTGGGCATCGGCTGGGAAGCCGGCATGCTGAAGGGTCTGGCTGACGATGGCATCTATCTTGCCGAGGCCGACCTGATCGTTGGCACTTCGGCTGGCTCAGCAGTCGGCAGCCAGCTCGCACTCGGGGTATCGCCCGCGGAGCTGTACGACGAACAACTAGAGCGCGTCGAAAACGCTGGGCCCGCCTCAGGCTTCACGCTTGACATGGAGATGCTGGTCGAGATCGGCAAGCGATGGATCGGCGGCTCAGAGACCACAGAGGCCATTCGCGCGGAGATCGGCGCGTTCGCCATGAAGGCAAAGACCCACGACGAACAGGAATGGACGAATTCGTTCAAAGAGTCGCTCGACTCGACTGAATGGCCGGAGAAGCCGATCCTCATTACTGCCGTCGATGTGAGCAGCGGCGAGTTCGTGACGTGGGACAGCTCCTCAGGCGTGCCGCTGCCGCTCGCGATCGCGGCGAGCTGCAGCGTGCCGGGCATAGTCCCGACCGTAGCTATCGATGGCAGACGCTACATGGACGGCGGCGTGCGCTCGGTGAGCAACGCCGACCTCGCCGAGGGCTACGATCGAGTCGTAGTGATCGCGCCCAGTGGCGCCGCGGACAACCCGTTCGACAACAGCACGCGCCGCCAGCTTGAGGCTGAAGCGGAAGGACTGAGAGCCGGCGGCAGCCAGGTCGAGATCGTCATGCCTGATGCTGCGGCGCTGGCGGCGTCGGGGCCCAATCGCATGGATGTGGCGTTCCTCAGGCCCGCGGCAGAGGCGGGACTGCGCCAGGCCGGTACCGTTGCCGAGCGGGTACGCGCTGTCTGGAAACTGTAGCCGTCCTGCTGCTCTTGATGTAGGATAACCCTAACATGAGGCCTCGTTTCTAGTCTGAAGAGACCAAGGATGGTTTCGTCAAGTCTTGCCATGCTGGGCGGGCTTGCGCGGTCGGCGAACTACAGAGGGAGCTACGATGAGTTACCGGCTGGCCCTTCTGCTCCTCGCGATAGTTCTTCTAGGCGTTACCAGCATCGGTGGCAGCGCAGGCGCGACCACACAGGTGCGCTCTCAGAGCGACCCCACGGCCTGGTGGTGGTACTACGGCCAGACGCCCGCGCAGGTCACTGACCTGATCGATGACAACAGCGCCCGCATCGTGGACATCGAGGTGCAGGATGTCTCGCCCCTACGCTTCGCCGTGGCGATGGTGCGAAACGAAGGCGCTTACGCCAGCGGCTGGTGGTGGTACTACGGCCTCACCGCCCAACAGGTGAGCGACAACCTGAGCGACAACAGCGCCCGCCTCATCGATTTGGAGCCGTACCAGACCGGCGCCGGGCTGCGTTTCGCGGCTCTGATGGTGCCGAACACAGGCGACCAAGGCAAAGCCTGGTGGTGGTACTTCGGCGTGGATCCTGCGTTCATCGCCGACGCCCTCAGCGATAACAATGCGCGCCTCGTTGACTTCGACACCTACCTGGCAGGAGCGCAGAAGGTCTACACGGCTGTCATGATCTCCAACACAGGCGACGACGCCAAGGGTTGGTGGTGGTACTTCGGCGTGGATACTACGTTCATCGCCAACGCCCTCAGCGACAACAATGCGCGACTGATTGACATCGACGTGCAGAGCGCAGCCGAGGGCACCTTCAACGTGGTTATGGAGGCCTGCCCCTGCCCCTTCTGGTGGTGGTACTACGGCGTCACGGAAGCCCAGGTGAACAAGTTCGCTGCCGAGGACGGTGCCCGCATCGTCGACGTGGAGACGTATCTCGTCGGCGGCCAACGGCGATTCGCCGTACTGTTGATCAACAACTCCAACGCGCTTACCAGCCGCGTCGGCAATCTCCTGCGAACGGGCACCGACGGCGCCGTAGGGCTCTACCTGAAGCAAGTAGGCGGACCGGTGCTGGCTGCGCTTCAGGAGCGGCGCATCTTCGAGCCCGCCAGCACGATCAAGGCCCTGATCCTCCTGCACGCCATGCAGCAGGTCCAAGCCGGGAACGCCGCGCTCACGGACCAGATCGTCGCCTACCCGGACACCAGCTGCCCGAACGGTGCCCCGCTCGGAACCACCCAGACGTTGCAATCGGCGCTGGCAGGGATGATGCAGGTCTCGAACAACTCCCAGACCCGGGCGGCGGCCGATACGTTTGGCTTCGCTAGCATCAACGGCACGGCGCAGGCCAGCGGCATGACCGACACGCAGATTAACCAGACGCTAATCGGCTGTGGCACGCCGCCGTTCAACGACCTGACGCTTGTCGACATCGGCCTCTTGTACGAGGGCGTGGCGGATGGCACGTTGCTCAACACCACCAACCGCGATGTCTTCTTCTCTCTCATGGCGGGCCAGAAGATGTTCCAGGCGCAGGGGTTCGACTTCGTCGGCATCTGGGAAGACATCCGAACCATCGTCGCTGAAGAAGCGCCGGCCCTGTTGAACGCGGCCCAGAGGCAGGCGTTCCTGGACCAGATGGGCGAGAACGCCAAAGCCGGTGGCTACACCACCTGTCCCAGGACGGGTCCCTGCTCCCTGGTGGAATATCGGTCCGCCGGCGGCTGGGCGCGCATCCCCTTCTGCCAGAACTCGACCGTGGTGCCTCGCGAGTACGTCTTCGGCTTTTTCATCGACGAAGCGACGAACCAGTCCAACGCCAACAGCACCTTTGGCGCGGTCAGGGCTGAACTCCTGCGTGAGCAGATCCGCTCCGCGCTGAGCGGCTGGGGGCCGTGCAGCACCACACCGACGGCGACACCCACACCAACGCCCACAGCGGGGGTGACGACGGACACGCCAGAACCGACGGACACGCCCACGCCGACGGACACGCCAGCACCTGCGGACACGCCTACGTCTACGCCCACGCCGACTTCAGAGCCAAGTGACGCAAGCGGCGACGCTAACGGCGACGGCGACGTCACCAGCGTCGACGCAGCTATCGTGCTGCAGTTCGTAGCCGGGCTGCTGGACAGTGCAGGTTGCCCGGTGTGCGCGGACGCCAACCAGGACGGCGACGTGACGGCGATAGATGCGACGCTGATACTGCAGTTTGTGGCAGGGCTGCTGAGTAGCCTGCCGCCATAGGCCTCAGATCCAACACTAGGTTTCTTAGCTGCTGAAAGAGGCAGACGAACGACATCCACTCTTGGTACAATCCAACCATGAAGAGAGCTGGATTAGCAGTATCACTCGCCGGCGCCGTCCGTCCCGTTCTAGGCCCCCTCAACCGAGAACTCGCGAGCCGCAACGCACGGGCCGTGAGCAGGGAGGAGTGGCCCGAACTGGATGACATCCTGCACGAGCCGAATTCCGCCAGTGTCATTATGGGAATGCGTTGTTCGTCCTGTGGAGGCTACCTCGACACCGACGGAGATGGGGAGTTCACGTGCCTCAATTGCGCCCGCTCCGCCTATCCTCGACGCGAGGTTGGCGAGCTAGTTGAACGATTAGCGCGACGACTGATCGAGTACCGCAGTCGCCAGGACTGAATACAGCCCTGCCCTGCTGGCGCTTCACCGGAGTAGGCCCTAGTGGTGCGCCGAGGCCTCAGGGCTAGACGCTCGCGGGCCGGCACGGAGCACTTCGAAGAGCGTCTGGCCAAGCACCACGGCAAACGCAAGCGGGACAAGCGCACCCTGGTCGATCTCGCCGCCGATGTAGATCAGTGCCACCATCGCGGCCGCGGTTATGAGTCTCACGATGACGACTGCGTCCATCGTCAACCTAGTGTTGAACTGAATCACCGCGCACGAGAAGAAAAACGTCGCTAGGCTCGCCAAGAAGATGCTGCGTTCGACGATGGTCGATGCGTGGCCACCGGAAGCAACGTCGATGGCGATCTCGACGCCGATCGCGGCCGCCGCGATGCCGACGTATATGCCAAAGTGCACGTACCCCCAGACGAACGCCCTGACGATCGCGTCGCGACGGACAACAGTCGATTCGACGAAGTCGAAATAAACCCACCAGACGCACGCCGCGATGCCGAAGCCCGTCGCGGCGGTCAGCGCCGTGCCGAACTCCCAGCCAGTACTCGAGATCCCTGCGGCAACGGCTACGATCGATTCGCCCAGCACGATGATGGTGAATAGCCCGTAGCGCTCCGGGATGTGTGAAGAGTCGAACGGCTGGCCATGGTATGCGCGCACCGCGTACATGGGAGTGATCAAGAGGACCACCATCGCGATGCCCCAGACCCAGTACTGGGCGGGCGTCGGGAGCGCTAGCGACGCCAACCAGATCCCTGCGCCAAGCATGTCACCCGCCGCATAGCGCGTCGTCAATGTCTGCGTTTCATGCGCATGCTGCCGGGCGCGGAGGTACAGACCGGCCACCACGGCCTGCATGATCACGTACGAAATCACGAATCCTGTGGCGTCACCATCCTTCACCGTTCTGACGTTCACTGCTATTGCGACGATAGCCAGCATCGAGATGAGGAGACTGAGGCGGTAGATGACGTCGTCGGTATCGAACGCGGTCGCGTACCAGGTGATGCCCATCCATCCCCACCAGATCGGCACGAAAAGGCCCGCGAACCTCAGGTAGCCATCCCAAGTCTGATCGGAGTGCAGGTCAACGCCGAGGGCCGCGATCGCCGCGACGAAGCAGAGGTCGAAGAATAGCTCCAGCCACGTCGCGCTGCGCTCCTCACGATCGACCAGGCGAAGGACTGGCGGGCGCAGCCAGCGTTTTTGAGCACTGTGGTCGCCTTCGGCTGACCTCGGTGGTGTGTCAGACAAGGCGTTCCACGGGCTCAGCTCTTTCTGCGTGGCGGACCGCTCATGGCATAGCGATGTCCAGCGGCGCCAATTCGGTCACCGCTGCAAGCCGCTCGCTGAAAAGAACTCCGCGCGGAGTTCAGGACTAGTTTCGTAAGCCCCGCGCCAGTTCGTTGTGCGTGTCAGCGGCGAGAGTTCTCGCACGCCCCGCATCTGCATACAGAGGTGATGCGCCTCTAGGTACGTGGCGACGCCATGCGGCTTGAGCAGCGTCTGTAACGTATCCGCGATCTGCTGGCCGATCCGCTCCTGCACGGAGAACCGCTTAGCATACAGCCGCACTAATCGCGTGAGCTTGGAGATGCCGATGATGCCCTCGTGAGCGATGTAACCCACATAGGCGTGCCCGTAGAATGGGAGGGCGTGGTGCTCACACAAGGAAAAGAAGTGTATCGGCCCCTCGATGACCTGGCTCAGGTCACAGTCCGGACCGCCGCTACACTCCGTTTCGAAGACCTTTAGGAGCTTGGGGTCACCATCATATCCTTCAGTCGAGTCAAACAGAGCCTTGATGAAGCGTTGCGGCGTTTCGTTCGTCGCCGGCGTATCGAGGTCCAGCCCAAATGCGGTGAACACCTCCGCCATATAGCGCTCGAACGTTCGCATCTGTTCTTCGGAAACGTCGCGCCGTTTCAGCTCGACTCCTTCCGGGTAGTAATCGTCAAGTTCGACCATCGCTCTTCCTCCCAAGACCCAACACTAGCCATGCATACGCGTGGTACGCCATTATAGACGACGCAAAGGATTGCCCACACTGAGGCTGAACGGCCCCTACCGGAACGCCAAGGTATCGATCGCATTCCAACAAACAATCGCTCCGGCGCGTCCTCGCTTGACATGATGCTCTCCAACGGTAATGCTTCATGGCCGTTATGATGCACCCGGAGGAAGCAGTATGAACCGTCTCAAGTTCGGCGCGTTTCTTGCGCCACACCATCCGCTCGGTGAGCACCCGATGCTCCAGTTCCAACGCGACCTCGACTTCGTTGAGCGCCTCGACCGGCTCGGCTACGACGAGTTCTGGTGCGGCGAGCATCACTCGTCCGGCTGGGAGATGATCGCGTCGCCGGAGATGTTCCTCGCGGCCGCCGGCCAGCGCAGCGAGCGGATCATGCTCGGGACCGGCGTCGTTTCGCTCCCCTACCATCACCCGTTCAACGTCGCGCAGCGCATAGCGCAGCTCGATCACATGACTAAGGGCCGCGCCATGTTCGGCTCCGGGCCGGGGGCCCTGCCCTCTGACGCCTACACGCTCGGCATCGACCCGATGGGCCAGCGCGACCAGCAGGACGAGGCGCTCGGCGTGATTATTAGACTGCTCCGCGGGGAGGAGCGCTTCAGCTACGAAAGTGAGTGGTTCACGCTGCGTGACGCGCAACTCCAGCTCCTGCCGCTTCAGGAAGACATGCCGATGGTCACGGCCTCTTCGATCAGCCCATCCGGCATGAAGATCGCGGGCAAGTACGGCATCGGCGTGCTGTCGATCGCGTCGGCCTCATCCGAGGGCCTCCAGTCGCTGCCGACTCAATGGTCGTTCGCGGAGGAAGCCGCTGCGGAACACGGCAAAACGGTCGATCGCAAGAACTGGCGGGTGCTGATGAGCTGGCACCTCGCTGAATCGAAGAAGGAAGCCAGGAAAGAGGCGCGGGACGGCCTGCACCGCTGGCACAACGAGTACACCGTGCGCGTGCTCGGCCGGCCCGGCGCTACCCGCGTCGACGACCCGGACGAGCTATTAGCTCAAGTGGCCGGGCAGGGGGCCTCCGGCGGTGGTTCGTCCGTCATCGGGACGCCGGACGAACTGGTGTCCACTATTCGCAACCTGCAGGAAATAACCGGGGGGTTCGGCGTGGTGATGGGGTTCGTCCACGACTGGGCGAACCCGGAAAACACAATGCGGTCATGGGACCTCTTCGCGCGCTACGTCGCGCCCGAACTCAACGGGCACATACGGGGCCTGCAAGCGTCGGCGGACTTCGTGGAAGAGAACAAGAAGGAGTTAATCGCGGGCGCGACAGCCGCCGTCGTGGCCAAGATCCAGGAGGACCCCCGCGCCGCCGCCGCGATGAAAGTAACGATGGAGCAGGCGAAGAAGCAAGCGCAGGGCGGCGACTTCCGGCCCAACGAGCCAGACCTGGAGCAGGTGGCTAAGGAAGAAGCCAAGGCCACAGGAGGCGACGGCTCCTAATACCGCCTGCGTGACCGCGAGGTCCCTTCCTATCTGCTAGCCCTTCTCCTCGCGTACCACGCAGCGCCGCCGACGGCGACGAGGCACACGGCCGTAACGATGCCGGCCGCGACGCTCCAGAGCGATCTATCGGAACCGGTCGTCTCCAGCGGAAGCGATCGCAAGTCAGGATCGAGCGAGAGGCCGCCGACGGGCGTCGGTTTAAAGAGGTCGAATACGTAAGCGGCGCCTACGCGGAAGCTTAGATCACCCTCGGAGTATGCCCCCACGATGGCGGTGTCTCCCCTAATCGCCACGCTGGAGCCGAAACGGCCGCCGGCTGGGCTTATATGCCGGCCCGCCTCGCCCCAACTATCCACGCCACCAAGATCGCGCTGGAAGACGTACGCGGCACCGACAGAGTTCCCTTCTAAGTTCTCGCTCCACGCTCCTACGAGGAGCGCATCGGAGCTGAGTGCCACGCTCTCGCCGAAGTACGCTCGGGTCTCGGCGTTGGAGGCAGTGAGCTTCTCGACCTCACCCCAATTGTCCGGGCCGCCCTCGTCGCGCTGGAAGACGTAGGCGGCGCCAGCGTCACTGCCTCCAGCATCCTCGTGCGAAGCGCCCACGACGGCGGTCTGACCGCTGACTGCAACGTCAAAGCCGAACTGGTCGCCTTCCTGTGCGTCGGAAGCCGTGACCTTCTCGACCTCACCCCAATTGTCAGCGCCGCCCTCGTCGCGCTGGAAGACGTAGGCGGCGCCAGAATCACTGCCTCCAGCATCCTCGCGCCAGGCGCCCACAATGGCGGTCTGGCCACTGACTCCCACCGCAACGCCGAACTGGTCCTTTGCTTGGGAGTCCGACGCAGTGAGCTTCGCTACCTCCCCCCAATTGTCAGCGCCGCCTCGATCGCGGTAGAAGACGTAGACCGCGCCGGCTCCTCTGCCTCCGGCATCTTCTGAGGCCGCCCCCACAACCACGGTGTCGCCGCTGACTGCCACGCTCCAGCCGAAATGGTCCTCCTCTTCGGCGTCGGAAGCCGCAAGTTTCTTCAGCTCGCCCCAGTTGTCCGCGCCGCCCTCGTCGCGCTGGAACACATAGGCGGCACCGAAATGGCAACAGGAAGAGCTTCCACCGTCGAAAAGGGCGCCTACGATCACAGTGTCCCCGTCGGCCGCCACGCTGAAGCCGAAGTTGTCGAAAGGGTTGGCGTCAGATGCGGCGAGCTTCTTCACTTCACCCCAGTTCTCCGCGCCGCCAGCGTCTCGCTGGAAGACATAGACAGCTCCTTCGCTGCTGCCACCGGTAGTCTCGTGGTTTGCGCCGACCAATGCGGTGTCTTCGCTGACTGCCACGCTGAAGCCGAATTGGTCGGCGTCCTCTGCGTCGGAAGCCTGCAGCTTTCGGATCTCATTGAAGGATGCTGCCTCAGTGGTATCTGGCAACGCGAATGCCAACGCCACCGCCAGTCCAACTAGGATCGCCAGCCTGCTCATCCGGTGCAAGGGCCAATTCGCCATAACCAGCGACGCTCCCACATGCGAGAGGACGTTAATCCCCCAGGCGGGGTGTTTCTGAAACACAATGCTATGTGGAGATCACTCCCCACCAGTCAAAATCAAGTATAGAGTGGCCTTCAAGGTTGTCAAGGTTCCTATCTCTCCGGACGCCGCGCCGCCCTCCCCTCTGAGCTACCTTCCGCCGCGCGTACCATGGATGCATGGCCACATCGACTCGCTATCTACAGCGGCGCCCCGTCACACCGGCTCGAAACGCGGTTGATTCAATCAAAATTCGCGCCACCTCCAGCACCCAAGCCGAAGCTAGGCAGCTCCGCAGAAGGCTCCAAAACGCCGATTTCAATCATATAATCAAAGGGCCTGACCCCCTCACCCCAGGCCAGTCTTGGACAAGACGTTGGGAGCCGGTCGCCCCTCTCCCTCCTCGAGGGAGAGAGCCTGCCCGCAGGGGGCTGGGGGTGAGGGAGCTGACAGGCTGACTGCTCACCAGCTAATAGCCCGCTATGATGTCCCATCACACCACTAAGAAGGAGCATCACCATGCCTGACATCGAGAACCTCCCTTCATACGCAGAGCTGTCTGAGCGCGAGGACGCGCCTAAGGGCTCCAACTGGGGCCTGTTCGGCGGGGACGACCAGCTCGGCACGCTGAACTTCCTCACGCCAGAGCGCGTCGCGGACGCGGCGCGGCTCGTGCGTCGCGGCGACGTCTTCCGGCTCGACCTGCCGCTGCACTTGCCCAACCCGCCGCTGTTCGGGCGCGGCAGCTACAAGCAAACGATCCTCCGGTCGCAGCGTCGCACCATGGGCCATGACGACTATCTCGACAACTTCTACATGCAGGCCTCCAGCCAATGGGACAGCCTGGCGCACGTCGGCCACGAGGAGCATGGCTTCTACAACGGCGTCATGCCGGAGGACGTGACCGGCGAGGAGGGCTCCAAGAACGGCCTCGACCACGCGGCGAAACGCGGCATCACGGGCCGCGGTGTCCTACTCGACGTCGCGCGGCATCTCGAGTCCCAGGGCGATGCGTTCGACCCGATGTCGTCGCGGGCGATCACAGTCGATGAGCTGGACGCGACGGCCAGCGCGCACGGCGTCGAGGTGCGGCCCGGCGATATCCTGCTCGTACGCACAGGCTGGGAGACCGCCTACATGGCTGCGGACCAGGCGACGCGCGACGCCGTCGCGAAGGAGCTGCGCTCGCCGGGGCTGGAGGGCAGCCGCGAGATGGCCGGCTGGCTCTGGGACCACAGAGTCGCGGCTGTCGCGTCGGACTGCCCGGCGCTTGAGCCATGGCCGTGGGACCTGGAGGTCGGCGCGCTTCACATTCGCGCGCTCGCCTTCCTCGGCATGCCGTTCGGAGAGCTGTGGAGCCTGGAGGAGTTGGCGGCCGACTGCGCAGCCGACGGCGTCTACGAGTTCTTCCTGACGTCAGCGCCGCTGTACTATCGAGCGGCGATCGGCTCGCCGCCGAACGCGCTGGCGATCAAGTGAAAGAGAGAAGGTCCCCATAATGAAGAACCAGGACGCTTTCTCCACTTTTTGCGAGGTGCGGAGAACGCATCCTGGCTCTTGCGGCGGGTGCTCCACGAGAGGGGGAGCAATTCCCGTGGTGTACCCTTCAGGCTCATAATAGAGAGTAGATGTTAAGAAAGAACAAACGACTCCTTAAGAAGATACGAGACTTTTGTGACACCGGAATCCGAATCTAACGAAGCCGAATCTGCCCGACTGAAGCTGTCTGCTCTCTCTGGTAGCGCGCGCCGAATGCTGGATTACGTCGCATTATTGGAAGGTGACGCACGTTACGCGGTGATTCGCCATATGGCGCGCGCGACTGAAGAAGATATGGTTGTGGACCTGCGTGAGGTCGTTGACGCGGACGTCATCAGTGTCGTCGCTGGCCAGCCGAATTTGTACGAGTTCATCGACCATGCGGCGCTCGAGATCGTCATGGCTGACATCGGCGAAGCGCGGCTGCCCAAGCTGCGCGCCCGCGCCAATGTCGCCCTGCGCCGGGTAACGGGCGACGCGCGATAGAATACGCGGCGTACCCATGGCCGACACGACTGTACTCGCCAACTGCACGCTCATAGACGGAACGGGTCGCGATCCACAGCCGGGCATGGCCGTCCTCGTCGAAGGCGAGACCATCGTGCGCGTCGCGAAGGCAGACGCGATCACTGCGCCGAACGGCGCAGCCGTGATCGATTGCCAGAGCAGGACCGTGATGCCCGGCCTCACCGACGCGCACGTCCACCTCGGTATCGTCGGCACGGACATGGCCACCCAGCGCGAGCCCGCGGGCGTCCTAGCGCTGAGGATCGCCAAGGCGATCGAAGAAACGCTCGACGCCGGCTTCACGACGGTCCGCGACGCCGGGGGCATCGATGGCGGCTGGTCGCACGCCGTGCGCAGCGGGCTGCTGCGCGGGCCGCGTATCTTGCCATCAGGTTCGATGCTCTCGCAGACGGGCGGGCACGGCGACTGGCGGCCGCGCTTCTCCGACGACGAACCGCAGAAGACTGTCCCCGGCCTGTTCGCATATCCGGAGATCTGCGACGGCGCCGATGACGTGCGTCGCGCCGCCCGCGAACAGCTCCGTCGTGGGGCAACGCAGATCAAGGTGATGGCCTCCGGCGGCGCGATGTCGCCGGCCGACGAGTTGGAGCACTCACAGTTCACCGTCGAGGAGCTGCGGGCCGCCGTGTACGAGGCCCGGGCGCAGGGCACCTACGTCCTCGCCCACGTTTACGCACCGCCGGCGATCCGGAACGCGCTGGAGGCAGGCGTCGAGTCGATCGAACACGGCAACTTCCTCGATGAAGAGACCGCCGCCGCCATCGAATCGGCGGGTGCCACATACGTACCTACGCTCGCCACGTACGAGCTAATCGACAAGTTCGGCAAGTCGGGCGGCGTGCCGGAAACGAACCTGCGCAAGATCCGGCAGGCCAAGGAGCGCGGCGAGGAGGCCGTGCGTATCGCCCACGAGGCCGACGTCACGATCGGTTCGGGCTCCGACTTGCTCGGGCCGATGCAACCGCTGAAGACGCGGGAGTTCGTCCTCAAGGCGGGCATCATAGGCAACATGGCCGCTATTGTGTCGGCGACGGCGACAAACGCCCGCCTCTTCCGCCTGGACGACCGCATCGGGACAGTTGTAGAAGGTAAGCAAGCCGACCTGATCGTGGTCGACGGCAACCCGGTCGACGACATCACAATCCTCGAATCGGCCGACAACGTGAAGCTCGTGATGAAGGAAGGCCGCGTCGAGAAGCGGCTGGACTAGATCTTCGCGTAGCCGACGCCGGTCACGGGAAGGCGCAGCAGGCCGGTCGCGACGCGACCGAACAGCTCTGTATCGCCCGTCGTGAAGAATTGATACGTGGGGTCTGTGTTCTCAGCGAGCGCATCGCCTTGCTCGAGCAGCTGCCTCACCCGGCGCGCGACCGGCTTCGACGGATCGTAGATGCGCACTCCCGGCCCAAGAATGCGCTTGATGCGCTGGCGCATGAACGGATAGTGCGTGCAGCTCAGGCCGACGACATCGGCGTCGCTCTCGACCACGGGCGCGAGGTACCGCTCCAGAATCGCCGTGGTCGACCTGCTGCGAGCCTTGCCGGACTCCACGGCGTCCTCGAGACCATCGATGCCGACGCGCAACACCTGCTTGTCCGGCGCAAACTCCTCGATCAGGCCCGTCAGATAGGGGCTGCGGGCCGTCGAAGGGGTCGAGAGTACGGCAATCGTGCCGGTGTGTGTGCGGCGCGCCAACGTCTTGACGACCGGCACGACGCCGACGAAGTGTAGCTCCGGGAACGTCTTACGGAGGTAGTCGAGCGCGTGCACGGTTGCCGTGTTGCAGGCGACGACGATCAGCTTGACGTCGAACTGCTTGAGGAAGCGGACGATGCGCGTCGTGAGGTCGTGAATCTCTTCAGGCCCCTTCTCGCCGTAAGGCACATGCCCGCTATCGGCCA
>JADFPV010000080.1 GCA_022562155.1 Chloroflexota bacterium
CGGCCGTCCGCCTCGGTGCGGAGGAGGTGACGTGCGTCTACCGGCGGACTGAGGCGGAGCAGAAGGGCCGCATTGAGGAGCGCGTGCACGCGGTCGAGGAGGGCGTGCGGTTCGAGTACCTGGCGGCGCCGTTGCACTTCGAGGCCGGCGAGGACGGGAGCATCGCGCGGGTGCAGTTCTCGCGAATGGAGCTGGGCGAGCCAGACGAGTCTGGTCGCAGGCGCCCCCTGCCGACGGGTGAGAAGTTCACGGTCGATGCCGACACTGTCGTGCTCGCCATCGGGTACGGCGTCGATCAACGGCTACCCGAAGCGTCAGGGGTCGAGATGAAAGACTGGCGAGTCGATGTCGACTCTGTCACGGGTGAGACGAGTCGTCCTGGAGTCTTCGCGGGCGGCGACTGTGTGAACGGCGCGGACCTCGTGGTGACCGCAGTGGCCGATGGCCGCCGTGCGGCGACTGCGATCCACGAATACCTGGTCGATCTGGCAACGGAAGCCGCCTAACAGAAGCGGCTAGGAGTGCCAACCGGCATCTTGTCTCGGCTCGCGTAGTTAGAGTATGCTGTGCCCACCAATCATGACGCTAGATCACAAGCTGGCCTTTACTGCTGACGATGTCTATTGCCCGGTGCGGGCAACGCTGGCGTTGCTTGGGCAGAAATGGGTGCCGCACATCATCTACGAGTTGCTGTCCGGGAAGCTTCGCTTCAACGAACTGGCAACGGCGATCGGCGGCTGTAATTCGCGGACGCTGCGGGACCGGCTGAAGAACCTGGAGGAGCTGGACGTGGTGAACCGTAACATCGTGGAGACGATGCCGCCCTGGGTGGAATATAAGCTCACGCGGAAAGGCCGCGAGCTGGCTCAAGCGCTTTCGGACATCGAGGCGTGGGGCCACAAGTACATGGAAGCGCCCGTTGCCTAGGCGCAGCTACGCAGCGTACGGCTTCACAATGCGCGCTGCCTAGCGCACATGGCCGTCCCCGCCCGCGCTCTCCTCTCCGATCTCCCAACGGGCCACGAATTTCCACCAAGCACGTTCGAACTGACGCAGGACTACGTTGACGAGTACCTGGCAGCTACGAACGACCGCAATGATATCTATAAGGACACCGGCCTGGCGCCGCCCCTGGCGGTGGCCGCGCGGGCGCTGGGTACGCTGCTAGACGTCATCGAACTGCCGGCAGGGAGCCTGCACACCGGCCAAGAGGTTGAGATGAAGGCTGGCGTGCCGGTGCCATCGGCGCTGGAGCTGGCTGGACGTCTCGCGCGGCGCTCGATGAGGGCGGGGCTGATGATTGTGGTGTTAGAGTTTCACGTGAGCCTAATGGACCAGAACGCGCCAGCGCTGGCAGGCAAGACGACGTTGATGATGCCGCAAGGGGGTGTCGGCTAATGCAGGAGATCGCACCTGTCGCGAAGCAACTGAGCCAGGAGCAAGTGCAGCAGTATGCAGACGCCGCGAACGACCACAACCCGATCCACATAGACGAAGCGTTCGCGGCGACGACACCATTCGGCGGCACGATCGCGCACGGAATGCTTGTGCTTGCGTCGATCTCAGAGATGATGGCCGCTTCGCTAGGAGAGGTCTGGCTTAGGGGCGGCAAACTGAAGGTGCGTTTCAAGGCACCGGCCAAAACGTCGGACGCTCTCTCCACGAGCGCCGCAGCGCTGGAGGACGGCCGCTACGCTATCGAGTGCAAGAACGAGAACGGCGAGGTGTTGATCAGCGGCACCTGCGCCGTGCCGTTACATGGTTGAGGTCTCAGCTGGTGGCTGAAGAGCGGCCCAACCCGGCCAAGCTTTGCTTCGCCTGCGGTGAGGAAAACGCGCGTGGCCTGCATATGCACTTCAGCATGGAGGACGAGCGGGCTGTCGCGACGTTCACTGTGCCGGACTACATGCAAGGCTTCCCGGGACAGGCGCACGGCGGGGTGGTCGCCACGATGCTGGACGAAGCGATGGGCTGGGCGGTCTACGGGCAGGGCATCTGGGCGATGACGGCGAAGTTCACGGTGCGCTTCCGAGACAGCATCCCGCTCGACGAAGAGTTGTCGGTGGCCGGTTGGGTGACGCGCGACCGTGGCCGCTTCATTGAGTTGAGGTCTGAGTTGCGGACCAGCGGCGGAGCCCTGCTGGCGGAAGCTGATGGGCTGTTCGCACGCATGCAGGGCAAGCAGGCGGAGTTGCTGCGGCGGAATTACGAGGCGGCGGTCTCAGACTGAGCAGCGGGTTTCCAGACGGTGACGATGACATCGCTCCAGGCGGGGCGGTCATGGGCAATGCGGTCGGCGGTCTGCAGCAGGCGCCTCGCGACTCTAGCCGGCAGCCTGTTGAGGAGATGGCCCCAGCCGTAGAGCATGGTGAGCAGCGCAACCCCGTAGGCCTCCTCAAGTACTAGGGCATCGCCGCCCAAGGTCTTTACGAGGGGCCAATCGCCCTTGAACGTGTGATCGGGCGGGATGTTCCAACATGGCCAATCGGCGCAGTGGTGGAGGCGCGACGCCTTCGCGGCTGGGTGGAGGAGGCGGCCTAACTTGCAGGCGAGGCCTTCGAAATTGTTGAGCGAGATGACGACGCGCCCGTCAGGCTTGACGATGCGGGCTGCCTCGGCCATGAAGGCGTTCCGGTCCGCGAAATGATCGAGCGCGGCTTGACAGTAGACGACATCGAACGACTCATTGGCGAATGGGAGCTGCTCGCCGATGGAGCGCACGAGTTTGATCGAGGCCATCGTCCCGTCGCCCGCTTCGTCGTGCGTCATCTGTGACATGCCGAGCATGTGCGCCGATGGGTCTACGGCCCAGGCCTCCCAGCCCATGTTCGCGAGGCGTACAAGCTCCTTGGACGCGCCGGAGCCAACATCGAGCACGCGTCCCATCGGGAGTTCCGAGACCGTTTCGACGGTGGCGTCGCTCATGCGGTTCCAGAGGAAGTCAAGGTCGGGCAGGATATCGCCCGTCATGACGTGGTCGAACTGGTACTCGGTATCGACCTGGTGCTTGGTTTCGACCTGTTGCACTGTCATCGTTCGCTGCTAAGTGGGCAACAACTCGCCGGCATTGAGGTCGGTGAGCGCGGCGACGTTGCGCTCCAGGTTTGCGGTGAAGAGCGCGAGGCCTCGTTCGTTGGCGATGTCCATGGTGCCAAGCACGATCACGGCGTACAGCCAGCAAAACAGAGTCGAGATGCGATAGTCCTCCCATAGCTGATCGAAGCTGTAGTCTTTGACGCCGCGTTCGACCAGGATGTCATGGTACATCTTGAGGAGACCGTGTTCCTTTGCCTTACGCTCGGCGGGCGGCAACGTACCTGTCATGAAGTAGGCGAAGTCGAACGCGCCGCGGCCGATGCTCATGATCTGCCAGTCGATGACGGTTAGCGGGGCGCCGCCTTCAGGCGTGCCAAAGAAGAGGTTGTCGAGACGGTAGTCGCCGTGACTGATCGTGCGCGGCTTGGCGGCGAGCTGGTTGAGGATCTCGATCATCTTCTCGCCGAAGCGTTCACCGATCTCCAAGATCTCCGGCGGCACAGCCTTGCCGAAGTTCTCGACGAACGGGCCCCAGGCTTGCTGATAGGATTGCTGGGAGGCTTCCGCTCTGACGGGGTTGTTGAAAGCCCACATCCATTCTAGCTCGTCCATCCTAAGGTTTTCCCACCAGGTGGCGTGGAACTTTGCCAGCTCACGTATGGCCAGCTCAGCCTGCTCCGGGGTGCAGCCTGCTACCTGGTCCGCGACCTTGGCCGGGGCAAGGTCTTCCAGCAATAGGACGAAGTCGCCCGATTCCAGATCGATATCGCTGTAGTAGCGTTTGGGTGTTTGGAGGTCTACCTCGCTGGCGATCTGTTCGTAGAATCGCGTCTCTATCTCGTAGAAACGGAAGAGCTGCGCGATCTCGCGGTTTTCGGGTGCGGGGGCCGGAAATTTCCCGATGATCGATGCGGGTGCGCTACTCTCCGCCTGATCGTACGTCGGGCTGATCCTCGCGAGCTGGCCCATAAAGCCGACACCGGCGGCGATGTCCGGCTCCATGTCGAACGACGTAACAGATGCATCCTTGATGGTGCCGGTGGAGCGGAGAGCGTTTGTGAGCCACTCCGCAGTGAGATGCTGAGGACTGCCTGGAATGCTGAGGTCGGCCATGGTTTCTCCCGCTAGATGCCAAAGGCACCTAGTACATGTACATCCCGCCGTTGGGATTGAGCTGCTGGCCGGTGATCCAGTCGCCTTCCGTGACGAGGTAACGGCAGAATGTCGCGACCTCGTCCGGGCGGCCGAAGCGACCAAGCGGGATCTTGGCGAGGAGAGCTTCCTTCACTTCGTCGCTAAGCGCGAGGACCATCTCGGTCTCGATGAAGCCGGGGCACATCGCATTTACGGTGATGTTATAGCGAGCGAACTCCTGAGCCGCCGACTTCGTAAACGCGACGAGGCCCGCCTTGGCGGCGGCGTAGTTGGACTGGCCGACGTTGCCCATTTGGCCGATGATGCTGGACATGTTGATGATGCGGCCGTAGCTGCGTTCGATCATGTGGGGAATGACGGCGTTCGTGCAGTAAAAGGCGGAGTTGAGGTCGGTGTTGATGACTTCCTGCCACTCCTCCGGAGACATGCGGCGGATGGTGCGGTCGCGGTTGACGCCGGCGTTGTTAATGAGGATGTCGATCTTTTCGAACTCCTCGATCGTCTTCTCGACGAGGCTATTCACTTCGGCTGGTTCGCCCACGTTGGCCTGGACCGCGATCGCCTTTGAGCCGCCGCCGGTGATCTCATCGACTAAGGAAGCAGCCGCGTCGGGACTCTGGTTGTAGTTGACGACTACGGACGCGCCGTAATCGGCTAGCTCCTTCGCCACGGCGCGCCCGATGCCGCGCGACGCCCCCGTGACGATCGCCACCTGGCCTTCTAGTCGCTCCATGTTTCTCTCGCCTCCCTCATTATCGAACAAAAAGCCCGGCTGACGGGCGCAATGAGTCTAGCATGCCACCAACCTTTCTCAACAGGGGCTAGATAGAAAGTGCGCTGCCCTCAGCACGCGGGTCAGAGGCTCCGTACAGGACACCGTCGGCGGTGCGGCCGACGATCTGGCAGCGGCACAATGTTCCTTCCCATGCGTTGCCGCGCACGACGGTGTGGCCGAGGCCGGCGAGGGCCGCGAACGTCTCGTCGGGGAAGCGGCCTTCTAGCGACAGATCGCCGGGGCCGGTGAGCGCCCATTTCGGGGCGCTGATAGCGGCCTGGGCGTTCATCTTGAAGTCGACGATGCTGCTGATCATCTGCAGATTGATCTGTACCTGGTAATCGGCACCCGGCGTGCCACCCGCGTAGACCAGCCCATCATCGCGCTCCAGGAGCCAGCTATTGAGTGTGTGGTTGGTGCGCGCGCCCGGGCGGACGACGTTGGGGCTTTCTGGGTCGTTCGAGAAGCCGTACATGCGGTCGTTCATCATGACGCCTGTGCCGGGAACCAGGACCGCCGCGCCAAACGGCTGGAAGGTGCTCTGGATGAAGCTGACGAGGTTTCCCTCGCCATCGGCGACGGCGAAGGAGGTCGTATCGCCGCCATGGGTGGTCACGGCGGGCCGGCCGTCATCGATGCGCTGGCGCTGCTCCGCGGCATACGTCTTAGAAAGCAGGCGTTCGATCGGCATGTCGACGATGTCGGGATCACCGGCGTGCGCGATGCGATCATAGAAGGCGAGACGGATCGCTTCGGCGGCGCGATGTACAACCTCAGGATCTGTGGGGGAGGCGTCATCGACGTCGAAGCCCTCGATGATATTGAGCGCTTCGAGTGTCACGAAGCCCTGAGAGGGGAGTGGCTGTTCGTAGACTTTCCAGCCGCGGTAGTCAATCGAGAGCGGCTCTCCCCAGACGGCCTGGTCCTGCGCGAAGTCGTCCGCGTCCAGCTTGCTGCCGCCGGCCTGGAGGCATTCGATTATGCGCTGGCCGATGTCGCCACTGTAGAAGGCAAAACGACCGCCGGAGGCGATGGCCTCTAGCGTTTGCGCGAGGTCCGGTTGCTTGAGGATGGCGCCCTGTCGCGGGGGGCCGTCCGAAAGGAACACCTCCCTGCATCCGACGTCGGTGGCGAGGAGATCCTGCAGGTTTGCAATGACACCGGCGAGCATGCGCGTGACCGGAAAGCCGTCACGCGCGAGCTGGACCGCGGGCGCGAGCAGCTCCGACATCGGTTTCGTGCCGAGACGTTCGTGAGCCGTGCACCAGGCGTCGACGAGGCCGGGCACGGCCACGGCGGTCGCACCGCGCATAGGGATGCCGTCCGGGTAGTCGTCAGGGGAGGCGTTGCGGGACGCGCGGCCTCCGGAGTTCACGGCGAGTGTCTCGCCGGAAGCGGTCCTGATCGTCGCGAAGGCGTCGCCGCCGAGATGGCTGCTATATGGCTGGACGATGATCATGACGGCCGAGGTGGCGATGGTGGCGTCGATCGCGTTGCCGCCGTTGCGCATGACGTCGAGGCCGGCGAGCGAGGCAAGGTGGTTGGCGCTCGCGACAACGCCTCGCCGGCCAAGGATGGGTCCGCATGCCGGCATACGCATGTCGGCATGCGGACCGGGGGCTCCTAAGGGAAGGCCAACGAGGTTCAGCGTCGGGTTGCTGGAATCCGCCACGAGATAAGCGGCCTAGACGGCCGTGGGCGCCCGGTATTCGCCGAAGACTTCTCGGAGCTCACCGCTGATTTCGCCGAGCGTCGCATACGACTTGACGGCGTCGAGGATGGTCGGCATCAGGTTGTCATCGCCGGTGGCTGCTTTGCGGAGCTTGGCCAGCGAAGCCTTGACGGCGCCATCGTCGCGCTCTTTGCGGACGGCTGCGAGGCGGGCGATCTGGGCGTCGGCAGCCTCGGTGTTGACGCGGAAGATGGTCTGTGGCGCTTCGTCCTCGTTCTTGAACTTGTTGACGCCAACTACGATGCGGCGGCCATCCTCGATCTCCTGCTGCTGGCGGACGGCCGCTTCCTGGATCTCCTGCTGCATGTAGCCGGATTCGATCGCGGCGACGGCGCCGCCCATGTCCTCGACCTTGTCGAGCAGCTCCTGAGCGGCGGCCTCGATCTCGTTCGTCAGGCTCTCCACGTAGTAGGAGCCGGCAAAGGGGTCGACCGTATCGGTGACGCCGGTCTCGTAGGCGATGATCTGCTGGGTGCGGAGGGCGATGCGCTGGGCGTCCTCAGTCGGGATGGCGAGCGCTTCGTCGTAGCAGGAGAGCGCAAGAGACTGCACGCCGCCGAGGATGGATGCCATCGCCTGGAGGGCGGCGCGCACGATGTTGTTCTCGGGCTGCTGTGCCGTGAGCGTGGCGCCGCCGGTCTGGACGTGCGTACGCAAGAGCCAGGCTTTGGGGTCGGTGGCGCCGAAGCGCTCCTTCATGAGACGCGCCCACATGCGGCGGAGCGCGCGGTACTTGGCGATCTCTTCGAAGAAGTTGTTGTGCGTGTTGAAGATCCATGAGATGCGCGGCGCAACCTCGTCGACACTGACGCCGCGCGCCTGGCACGCTTCGAGGTACTCGATGGCGTTGGCGAAGGCGAAGGCGATCTCTTGCGCGGAGGTGGAACCGGCGTCGCGGATGTGGTAGCCGCTGACGCTGATGGGGTTGAACTTGGGCGTGTTGGCGGCGCAGTAGGTGAGCAAGTCCGCCGCCAAGCGCAACGAGGCGCGGGGCGGGTAGATGTACGTGCCGCGCGCGACGTACTCCTTGAGGACATCGTTCTGGGCGGTGCCCATGATGTCGCCGGAGCCGGCGCCCTGCTTCTCGGCGACGGCGATGTACATCGCAACGAGGATGGGCGCGGGGGCGTTGATCGTCATCGAGGTGCTGACCTTGTCGAGGGGGATGCCGTCAAACATCAGCTCCATATCGCGGAGGGAGTCGATGGCGACGCCAACTTGGCCGACCTCGGCGCGCGCGCGCTCGTCGTCCGAGTCGTAGCCGATCTGTGTTGGCAGGTCGAAGGCTATCGAGAGTCCGGTCTGGCCCTGCGAGAGCAGGAACTTGAAGCGCTCGTTGGACTCGGAGGCGCTGCCGAACCCGGCGTACTGACGCATGGTCCAGAGGCGGCCACGATACATGGTCGGCTGGACGCCGCGCGTGAACGGGTACTCGCCGGGATAGCCGATGTCCTTGTTGTAGTCGACGTCGGCGACGTCTTCCGGCGTGTAGAGGCGCTCGACGGGCCCGATGCTGGTCTCGAACTCGGTATCGCGCTCGCCGGAGCGCTCGAGTGCGGGCTTGAGGGTCTTCTCTTCCCAATCCGCGCGTGACGTGCCGCTTTCCAAGCGACCATTAGGTTCACGTGGCATGGGGAGAAGTATACCTTACGGGTATCTCACTCCTTGGCGTCCAGCAGGACCGTCGCTTCGCCGGTGAGGACGGTGGTGCCGTCCTGGTTCGTGCACTCAGTCGAACAGGTGACGAAGCCGCGTTCGGTATCTAGCTGGGTGACTTCCAGGCGCGCCGTGATCGTGTCGCCGGGATAGACGGGGCGGAGGAATCGCAGCGACTGGCTGAGATAGACGACGGTCGACTGCGGCGCGAGTTTGATGCCAAGTGCAGCCGAGATGAGGCCGGCGCTGAGCATGCCGTGCGCGATGCGGCGTTTGAAGCGCGTCTTGGCGGCGTAGGCGTCGTCGAGGTGGAGCGGCTGTTCGTCGCCGGTGACGCGCGCGAACGCAACGATGTCCTGCTCAGAGACGGTCTTCTCGAAGGTGGCGGTGTCGCCGACCTTAATGCCCTGGATGGCGGTGTCAGTCATGCGTTTCCTCGCTTAGCTCTGGGGGCGTTAGCGCAGATTGTACACAAACTCTTTCGCCGAACCAATGAATGCAGGTTCAACCCAGCGAGTAGGACTCCTCTGGATACTGATCTTGCCGCCAAAGTCACCAAACACGCGCTGCATGTCTCGCGAGAGCACTTTGAGCGGCTTCCCAGCGCGATCTCTCCCGGTTTCACTGATCTGCACGGCCTTCTTTAGCAGGCGACTCTTCGAGGAACCTTTGACTAATACCAGGTTGGCCTTCTGGTCTCGATATACGCGACGGTGCAGAACATGGAAGTTCTTGCTGAACAGGGCTCGAATCTCGGCAGGGCGGAAGTCTGCCGCCCGCCCCGCCGTCAGGACCTTGAAGTACCCGATGATGTAAAGAGCAGGTGGTGAGTCGAAGCCCCAGCCTTCAAGCCCCGCGTAGAACACGAGCACGTCTCCTTTTTCGAGATGACGCAGACCCGCTTTTGGTGACGTCGGATCTCCGTAGGTGAAGGTCTCGAACTCTGGGTCGACGTGCATCGATTGTGCTTCCAATCGCTGACCAAGCGACGGAGAGAGATAGTCTTTCAGAAGGCGCCCGTGACGACCGACTGTGTTGCCGTATGTCCGGGAGTCTATTCCGAAGCCGTCTGGGATAGGAACATGTTCGAAGGAACCATCGGGAAGCAGTGGGCCCTGGCAGCCCCCGCTACCGCTATCTATCCCAACTCTGAGGAGAGCGACCTTCATCAGCTGTTCATAAACTCTAGTTGCTCCAACAGCTCATGAATGCTCCGACCAGAGGGATTGCGGGAAAGCTGATCTGGCAGGCGAAGCAGGGGTCTGTCCCACAGATAGGAGAACTCGGGATCGCCTACGAGAAGCGCAGCCGGTCGAGTGCTGCCGTAGTCGATGTCCTTGTGCCACTGACCGTTGTGAAAGTGGCTATGGTCAGAGCGAGGAGCAACGTATGAGCGGTAGTCATAAGGATTGCTTGCAGGCGAACGCGGTTGGAACATGTCTCCTAGGCGACGGAGGTGCGCGGCTTTCGCCCGCTTGGTTTTCCACGGCAGTTTCGCTGACGACCATAGGTCTAGATGAGAAGCGAAAGCTTCACCAACCTTCATCAGGTACACGAGGTAGTTACCACGATCGACTGCTCCAACGCCGGTGAAGCCTGCGACCCACCGGCCAGGCCATTCGTCGCTGGTATGCGAACTGCGCATCCGATGCTTGCACGTACAAAGCGTTATGAATCCGCCTTGAAAATTGGGGCCACTTCCAGTCTGGCTGAACCGGTCGTTCTCGTAGTGGATTGTGGCCACCACGTAAGGATGGACGTCGCCAGTCTCCCTTGTTAACCGCTTTCTCAAAGTTGGCAGATTCAGATCGAGGGCCTTCTTGAGCCTTCCGGTGCGAGGGAATGGCTGAAAGTCAGTCTTAGCTCCATTCGATGTTGCGCAGGTCACCATGTGGTGAGTGTCCCTAAGCGAGGTCGGTCAGACCCTCGCGGGGCGCGCTGACGAGCACGGCCATGTTGCCGTCCGGCTGCTTTCCTTCGTACATGAGCTGGTGTGTCTTGCCGACCTCATCGAATTTGTAGACGTGGGAGAGGGCGGGGTCGACCTTCTTCTGAATGACGAGGTCGTTGATGCCCTTGGCTTGGCCATCGTTCGCGAAGTGGGAGCCCTGGAGCCGCTTCTGGCGCATCCAAAGGTAGCGCAGGTCGACGACGGCGTTGTAGCCGGTCGTCCCGGCGCAGATCACGACCATGCCGCCGGGGTCGCAGACGAAGATCGAGGTCGGGATGGTGTCTTCACCGGGGTGCTCGAAGACGATGCGCGGGTTCTTACGCTCGCCGAGCACGTCCCAGAGCGCTTTGCCGAACGCGCGAGGCCCCTTTACCCACTTGCCGTAGGCTTCGTCGTCGGTCCAGTGAGGCGGCAGGCCCCAGTGATCGAAGTCCTTGCGGTTAATGTAGCCCTCCGCGCCGAGCTGCTTACAGTACTCGCCCTTCTCGTCGCTGGAGGTGACGGCGACGGGGACGCCGCCTAAGGCGCGCGTGGCCTGAATTGCTATCGATCCAAGGCCACCGCTTCCACCCCAGACGAGGACGACGTCGCCCTCCTGGACGTTGTGCGGTGTCCAGTTGGTGAGCATGCGGTAGACGGTGGCGCCGACGAGCATGTAGGCGGCCGCGGCCTCCCACGTCAGGTGCTCGGGCTTGGGCAGGCACTGGTGGGCCTGGACCTTGGTGAACTGCGCGAAGCTGCCCCAGTTGGTCTCGTAGCCCCAGATCTTGGCACTGGGCGCGACGATCGGGTCACCGCCGTCCTTAATGAACGGGTCGTCGGCGTCCCACCAGCCACAGTGAACGACGACGCGATCGCCGACCTTGACGTTGGTGACCTCGCTACCGGCCGCGTAGACGATGCCGGAGGCATCGCTGCCGCCGATGTGGTAGCCGGAATCGTCGCCGAGTTGTGAGTGGATGCGGATGACGTCTACGGGGGTACCCAAGGCGGCCCAGACGTTGTTGTAGTTGATGCCGGCCGCCATGACGTGGACGAGGACCTCGTCAGGGCCAATCTCGGGAACCGGCACTTTTTCGACCTCGAACGCCTTCGCGGGCTCACCGAAGCGCTCGCGCCGGATCACCTGGGCATACATCTGCTCAGGCACCTCACCAATCGGCGGGCTCTCGCCGATTTCGTAGACGTTTTTCGTACTCGTGGTCATGCGCAGTCCTCCCGGTGATTTCGAATCGAGTGCAGCTTGAGGATGATACCACGAGGCGTCCAGCTATGAGGGATGGCTATTTGGAGCGTATCTGCCGAACATGTATCTAGGAAGTGTCTCATGGCAAAAGCAGACGTCGAAAAATCGCTGCTCGCCAAAGAGCCTTGGCGCTCGCCACTCGAAGAGTTGGAGCGGACGCTGAGCGAGGTGAGCCGGGCGGTCCGTGGTCTTCGTGACGCTCTTGAGAGCGGTGACGCGGGCGGAACAGCCGAGCCGCCGATTCAGGCCGTTGTCGTGGAAGAAGCTGAAACCCAGGCAGGCGAGAGCGATACGAAGGAAGCTGAGACCCAAACAGGCGAGAGCGACACGACGAATGAGGTATCTAGCGTCGGCAAACCGACCGAAGGCACGACTGTTGTGGGGCGCGCGAAATCGAGCATCACGAGCTTTGAGCACGTCTGGGAGCGACTACAACGTGAGGGCCACGCGGATTCCGCAGGGCCCGCGGAAACGGAAGCCGAGACCCGTGCAGCCGAGAGCGACACGGCGAACAAGGCAGTCCGCTCGAGCGAGTCGACCGAAGGCGCAACCGCTGTGGGGGGCGCTAAATCGGGCATCGCGGACTTTGAACACGTCTGGGCACGACTACAACGTGAGGGTGACACGCGTTCCGCGGCGCGGGCGGAAGAGGCCGTGGAGGTTCGCGGCCTCAGTAGTCTTCCGTCGCAGTATCGCATAACGATCGAAGACCGAGACGGCACGCCGGTCGATCTGCTCCCAGTGCAGCGAGCGCTGCGTGCGTTTGCTTCCGCAGACGATGTGTCGCTATTGAACTTCGCGAACGGGACTGCCGTAATCTCACTGCGGACAACTGGGGAACTTGATCTCGATAAGCTGGCGTCGGCGATTGGCATGGCAACGTCTCGCGATTGCGAAGTGATTCCGCAGGACCAAGGTAAGCTGTTCCTGCGCCTCTCGCTTGAGGAAGGGCGCCGGAACGGATAGTGATGGCTGAGAAAACGCAAGCCCCAGACCACGAGAAGGCCGTTGAGGCGATCGGCACAGACGTCGCAAAGAAGAAGGAGAGCGAACGCGAACGCCAGCTCCACGGCCTCTCGGTACTATCGCTTTTCCTGCACAGCACAGCGACGGTTCAGGAGATGATGTCGATGCTGCTAGAGTACGCGCCGACC
>JADFPV010000081.1 GCA_022562155.1 Chloroflexota bacterium
CCGTGATCGCCAGAACGAGCTGGCCACCTGTCGATTCCCGATTTACAAGCCAAGCGAGCGGCACGAGCACAATTCCGGCGATCATTAGCGGATGCAAGATCATGTGGTAGTTGCCGATCAGGAGGCCGGCCCCGACTTCGACGACATGGAACTCATCGCGGAAGGTAATTGCGCTGGCCTCGGTGCCAAATAGCTCCGGCGCCACGTCAATCAGGAGCTGACGCTGGACGAAGGGCCAGATCGACGCCAAGCCGACCGGCACGAGCAGCAGCCCAAACTCCCGTAACACAACGAGCGATCGATTCGAGAACCACCGCACGAACGCAAAGGCGCCGATCGTCGTCGCTAGGAACATCAGCGGCACAGGATGCACGAATGCGAGCCCGAGCACGACGATGCTAAATCCCGCGTAGGCATGAAGAGATCGGCTATCGATGTAGCGCATCAAGAAGATCAGCGCTATGGGGAAGATGAGAAAGGCCCCGATCATCTTGTCTTCGCTGATTCGAATCAAGAGATTTCGGCCCAGCCCTTCATGCGCGGAGAGATCGGTCAATGCATAGCCGAGCTGGAAACAGACCGCTAGCAGCGCGACTGTCGTGTTCTTGAACAGCGTGCGCGTCAGCGCGAACGTCGCCAGAACGGTGAACACGGTCAGCAGTGGCCGCAGATACTCGAGGAGCGCTTCGCTCGCCGGAACCCCCGCCATATCGGCGACTTGGGCCTGCAGCAATACCCAAACGTTGCTTCGCATGCGGGGGTTTACGGAGTCTCCGGTGCCGAAGAACGGCTCTGCCGCGTTAATGTCGTCCGACTCGACGTAGTCGTTTGCGTAGGCGAGATACGTCCAGTCATCGAAATCGGCAGAGATGCGTCCCTCGGCCCAAAGCGGCGTCGTCACCACTCCGGCCGCAACCACAAGCAGTAAGCCGATCAACAGGAAGCGTCCTGGACCGCCGCTCTCTTTTCTGGGTTCGTCTTGCCGCTCACTGCGCCAGAAGAACATCGACAGGCCACATGCCGACGTTGCGAAGACTGCATGGAGGATGGCGAACTCTTGAAGGTCAGTGTGTCTCTCTAGGACGATCAGGCCGGGGATGGCGGCGACTCCCAGCCCTAGCGGCAACGCGATCGCAAGACGCTCTAGAGGGCCAAAGTCGCCTCCCTTTAGAAGCACCGCCTGCAGAACCGCCCCGGGTACGACGACAACGATCAGAAACGCCGCGACGGTGGCCGGATAGGCGGGGAGCTCTAAGAGGATGTCGGTCTCGTATGCGATGAGCAGACACAACAAGACTGCCGGGCCAACAAGGAACGCCCGGACGATGTTCCAAACTAGCTGCGTCTCCGCTAGCTGGGGACGATTCGACGTGGCCTCCGCTGGGTTGCTTTGTTCAGCCATTCGTCTCTCGATCAGCCCTGCCGTAGCTACAGGAAGCCGAACCTGTCAGGACTGCTTCTTCAGCCACTCCCTCACCACCTCACCAACGTTCATCTTGAAGAAACGAACGCCTCTGTTCCCCTATTACGCGCGCTGACAACTACCAGCCGCAGTTTCACTAGCCTACCATAACGAGAGTTTTCGACACTCAGGGCGATTCGGCCCGCCGAAAAGTCGGTGCTATACTCAGGAGCACAGTGGATCAACCTACGTCCAGCCCCACCGGATCACTCCTGGCTCTTCTACGAAAGGCTCCCCTACCTTTGGAGGGGTGCGTGGGGGTCCGTAGCGATGCCTAGTTGGCGATACGCCGTTTCGCCCAATATTACGTTCTCGGTCCGCACGAGGCGACGGAGGCCGGCCCTCCTCTCTCGTACGTTCGGGCCGGAAGTGGCTCATGGCGAACCCGGAGTCGTATTGGACCTTGGAGGGAGTGCTGGACACGAAAATAACGCGGCTATGACCACCCGAGCGGTCTACAAGGCGGTGCCCTGGAGTTGCGAAATCGACCGCACCGGTGAGGCGTGGAGACTGAGGTTTCGCAGTCCGGCAATGCGCGAGTATCTGGCAATGCATATCGCGCTGCTGCCGGCGTTGCGCTACGAGCTTGCGATGCGAGGCGTAGCGCTCATCCCCGGCGGCGCCTACGAGGATGACGGTGGCGCGACAGTGATCGCCGGACCTACCGGCGCTGGCAAGACGAGCCTGCTACTCGGCAGCCTCGGTCACGGCTCGCGGTTCGTTGGAGATGAATACGTGGGCCTGAGCAGCGCAGGGCACGTCAGCCCTGTGGTGAGGTCGTTGGCGTTGCGCCGTACGTCGCTGGCGTTGGTACCAGGCGCGGCGGACAAGCTCTCGACTTCGAGACGGGCCGGGTTGCTGGTCGCCGAGTTCCTCACGAGGCTGACCCAACGGCGACTGGAACCTTTGAGCCACGTGCGGCCAGAGGAGCTAGGGATGAAGGTGGCCGACAGTGGAGCCGATGTGAAGCGTGTGGTCTGGCTGGAGCCAGCTTCCGCGAGCGGGAGCCCCGCGATGGGGCCGATGAGCGAGGACGAGCTGATTGATCGGTTCGTCGAACGCGATGCCGTGCATCAGGAAGCCTATGGAGACATCTCACTGCGCCTGCAGTCGCTCGCCGGCCATGATCAGGCCGGGGTAGGGTGGCGACAGGCGTTGGAGGCCTGCCTGCTCAGCGTCGAGTGCTATCGATTACGATTTGATCGAGAGAGGCTGTCGGAAGCAATGGACGCGCTGGGAACCCTGTCCGCGGCATGACGTCGTACAAGGCGAAGGATCACTACCAACAGGAAGAGATCGCGGCGGCCTATGATGCCGAGCGCTTCCGGGGCCTGCGCGGCCGCTCTGTCGACTGGCTGGAGCGGCGGCTGCTAGACAAGGCCATGGAGGGGCTGGAGGCCCGGCTTCAGGTGCTGGATCTGCCCGTGGGTACCGGGCGGATGGCACGCTACCTCACATCGAAAGGGCACCACGTCGTCGGCTCAGACATCTCGCTCGCGATGATGGAGGTCGGAGAAAAGCTGTCGGAGGGCGGAGCTGTACTGGTGCGCGGCGATGGTGAAGCGCTGCCGTTCGCGGACGATAGCTTTGACGTAGCGATGTGCTTCCGCCTGTTGGTGCACCTGCCCGAGGAGGCGCGCCTGAACGTTTTGCGTGAGCTGGGACGGGTCGCTCGAGAACGAGTGATCGCCGTGTATCAGCCGCACCGGCTCGCGCTCTGGTGGCTCTTCTACGGCCTGCTCCTGCGGCGTCGGCTGCCGCGCTACTTCGTACCACCAGGTGACCTTCCTGATGAGTTCGCGAAGGCGGGGCTGCGCCTCGTTCGCAGCCACACCCTCCTCCGAGGCGTGTTCATGGAGCAGGCGTACGTCCTTGAGTCCGCGCGGAGCTGACTCTCCGACGATAGGCATCGACTCCAGACGCAACGAGGCCGATGACTCGCTGGGATCAGGCAGCACCCGGATGTTGGAGATATACGGCGTCCGACGACCCTGGTTAGGCCCCCTTACGCCGGCAGTGTGCTCAACAACCCCGCTGTGAACTGCAGGATGATGGCAGCATCGATGCTCGTCGTCTCCCCGTCTCCGTTAACGTCGGCGGACTCCTGACAGAACAGGAACGAGACGACTCCGGCAGTGAGTTGCAGGATCAAGGCGGCATCGATGCTGCTGACATCGTAGTCGCAGTTGACGTCTCCCAGAAGCTCTGCACGTAGCGGGTCCGTGCCGCGGAGGAAGATTTCGTCGTTGTCCGAGAAGCCATCGCCGTCGGTATCGACAAGCGTAGGGTCGGTGCTGTAAATCAGGACTTCGGCATCATCGGAAAGGCCATCGCCGTCCGTGTCCGCCAGCAGAGGGTCGCTCCCGTAGACCAGGACTTCGTCGCCGTCGGAGAGGCTGTCGAGGTCAGTATCCGCATCCTCAGGATCAGTACCGTAGATCTTGGTCTCTTCGTGATCGAAGAGGCCATCATCGTCCGAGTCGAGGACGATCTCAAGCGGCCCTCCTGGCGTCAGGTCTCGGCCAGCAAGTCCAGGATAATCCGGTGCGTACCGAATGGCCCGGAACACCTGATTCGAACCGCCAAACCCATCCGACCGTACGGGATCGCCCTGCGTCAGAGGTCCGCGCCCTTCAAGCGGATTGATGTACTTCCAGACCGTCTCGCCATCCGGGGTCACTTCAAAGATGGTCGCCTGCACACCGGACGTAATGAGCGTGTTTCCATTTGGAAGCCGTCCGACGCCAGAAATAATGCTGGAGAAGAACTCTGGGCCATTTAAATACGACCAGACGGGCTCCGTAGGCCCAAACGCCTCGCCGGAGGCAAGGGGATAGCTGCCCGAGCTATCGACAGGTAGCACGATCTCTTCGACAGAGGACAGCAACCCTTCAGGCCGGCCCCAACCGTTGTTGAAGATCAGCAGATTGCCCTCGCCCGGCAGACCCGGGGTTATCCATTGAGCATCATGCTGGACAAATAGCTGCTGATCTTCGGGACCTCCAGCTCGATAGGACGCTGGGTTTCCCCATCGATAGAGCAAGTCTCCGCCCATTCCGCTTCCGCCTCCGCTGTGTGAAGCCGCCTCCTCGGTCGTCGTGCTGTGATCGATTATCCAGAGTTCACCAAACTGCCGAACGCTTATTGCAATCTGGTCAAGTTCTGGGTTGTAGTCGACGGCGTTAGCGTGCAGCCAGTCATGGTCCCCTCCAGTTGGGTTCGTTTCACCAAAGTTGATGTCGATTAGTTCGGGAAGCTCGCCGACTACTCCGTGGTTGTCTTTGGTAGGATCAGAATCCTGAATCAGATGATCCCAGACACGCCATTCCCAGACGATTTCGCCGCTCGTGGGGCCAGTTCGACGGACTTCTACAATTTTCTCCGACTCTAGTCGACCGGTGTTAAGCGCGCCTGGGTCCCTTCCCTCAGCGATCGCTTCCGAAGCCGTCATGAACTCCTTGGCGATGAGTAACACGTTGCCATTTGGCAGCACCTCAATGTCATGATGTCCCAGGTACTTTGGACTGCTGTAAACAAAGTCCCAAACGAGTGAACCGTCCCAAGCATGCTGTGTAATCCCTCGGTTCAAGCGAATCACGCTGCCGTCCTCTAGCAGGTACGGAGTCGCGTTGCCACCCATGCCCTTGTCCCATGAGTGAACAGCCCTGCCAGCGTTGTCGATTAAGTACGCATTTCCCTCGGTAATCGGGGTGAACAGAGTGTAGCCATCGAAAGCCCGTTCAGTGTTCAGCAAAAGCCCAACTGTCAGGCCGTCCGCACTAGCCGAAAAAGTTGATGCAAGCAGCAGCACAGTGGCGGTCAGGCTGACAATCAGCACGTTGCATACATTCATCATCACAGGACATCTTTCTTTCCGGGAGCGCACTCTGCCATTTCTCATACTTAGCGCACCTGGCCCCGAGCTCAAGTTTAGAACCACTATGCAGCGCTTTACACATCGTACATCCAGCGGCGAAGGGAACGTCCAGGCGGCAGACTCCGCCCTTACGCCGGCAGTGTGTTCAACAACCCCGCCGTGAACTGCAGGATAAGGGCAGCATCGATGCTCGTCGTGTCGCCGTCTCCGTCGACATCGCCGGACTCCTGACAGTACAGGGACGTGACGACGCCGGCAGTTAGTTGCAGGATCAGGGCGGCATCTATGCTGCTGACATCGCCATCGCAGTCGACGTCTCCTAAGCGAGCCGTGCTTAGCGGCCCTCCCGGCGTAAGGTCTCGACCGGCGAGTCCAGGATAATCCGGCGCGTACCGAGTGACCCGGAAGACGGCAAACCCTAGTTCCGGTCTGGGATCTCCTTGCGTGAGTGGGCCATCGGTCCCGACCGGGTTCACGTACCTCCAGACGATGGAGCCAGAGGGGTCTACTTCGAAAAACTCCCCACTGCTGCCCTCGTTGATGAGCGTGTTGCCGTTCGGTAGGCGCTGAGCGCTGGAGACTAGTTTCGAATAGAATGCGCCGGGGTCGGAGTAGCTCCAGACCGGCGTCGCCGGGCCGTACGCCTCGCCTGGCGTGAGCGTGTAGTTCCCAAGCCCGTCGACGGGGGGCACAATCTCTTCCACGGAGGAGATGTCACCGGCCGGCCGAGGCCCGTTGCTAAAGACCAGAATGTTCCCCGCGCCGGGCAGCCCCGGCTCAATCCACCTGGCGTCGTGCTGGACGAAGAGCTGCTGGTCGTCGGCGTCGCCGGCCCCATAGGCTTCCGGGTTGCCCCAGCGATAGAGCAAGTCGCCGCCCTTTCCGCCCGTGCCTCCGCTGTGTGAGGCCGCCTCCTCGGTCGTTGTGCTGTGGTCGATGACCCAGATCTCGCTGAAGTGTCGCACGCTCACCAGGATCTGGTCGAGTTCAGGGTTGTACTCAACGGAGTTTGTGTGCAGCCAGTCCGGCTCGCCTTCACCGAACAGGTTGGCGTCGGAGAAGTTGACGTCGATCAGCTCGGGATGGTCCGCGACCACACCGAAGTTGTCCTTCGTCGCATCGAAGTCCTGGGTGAGGTGGTCAAAGGCGTTCCACTCCCAGACGATGTTGCCGCCCGTTGGGCCGACGGGCTCCACCTCGATCAGCCGAAGCGAGTGCATTTCACCTTCGAGAGAGTCCGGATCGCGCCCCGCGGCGACGGCCTCGGCCACGGTTTGGCGTTCCCAAGCGATCATCAGGATGTTCCCGTTCGGGAGCACCTCAAGGTCGTGGTGGAGGTGGTATTCGAAGTCGGGGCCGCGGTCGGAGTAGGTGTATTCCCAGATCAGGTTGCCATCCCAGTCGTAGCGCTGGACGCCGCCTGTCTGACCACCCCAGATGTACTTCAGATTATAGATGATGTCGGCGGTGTGGATCACCGAGCCGTCCTCCAGCAGGTAGGAAGAGAGCCCCGGGCCGATGTCCCAGGAGTGCACGAGCTCGCCATTGTTGTCGATGAGATACGCCTTTTCAGAGGGGAGCGGTGAGAAGAAGGTGTAGCCAACGAAGGACCCCTGGTCGTTCTGCAGCAGGCCCACCGTCTGGCCTTGTGACTGAACCGGCATCGCGAAGTAGAAGGCTACCAGCGTCGCGAGGGCAATCAGTACGACACGGAGCTTAGCCATTGACTACACCACGGCCAAAGCTGACGCGTGCATCCGGAGTCTCCTGCAGCAACCAAGCATGAGCGGAGGTCTTCGATGCGCGGAACCGCAGTCGGCCATCAGCACCCAATTCTGTACGGCGTCTCGGGAGGCTGTCAAGGTGTGGGAACCTCCGACACTGCGCTGGGACGATGAGATAACCTGACTCACCCCCGTAACCGTTCGCGATTCAGAGCACGTACCGACATCCAAACGATCTCACCGCCCACGAGGCGGAAGGCTCGCGTCAGCACCAGCGGGACTTTGTGCGTACAGTGTTCGAGTCGATGGTCGTAGAGGGCAAGGAGATTACGAGCATCACACCGAAGGCTTTGTACGCACCGCTATTCGCGATCGATAGGCGGGAGAGATTCGGCGGAGATTTCTGTAGTATGGCTCCCCGGGTAGGGCTCGAACCTACAACCTAGCGGTTAACAGCCGCTCGCTCTACCGTTGAGCTACCGGGGAATGCTATTTTGCCGATGCTCACCGCATTCTATCTTGGGCCTTCGAAGCGAGCAATCTGTCTAGCTAGTCATGCCCTGCAGGCCAACGAGCGCGCGGCCATGTTCGATCTCGCCCATGTGGCGTAGCCCGTGTTGGTAGACGAAACACTCCAGCACGTCCAGCTTGCGAAAGGGCCCGTCCTTGATCACCAGAGCGCAATACATGTTCTGCATGTTTGGTGGCAGCTTTGGCATGAGGACTTCCGACAACGTTTCCTCCGTAAGGCCGTCCACGACGCTGTCCGTCCGAGCGAGGACGCCGGCCTGGTAGCTTTTCCAGGCCTCGAAGTCGGCGAAGCGGATGTGCTCCATCTCCTCAACACTCTCCTCACGCCCGAGCTTGTCGACCGTGACACCGATCTTCTGCGCCCAGCCGCCCGCTACCCAGAACGAAGGTTCGCCGAGAAACGGGCCGCTCATAGACTGGTCCTGCGAGCGGATGTAATGGCTCAAACTAAACGCAATCGGCAGCACCCCTGCCCGCTCCTGGTGGTTCACCTGTTCGAGCGTCATGTCAGAGACGCAACGCTCGTACAGCGTATTAATCGCGCCGATCCGATTCCGCAGCGACTCGACGAACATTTCTGACATAGCCAGCTCCTCTCGCTACCGTAGGCTCTTGGGGAAGCGTTTGACGAAATCTAGGACGCGCCACGAGCGAGGGACGACGCGGATGCGTCGCTGCTCGCGGATGCGGTCGCGCATGCCGGCTAGATAGGCTTCCGCGGCGCCCGCAAGGTAGCGTTGGACGATGTCCGGGTACTCGGCGGCCATACCCTCTGTCATTTCGACCGTCGCGTCGCCGTTCACGAGGAGCACGCTGTACGGAGGCTTGTCGGAGTCGATCGTAATCGCGACGGCGCCATTCTTTTCCAGCGCTGGAACCTTCTCGGCTTTAGGGCCGGTTACCATGATGAACTCGCCATCCATGTACGCGTACCAGATGGGCACCACGCGAGGCCGTCCGTCGAGGCCAATATATGCTAGCCGCGCTAGATACGCGCCCTGGAGCAGCTTCTCGATGACCGGATCATCGTGCGGGAGTTCTGGCAATCTAGTGCCCTTGGAACTCCGGTGTGCGCTTCTCCCGAAACGCCTTCTGCGCCTCCTGACCATCCTGGCTCCTGAACGCACGCGTGATGCTCTGTAGCTCGTAGCGGAAATGCGACTCAGGATCTTCTAGGGCGGTGGCGTGGCGCACCACGCGCTTGGTCAGCCGCGCCGTGATCGGCGAGAGGTTCGTAAGCGACTGGCAGTACTCATCAAAGCGCTCGCCGAACGTATCGTCGGGCACGACTTCGCCTACAATGCCAAGCTTCAGCGCTTCCTCCGCGCCGACGGTACGGTTCTCCAGCAGGAAACGCATCGCCTGCTCGTAGCCGATGGCCTGCGAGAGCGTCCACGAAAGCCCGCCGTCCGGCGATCCTCCGATGCGGGGATAGCCTGCGATGAGGCGAACGCTCTCCGTTGCAAGGCGGATGTCCGACGCCATGGCGAGCGAGAAACCAGCACCGACGGCAACGCCGTTAATGCCCGCGACGATCGGCTTATCGCACTGCTCTCGCAGCACCAGCGGGAACTTACCGACCCAGCCGAGGTCGTCGAGCAGCGCGTCCTGCGACGAAAAATAGGGATGCGTACCGTTCCCCGACGGTGTCAGGTCAAGGCCTGAGCAGAATGCGTCGTCCGTGCCCGTGATAGCAATGATCCAGACCGAATCGTCCTTGGCGGCTTCCTCCACCGCGCTAATAATGCCCCAGGCGAGCTCGTCGGAGAGGGCGTTCTTCTTCTCCGGCCTGTTTAACCGCAGCTTTCGGACGTGGCCGTCATTCGTGATCTCCAAGACGTTGCCCATCTCGCGTACCTCCTAGTTCCCGAAGTCCCAACTCATCCCATCGTGATAACGCTTCAGGATATTCTTTGCGATCAGAATGCGGTGCACCTCATCCGGCCCATCCGCCAAACGCAGCGTGCGCGCGCCGTGGTACATGCCCGCAAGCGGCAAGTCGCCGGTGATACCGGCCGCTCCCCAGACCTGGATCGCGCGGTCGACGACGCGCTCGTAAGCGGCGGGAACGAAGACCTTGATCGCGGAGATGTCCGTGCGCGGGTCAGCACCACTCTCGATCTTCTCGGCAGTGTGGATCGTCATCAATCTGGCAGCCTGGATGTCGATGTAGGAGTCGGCAATGAACCCCTGAATGAACTGCTTCGTCTCCAGCAAGCCGCCGTGCACCTCGCGCGTCATCGTGCGCTCTATCATCAGGTCGAAGGCGCGCCACATCTGCCCTATCGAGTTCATGCAGTGGAAAATGCGGCCAGCGCCCAGCCGGTCCTGCGCGGCTGCATGGCCGGACCCGGTCTGGCCAAGCTGGTTCGTGACCGGCACGCGCACGTCGTCGTAGATGATCTCGCAGTGGTCGCTGTCGCGCTGGCCCCAGACCGGAATCCCGCGGACGACGTTCACGCCGGGCGTCTCCTTAGGCACGATGATCTGCGTCATCTTGCCGTTGCGGTCAGCGGGACCATCCGGGTCCTCCGTCCGGCACATGACGATGAAGAAGTCGGCCGCCTTGCCGTTGGACGTGAACCACTTGTGGCCGTTGATCACCCATTCGTCGCCGTCGCGGCGCGCCGTCGTCTTGATCGAGCGAGGGTCGGAGCCGGCCGAGTCGGGCTCGGTCATCGAGAAGCCGGACTGCATTTTGCCCTCGATCAGGGGTATGAGCCACTTCTTCTTCTGCTCCTCCGTGCCATACTTGACCAGGATCGTCTGGTTGCCGGAGTTTGGCGCAACGACGCCGAAGAGCGAAGCGCCACCCTGCACATAGGCCAACACTTCGTTCATGTAGGCATGCTCCAGAAAACCCAGTTCAGAGCCGCCGTACTCTTTGGGCAAGTGCGGGGCCCACAGCCCCTCCTCTCGTACCCTGTCTTGGATCCGCTTACGCAGATGTTTGGCTTCCTTGACATCGTCTTCTGTGTAACGGCCATCGCCCCGCCACGCCCAGAGGATCTTCTCGTTGGGCAGGATGTCCTCATTGACGATTGCGGCCGTCTTTGACCTGATCTCATTGATTCCGTCTGATACTGTTGGAATCGGTTCGACGTGCATTTTCATCGTGAGTTCTCCTCGTTACTTCGTTCTCGCTCGATAAGTCTACAACTTCGTCAGCGCGACGAAGGCTACGCCTTCGTTTGCGCCATGAAGTCTACAACAATGCGGGCCAATTCCTCGCCCTTGTCTTCCTGAAGAAAGTGGCCCGCGTTCTCGATTGTGACGTGAAGCTGGTCTTTTGCGCCGGGCACGCGGCCCTGGAAGGCGCGCTCCCCGCCCTTGGTCACGGGGTCCGAGTCGCTGAACGTGGTCAGAAACGGCTTCTCCCACTTCATCAACACCTCCCACGCCTTGCGGTTTGCGGGTGCCGCCGGATCGTCGGGCGTCGTTGGCACGAGCGACGGGAAGATGCGGGCGCCTGCTTTGTACGTATCGTCCGGAAACGGCGCATCATACGCAGCGACGATGTCGTCAGAGAGCTTCGTTGTCGTCGCGCCATTGATCAGGCGACCGATGTCGAACGTGGGCGACTCTTGCGAGAACTTCTGCCAAGCCATGAACGCCTTGCCGGGCGTGCCTTCTCCCGTAGGCAGGCCGCCATTCCCGATGATGACCCTGGCGAACCGGTCCGGGTTCTCGGCCACAAGCCGCAGGCCGATGAGCGATCCCCAGTCCTGGCCGAAGAACGTGATGTTCTGTAGGTCCATCTGCTCCAACCAGGAAGTCATCCAGTCGACGTGTCGCTGGAACGTGTAGTCGCTCTTTTCAGCGGGCTTGTCTGACCTGCCGAAGCCGATCAGGTCCGGCGCGACGGCTCGATGGCCCGCCGCGACGATGCCCGGGATCATCTTCCGGTAGAGGTAGCACCACGACGGCTCACCGTGCATCATCAGCACCGGGTTGGCGTCCGCGGGCCCCTCGTCGATGTAGTGGACGCGGAGTTGACCACCCTCCCCGTCCGGTACTTCGATGTAGTTGGGCTCGAAGTCGTATCCGGGCAGGTTCTCGAATCGATCATCTGGCGTGCGCAGTGCTTCCATGGCTACTCCTTCGCTAGTTCGGTGCGCGCCAGCGCCTCGATGTCTTTCTGGGTTTGTGGGCTCCGGGTCCTGAACGTCACCTTGTGCAGCTCTCCTGTAAACGCGAACGGGCCTGTGTAATCGTCCACGACCGTCGAGAGACGATCGGCGCCGATGTCGACGCCGGTCGAACTCAGCATGCGGACAATCTTCGTGATCTCGGTTGTGCCGACCTCTTCGCCATCGACCGCCACTGCCAGGCGTCCGGCCTGCCCATCGCGCGTAAACTTCGCCTCGATGATGTGCTTTCCCGGTCCAAGCTCGGCTGCGCCGGCCGCGCGGAAGTGTTCGCCTAACGCGTTGTAATCGAACTGGACCTTGCCGTCCTTGATAAAGAACGTGTGCCCGCCATTGTGGCTGCCGCGCGCGTAAAGCACGCCCTCGCAGCCACCTTCCAGCACGGTCACATCCGCCGAAATCGTCCATGCGCGGCCGCCTAGGCGCGGCGATGCGTCCGCCGGGACATGCGACAGCGGAGGATAGTAGACGTACTCATCGCGATCGTGCGGCGTGCCAGGGCGAGGTGAGCCGCCGAACAGCTCAATCGTGCGGTCGTCCAGCGGCAGAACGTCGTACATCTCGGCCTCTGTCCACCAGAAGTCGACGAGCTCTTTGAGCTTCTCCGGCTGCTCGCCGGCGAGATCGTGGCCTTCCGAGAAGTCTTCGT
This sequence comes from Chloroflexota bacterium, assembly GCA_022562155.1. Classification (GTDB taxonomy): domain Bacteria; phylum Chloroflexota; class Dehalococcoidia; order DSTF01; family RBG-16-68-14; genus SZUA-185. The sequence goes on from JADFPV010000081.1 coordinate 12,392, forward strand.
CGAGGTGGTAGAGCGCCCAATCTTCGGTGTCGAAATCGTCGCCTTTACGATGATAAGTGACCGCCTTCCAGCCGTCCTTCCAGAGACCGCGATGGCCGAACTGCTCGAAGTACTGAGGCCCTCGCCGCGTTGGAGCCTCAGGCTCGTCCCACGTGTACGAGAGGCTCTTGCCGTGGAGCGGGATCTGGGGATGCCCACCGAATTCGTCCGGCACGCTGATGCCGGTCACGTCGAGCACGGTCGGGGTGATGTCGGTGACATGACAGAACTGGCCGCGGACTCCGGTC
>JADFPV010000019.1 GCA_022562155.1 Chloroflexota bacterium
TTCGTCGCATCGGTGAACCTGGCTTCGATCTGGCCAAGGTCGATGTTGAAGTCGCGCTCGCTGACGTCGGCAAGGACCGGCGTGGCGCCGGCATGGAGGATGACGTTTACGGTCGCGGCAAACGTCAGGGGCGTCGTGATCACTTCGTCACCAGGACCGATATCGAGCGCCAGTAGTGCCAGGTGCATGCCGGCGGTGCAGGAAGACAGCGCGACGGCGTGCTCGGCCTGCGTGACTTCGCGAATGCCCTCCTCGAAGGTCTGCACCTTTGGGCCGGCTGTAAGCCAGCCCGACTTTAGTGTGTCGACGACCTCATCGATCTCCTCCTGCCTGATGTCGGGCTGGGCGAAGGGGAGAAACGGCTCGACGGCTGTGGCTTGGCTGGTTTTGCTCATCAAGCCTCTTTGGCGATGGCTGCCAGCAGATGCGTACGCAGCCACGGTATGCGCTCCAACGGGCGGCACAGCGCCGGCATGCCCCTGAGCGCTCGTACGATTGGTGGAGCGAGGGTCACTCGTTCGATCTCCAGGCGATGGCCAGAGTACCATTCCCGGATCTGCTCTTTGCGTACGGGCCGAACGTCGCGGTTTGTCGGATTGATGCGAAAGTCGTACAACACAGCGATGCCGCCTGGTCGGAGCACGCGCATGCTCTCTGAAGCGGCGCTGAAACGCGTTTCGTCCTCCAACATCGCGCTGAACGACGTGAAGGCCAGTACAAGATCAAAGCTGGCGTCCGCATATGGGAGCGCTGACGCGTCCGCCTGCGCTACTCGCTGATGATGTTGGCGTGTAGCCGACGCGCGCGCGGAACTCATGTCGATAGCTTCAACAAGGCTTGGATCAGCACCGTGGTGAACGAGCGTGCGGATGAGAGACCCAGTGCCGCATCCGATTTCGACGATATCGAGTCCACCCAACGTATCGATCCCGCTGCGGTGGAGGAGCGTCAAGAACGCCGAGTCTCGAGTTGTGTGGATGTATCGGTCGGCGCGGCTCAGGTGCGCGTACAGCACCTGCGCATCGTCCTCCTCGATTCGGTTCGCGAGGGCCGCTGTGGTCATGGCGCCTCGGCTTCTTTCGGCACCGCGACAGGCTGTCCGAACGACCGGCGTACGAGGCCGCTGAGGAATCCTAGGCCGTATGCCATGTGCATGCAGGCGAAAGCGAGAGGCAGTCGAATCGCATGTTGCCAGCCATTATGTCTGGCGATGCTTAGAGAGAACCCGATGGATGTGCCGAGATACAGGCCGGCCAGCACGGCCAGCGGTAAGAGCATGAGGCCGCCGAACGCCGCCGCGATAGCCGTACCTATGATGGCTAGTATGAGGCATGCCGGGGCGAGTTGTCGCAGCCGCGTGCGGCGCGGGTGGCGTGACAGGACAACGACCTTCGCCTGTCCATACGAGAAGTATTGTCGGGCCAGCTCCCAGTAGGTCCGGCGTCCGTAGTAGGTCGATCTGACACTAGGCGTAAGGAGGATCCGTCCGCCGCCGTCGCGAATGCGGTAGTGGAACTCGTCATCCTCGCCGGCCTCGATCTCTGCGAACGTTCCGAAGCGGTCGAAGACATCGCGGCGGTAAGCGGGGAATGCGACGGTATCCGTCCACTCCTCCTTGGTGCTGTATCGGAAGGTAGCGTTGCCGACTCCAAACGGAGAAGAGATGGCTAACGCGATCGTTTCGCCGATGGCTCCTTCTCCCAGCGATGTAATGGGACCGCCGACCACATCCGCGCCCGTGCGCTGTATCGCGGCGACGCTCTCCCGGATGAAGTTGGGGTCCGCCACGGCGTGCCCGTCTAACCTGGCGATGACGTCCCCCTCCGCGTACGCTAAGCCGAGGTTGAGCCCGCGCGCCGCCTGTCGGTCTCTATTCTCTATGAGGCGAAGCGATGCAAACTCGCGGCACAGCGACTCGACTACGTCTCGCGAGCCGTCCTCCGAGCCGCCGTCGACGACGATGACCTCGAAACGGTCGCGGGGATAGTCCTGCGCTGTCAGGCTTCTGATACAGCGTTCGATATAGCGCTCTTCATCGCGCATTGGGACGATTACGGAGACAAATGGGAACTCTTCAGCCATGAGGACGCTCAGCGTACGGGTCAGCTTTCGGTCACGGTAGCACGGGTGGTGTGTTCTGTAAACGTTCGCACCATGTCATTGTAGATGCGCTCCATTTGAGCGGTGTTCTCGCGCCAGTCATAACGCTCTGTCACCAAAGCCAGAGCGTTGTCGCCCATCGTCTTCCGCAACCGCACGTCATCAGCCAGCCGCGCGATTGCCCGTGCTAAGGCCTGTTCATCACCGGGTGGAACCAGGAGGCCCGTCTCGTTGTGGTCCACGACATCTGGAATGCCGTGCACGTCCGAGCCGACGACGGGGATGCCCATCGCGGCGGCCTCGATGGCGGCGACGCCGAACCCCTCGGCCCGCGACGGCATCGCGAACACATCGAAGGTCGCGAGCGCAGACGGCACCCCTTCATGCGGAATCTCGCCCAGGAACGTGACGTTAGCCTCGATATCCAGATCCCGGGTCAGGCGCCCAAGCTTCGCTCGCTCCGGACCGTCGCCCGCGATGACGACTTTTATGTCCGGATGATCGCTAATGACCAGAGCGCTAGCCTTTAGTAAGACATCGAGCCCCTTCTCCATTGAGAGCCGGCTCACTGTTCCGATGACAGTCTGCTGATCTCGGGGCTGTCGCTCTGTGGCGCTGAAGCGCTCCAAATCCACGCCGAACGGCACTACAGTTACTTGCTCGCGCTCCGGCATGTATCTAAGTGTCGCACTGGCTAGCGCCAGACCGGTGGCGGTCACGTGATCCGCGCGCTTTAGAGCGAAGCGTGTGAGCCTCTTGTGAAGAGGTGTCCAAGCTGGAGCCTCCAGGATGTCTGTACCCCAGACCGATGTCAGCAGCGGGTGTATGTCGCAGAGGGCGGCAAGGAACCCGTAGCTGGTGAGGTGCATCGCGTGGAGGATGTCTGGGCGCAGCTCCCTGACGATTCGGCGGACACGAGCCGCATGGACCAGATAGCGGGCCCTGCCGATGCGCTCGAAGCCATCGACGTAGTGGACGGCTGCTCCCGTGATCTCCGCGGGACGAAACGAAACGACGTGCGTGTCCCATCCAGCGGCGGCGAAGTACTCCACCCAGCGCCGGGTATGGATGTAGGGGGCATCCGCTAGATATACGACGCGCATTATGCGAAGAGTTTACGCATCAGGTGTCAAGATGGCCAGACATCATGCATCCGTGTCTATCTGGCGGGCCGTGTCTATCTCGCCGGTTCGGCCAGCAAGCCTGTAATACCAAGCCTCCATGCGAGCCATGTTCGTCTCCAGCACGCCGTATTCCTCAACGAAGCTCCGATTTCGTTCGGCGGCGTTTCGCCGCAGGTCCCGGTCTTCGATGGCGCGTACAATCGCCTCCGCTATCGCTTTGGGATCTTGTGGTGGGACGCGCAGCCCGCTTTTGCCCTGCTTGACCAGCTCCTCCTGGCTGGGGATTTCGGAGACGATGGGGAATGCTCCCACAGCCATGGCCTGAAGAAGTGCCACAGAAGTGCCGTCGGAAGAAGGTACCGAAACGAAGACGTCAGCATCGATGAACGCCTGTCGGAGCGCGTCCTGCGAAAGCTGGCCCACGAATCGCACGGTGTCTTGCAGGCCTAACGAACCCGCGAGCGATTCGAGTTGTGGGCGCAGCCTGCCTTCGCCGGCGATCGCGAGGTTCGCGGATGGCAAGCGCTGGTGAACGATCTCCATCGCGCGAATGAGCGAATCGATGTTGTAGAGAGGCGAGTCGAGAGATCGCGAACTGATGATCGTCGGAGTAGCGTCTTTCGCCTCTTCAGCCGAACGCGTGGCGCCCGCGATGTACTCCCGCGGGATCCCTAGTACGATGTGCTGAACGGCCGCTCTATCGATTCCCAGCTTCAGCACCATCTCGCGAGCCATGTGTCGGTTGTTGGCCGTAGCCAAGGACGCATGCCGCAGCGTGAAGCGGGCGATCGCTCGATTGAGGGTGGAGTGGGCCGCGTCCACCAGCACGTCCGATCCCCAAGCGCTTACGACGTAAGGGCGAAAGTTAGCCGATGTCGCGTAAAAGCCGTGTTCTACGAGGTAGTGAGCGTGGAGAACGTCCGGGTTGATCTCATCGATCAAACGTCGAAGGCCGGCGCGACGGTAACGCAGCAGGTTCGCGAGGCGCTGCAGGCCTGGTGGAACCAATCGCGACGCTAGGCCCGGCCGCGCCCCGTTCGCGGGGCGCCCGCCGCCGCCCGCGGCGGGCCGGAGTGCGTGCACGGCGACGCCCTCCGGCGGCCGGGCCGGAAGGTAGTAGGAGACGGCGTGAACATCGTGGCCGCGAGCGACGAAGTAGGTCAGCCAGCTCTGTGTGTGGATCCCGTCGATATCGCCGACCACGGCGATCCGCAGTCGATGATCTGGTGCGACGCGTTCTATCATCGTCGTGTGACAGCGAGCTGTTCGCGAGCCAGCTGTATCAAGTACTGAATGTCCTTGGCCCGGACGATTAGGGCTTCCGTGTACGAACTGCCCGAAAGCTTCTGGTACGCGACGAGCGAAAGGATTAGGTGAACACCATACGCCAGCGACGAGGCGATCGCGGCGCCCGTCACGCCGAACGGCGGTATGAGCGCGAAGCCTGCCCCCAGGGTAATGACGAGAGTTGCTGCCGTGATCGCGCTGTTCGTGAGCGGCTGGCCACGACTTAATATGTAACTCGAGAGAACTTTCGAGCCTGCCAGCGCCACGGTCCCCGGCAGCAGCCACAGCAGCGGCTCCAGCGCGTCCTCGAACGCGCTGCCGAACAGCCCTCTGACCAGCCATGGTGAGACCGCGGCCAACCCCAAGGCTCCAAGCGCACTCAGAAAAAGCGTGGTTCTACATACGAGCGGTGTCGTGCGAGCGGCTTCGGCATCGTCCGCCGACGTCAAACGTGGCAGCAACACTGTCGCTACCGCGTTCGCCACGAACCAAACGCCCTGGCTAATCGTGACGCTTACAGCATAGATGCCGACCGCTGCTGTGTTCACGAAGATCAGAACGATGTATTGGTCCAGGCGATAGTTGAGCAGCTGGATGAGGTTGCCGACTTGTCCTTGCAGGCCGAACTTGATCTGGCGTCGTAACGATGGAACGTCGACCTTAAGGAGTTCGGCTACGTGTACGTCATCGCGAAGAAGGATGAGCGCCAGTAGCACGGCTAGGAGCGTTGCGATCGACCACGCAATTATCGCTGCTGTCGGATCGACATTACTAACCGTTGTCATCACCGCGAGTAGTGGAAGGAGAACGAGTGGCTGAGCCAGGATGACGAGGTTCATCGCCTGGAACCGGCTCTGTCCCTGAAGGATCGTGGCGATCACGTTGTAGTTGACGAACAACGGCACGACGAACGCGAACGCCCAAAACGGTGCGTCGTTGTCGAGGAGGCGTTCGCCCAGGAATGGCCAGGCCAGCAGCACCAGCACACCGCTAACGGCGAAGGAGAAGACGACTACCTGCTGGAGGTTCGCCAGGACGCGTGAGGCGGTTGTCGTGTTCTTTCCCAGTTCGTAGACAGCCGAGACGCCCAGGCCAAGGCTGAGTACGACCTGCGTAATGGACGCCGAAAGTAAGAACAAGGCATAGACGCCTCGCCCTTCGGGGCCCAGCGCGCGCGCGATCAAGATCGAGACCCCCAGCGCGAGGGCCGCGTTCGCTACGAATGTGAGGAAGACGAAGTTCACGTTGGCGAAGAAGGCCGGCGGGCGGGTAGGAGTGGACGTGCTCACGTACCTGCCGTGGTTTGTTCGACGTGGACGAGCGCTTCGACGATTTCGAGTTCGGCGTCCATGCGTTCTTCCCATGTCCAGAATCGCTTCTCGGCTTCTCGTCGTGCGCCGGCGCCGAGAGCGCACCGCAGCGATTCGTCGTTGCCGAGTTGGACCACCGCGTTCGCGATCGCGCCGGGTTCGCCGTTCGGTAACAGCCGTCCTGTTGCGCCGTCTCGAATAAGGTCCTTCGTGTCGCCGGCATCGACGGTGACGATCGGCAGGCCACAGCTCATGGCTTCCAGGAGGGGATTCCCGACGTTCGAAAGGTCGGCAGGCGCCAGGAACACATCGGCCGCGCCCATGTAGGAGGCTACCTGCTTCTGCTGCACCGAGCCGACGAAGCGGACGTGGGCTTCGACGCCAAGATCGCGGGCCTGAAGCTCCAAGTTCTGTCGCTCCTCGCCGTCGCCTAGGACGACCAGCAAGGGGTCGGGTAGAGACCGAACGATCTCCGGCATGGCGTCTATCGCGCGGTCGACTCGCTTCCAGCGCGATAGCCGCGATGCTGTCAGCAGAGTGAATGCATTCGTCGGCGAATCCAGTTTCTCCCTCAGCTTGACGCGCTCAGCTGGCTCGACCGGCCGTAAGCGATCGAGATCGAGGCCGTTCCTCCAGAAGCTGAGCCGATCGGTCGAAGTAGGGTTCAATCGCGCGAGGACCTCGTCGCCGCGTGTCCCGTCGTTAGTCATGATGTAGCGGTCCGCATCAGTTCGCAGTGCCAGGACCTCTTCGTATCTTCGCAAGAGCGCCAGTCTGTTGCTGACATGGGGATGTAACACCGTTCCTTGGAACCGGGCGACGGTGGGAAGCCGATGCTTCCGCTTGAGCAGCCGCATCGCCAGCACCCCATGCACCTCGTAGCCGTAGATCACGTCGACGATCTTTCGATCGAGAACCGATGCAGCCCTACGGGAAGCCAAATAAGGGAAGAGGAGGGCGAACCGCAGCTTCTGGTCGGCGGCCCTTGCTAACGGCGGAAGCGGTAGACGCGACTCCTGAAAGCTGGGGAGGTGGAAGCGCTCGTAAGTGACTCCAGGGATGTCAGGGGGCTCTGTTGGAGTTGTGGAACGTAGGCCGGCCGATGCCAGCTGCGCGTTCGCGCCAATCGTGGGCGAAACGAGCGTCACTCGATGCCGTCGCTCGCCATACGCTTGAAGCGTCCGATAGAGGCTCGGCGCTCCTCCTTCGTCTCGCAGCGCCCACACATCAAGCGCGCAAAGCATCAGCACGTGCATGGCTCGCCTCCCGCGCAGTGTAGCCTTCGTATCTGGCAACAGCAACGTGACACTCTTAAGAACGTTCTGATACTATGCAGGGACACCTAGGTCGGGGTGTAGCTCAGCCAGGCTAGAGTGCACGCTTCGGGAGCGTGAGGCCGGCAGTTCGAATCTGCCCACCCCGACCATTCACCCCATTTGGCGGAGTGTGAACAGCCTACGTAGAGTAGGGAATTCGGCTCTACAGAACCCCTGGATTCGGCCGAGAAGAGTTGTGGAAAAGATTTAATATCTTATGTGATCTTCTGCCTTGCAGTCGCTTCCAGGGTGGCGCTACAATCCCTCGGAAAACGGACTAGAGAAACGGCGATTTAGGATGTATCAGGAAGAAGAACAAGTCGAAGTACGGCGTCGCCAAGGCGAACGCGCAGTGAAGCTGGCGATGGAGAATCGCTGGGAAGATGCCGTGGCCGCCAACCGTGCGATTCTGGAGGCGTTTCCCAGCGATACGGACTCCTACAATCGGTTGGGTAAGGCGCTCATGCAATTGAAACGGTTTCCTGCTGCCAAGAAAGCTTACAAGAGGGCCCTGGCCATTGATGAATCGAACCAGATCGCCAAGAAAAACTTAGCGCGTATCACGGCTCTCTCTAAGTCTGGCGGCGCGCAGACCGAAGCGGCCCAGGCAGACCCTTCGCTGTTCATAGAAGAGATGGGCAAGACAGCCCTGACTTCGCTTGAGCGTTTGAACGCGGATGTCCTGATCAAGCTGACGGCCGGAGACCATGTCCAGCTGAAGCGGAAGGGCGACGGTCTATTCGTCGAAACAGTTGGCGGCGACACGGTCGGATCCATTGAACTCAGGCTGCGGTCTCGGATCCTTAAGCTGTTGGACGGCGGAAGCGAGTACGCCGCCGCAGTCACCAGTCTTGAAGGAGAGGAGTGCCGAATCATCATCAAAGAGACGCATCGGGCTCCAGGTCAGGCTGGGCCGTCGTTTCCGGCGGCGATCGCTACCGAGAAAGTGCGGCCGTACACGAAGGGCAGTCTGATCGAGGACGGAACGAGGCCGGAGAAGACATCGCGTGCGGCTTCTAACGTAGACTCGGAAGACAGCGACCGCGATGATAAAAAGGGTGAGGATTGGGACGACGAAACGATTGTCCAGGAAGGCCATGTAAGCATCAACGATGCCGCGGCGGCAGAGGACGCCGCAGACGAAGACGAGCTGGACTAAGCATCGAACAGCAGTACAGGCTGTGAGAGGCCCCTGACACCAACGTGTCAGGGGCCTCTCTGTATTGTTAGGTCAGGTCATTTACTGGAGACAGGTCGCGCTACCGGATACCGCTGTCGTACTGGATCAGCACTTCGGCAAATTCGTCCTCTAGGACCCGGACCGCCTGCTCCTCCGCGAATGGCGGCGCACCAGGGTTAGGGGATGCAGGAACTAACACGTAGCTTCCTGGATCTAGCTCAATCTGGAACAGCCCATCGTCGCCGGAGACCACGCTGGCGACTTCGGTACCCACATCGTTCTCGATCACGATCTTCGCGCTGAAGGGCAGGTCGGGGCATGGCACGTCTTCCTGCATGACCGGGCAGATCGGACCGATCGTCACGAGTCCACGGACGCCGGATTCGTGCGGTGGTCCATCGAAGTCGTCGATGAGGCCGGCCACGAGCTGGAGGATGAGCGACGCATCGACGCTGTTCACGGTGCCATCCTGGTTCGCGTCCGCGAGCAGCGAACATACAAGGATGTCGAACAGCCCTGCGTCGAACTGGAGCACGAGCGCGGCATCCACACTCGTCACGGTGCCGTTGCAGTCAGCGTCGCCGGGTGGCGGCATCGGCAGATCGGTGGCCGTGCCCGAGGCGACGTTCGAGTAGTCGGACGTCCCGGCCGCGTTCGTCGCTGCGATGCGGTACCAGTAGGTGACGTTGTCGTTCAGGCCGCTGTCGTTGTACGTCGTGCTATCGGCGGGCACCAGGGCCGCGATACCCCAAGGTCCATTAGGTCCCGCCGACGAGCGTTCGAGGACGAACTGCTGCTCGTCGTCGGAGTTGTCCTCCCAAAGCAGTGTGATCTTCAGCGCATCGTGCACGACCCTTGCTTGTAAGTCTGTCGGTGCCGCCGGAGCGCTAGCGCCGGCGGTAGCTAGTTCACCGCTCAGTAACAGTAGGATAGCCGCGGACATCGCTGCGAAGGCAAGTGGACGAATCGTGCTGATCATATGTATCCGTACTCTCATTAAACTGGTTCCAGAATAGCGTTACGCCATCCCACTCTGGTAGGACGTTTCGAAGCGTTCTTAGGTTCCGCACAAGCTCCAATCAGCGCTCGTGACATGCTATTCTAAGACAGGAGGACTCTGTGCCAGATTCCCGGCCCCGCATTGGGGTCACACGCTGGGAAGATATCCCCGGCGAACGTATCGAAGACTACTGGGAGCGTGTGGAGGAAGCAGGGGGCGATGCCGTCGACCTGCGTGGCGTAGACATCTCGATTACCAGCTTAGACGGCCTCATACTGACTGGCGGTCTCGATATCGACCCCCAGCGCTACGGACAGGAACCAGGCGAGTGGACGAAGATCGCAGAGTCCGAACGCGACGAGTACGAGATTGGTCTGGTGACTGCCGCGATGGACGCGGACCTGCCTGTGCTGGCCATCTGCAGGGGCAGTCAGGTGCTCAACGTCGCAATGGGCGGCGGTCTGTTGCAGAACATTGAGAGTTCGAATCACAGGGCCGATTACAAGACCGAAGGCTACCCGTCGCGCTGGCACGACGTTCGATTAGAGGCCGGCAGCCGCCTCAACAAGCTGTTTGAAGCTGACGAAATCCAGGTCAACTCCAGACACCATCAGGGTGTCCTGAGAGAGACCATCGCGCCTGGGCTGAGGGCGGTTGGAGTGTCGCCAGACGGCATCGTCGAGGCGGCTGAGAGCGAAAAGCACCGCTGGGTTGTCGGCGTGCAATGGCATCCGGAACGAGCCGAAACCGAGCATCCGCACTTTGCTCCGCAGCAGCGGGCGCTCTTTTCGGCCTTTCTCGGGGCCGCGAAGAGCCAGCCAGAGCGCGTGCAGACCGCATGATGGGTCAAGAGGAGTAGGGGAGACGAGCGTATGACCACGGACGCAAACATCGGCAACATCCGGCCAATCAAGATCGAGGAGGAGATGCGCACGTCATACCTCGATTACGCGATGAGCGTGATCGTGGCGCGCGCGCTCCCGTCGGCGCAGGACGGCCTGAAGCCGGTGCAGCGCCGCATCCTCTACGCCTTCCATGAACAGGGAATCCGTCCAGGGTCTCGTTACAAGAAGAGCGCGGGTGTCGTCGGCGAGGTGATGAAGAGCTATCACCCGCACGGCGACTCGGCGATCTATGACGCCATGGTGCGCATGGCCCAGGACTTCTCGCTTCGCTACCCGCTCATCGACGGCCAGGGCAACTACGGCAGCGTCGACGGCGATCCACCGGCAGCCATGCGCTACACGGAAGCGCGGCTCGCGGCGATCGCGGATGAAATGCTGGCCGACATCGACAAGGAGACCGTCGACTTCGTCCCCAACTACGACGACAGCACGACTGAGCCCCTCCTTCTGCCAGCACGGCTGCCCAACCTGCTCGTGAACGGCGCCAGCGGCATCGCCGTCGGCATGGCGACGAACATCCCGCCCCACAACCTGAACGAGATCTGCGACGCTATCGTCAAGCTGATCGACAGCCCCGAGACGACGATCGAGGAGCTATCTGAGATCGTCAAGGGACCGGACTTCCCGACCGGCGGCATCATCTATCGCATGCGGAGCGAACGCGAGTACGACGCGGACGGTAACAAGAAGGACGTCCAGCGTGACGCCATCAAGCAGATCTATAACGACGGCCGCGGACGCATCGTGATGCAGGCGAGGACGCACGTCGAGGAGGCCGCCCGTGGCAACAAAATGCAGATCATCGTGTCGGAGCTCCCGTTCCAGGTCAATAAAGCGGCGTTGGTGGAGCGTATCGCCAACCTCGTGCGGAACAAAAAGGTCGATGGCATTAGCGACCTGCGAGACGAGTCCGACCGCCATGGCATGCGCATCGTCATCGAACTGAGCCGCACTGGCCAGCCGCGGTCGGTACTGAACTCGCTCTACAAGCACACAGCGATGCGCAGCACGTTCCCCGTGAACATGCTCGCACTCGTCGACGGCCAGCCCCGGGTGATCAACCTGAAGGCGGCGCTGGAGCAGTACATCTCGTTCCGGCAAGACGTGATTCGCCGCAGGACCGAGTTCGACCTCGGTAAGGCGCGCGATCGCGACCACATCCTCCAGGGCCTGATCAAGGCGCTGGACAAGCTGGACCAGGTGATCAAGACGATCCGAGGCGCCCAATCCGCCGAGAAGGCGAAGGACGCCCTGATGGCTAGGCCGTTCGACTTGACGGAGATCCAGGCGCAGGCCGTGCTCGACATGCAGCTCCGTCGCCTCGCGCGCCTGGAGCGTCAGAAGATTGAGGAGGAGCACCAGGAACTCATCAAGCTGATTGCCGAGTTGGAGGACTTGCTGGCCAACCCGCGCAAGATCGACCTGCTGATCAGGGAGGACGTGGAACAGCTCAAGGAGAAGTACGGCGACGACCGCAGAACGCAGATCGTCGCGCAGGTAGCAGAGCAGTACAGCGAAGAGGACCTCGTGGCCCACCAGGAGGTCGTGATCACGCTGAGTCATCGCGGCTACATCAAGCGCCTCCCGCTTGAGACGTACCGGCCGCAGCTGCGCGGCGGCCGCGGCATTGCCGGCATGGGGACGCGCGAGGCTGACGCGGTGCACCGTCTCGTCGTCGCGGATACGCACGACAGCCTCCTCTTCTTCACAGACCGCGGGCGCGTGTTCCAGTTGCGGGCGTTTGAGGTGCCGGACGCATCGCGGCAGGCGAAGGGTCTGCCGCTGATTAACGTGATCGAGATAGACCAGGCTGAGCAAGTGACGGCAGTCGTGGCTGCCCGCGACTTCGAAAAGGACGCCATGGTGCTCGGCACCCGGATGGGCGAAGTGAAGAAGACTCCTCTCTCAGAATTCGCGTCTGTGCGGCGCTCCGGCCTCATCGCCATGGACCTGGAGTCGAAGGACGTCCTCGTCTCGGCGAAGCTCGCGCACGAGGACGATGACGTCGTCTTCGTCACGTCCGACGGCCAGTCCGTACGGTTCCCTGTGAAAGAGCTTCGCTCCGCCTCCCGGGGCAGTGGGGGCGTTCGAGGCATCAAGCTCGGCAAGGGCGCAACGGCCGTCAGTCTGGAGGTCGCGTCCGCCGGCGACCAGCTGCTCACACTCACGACCTTTGGCGCCGGTAAGCGCACGCCGATCGAGGAGTATCCCAAGCATCACCGCGGTGGCAGCGGCGTGATCACGTTCAAGATCAACGACAGCACGGGCGCCGTCGTCGCGGCCCGGATGGTCAAGGACTCGCAGGAGCTGATCGTGATCTCCAAGGACGGTATCGTGCTGCGGACGAGAATGGACGGCATTTCGATCCAGGGCCGCTCGACCCAAGGCGTCGCCGTGATAAAGGTTGCTGAAGGCGACAGTGTTGGCTCGGTCGCGACGATCGAGATGGCGCTGGAGCAGGGCGCCGCGACGGCGGAAGGCCCCGCACCGAAGACGCCGCCCGACGCAGAAGGGCCCTCCGATAATGGCAGGTCTGGCTCCGCGAAGCAGACCGCTCCGAAAGCGAAACGCTCCGGCGACGGCAAGACGCAGGCGAAGAGGATGCCCCGGCAGAGCCTGAAGGCTGCTCCGAAGGCAAAGCGTCCCAGCACTGGCAAGGCGCGACCGAAGACGCAGGCGAAGAGGATGCCCCGGCAAAGCCTGAAGGCTGCTCCGAAGGCAAAGCGTCCCAGCACTGGCAAGGCGCGACCGAAGACGCAGGCGAAGAGGACGCCCCGGCAGAGCCTGAAGGCTGCTGCGAAGGCAAAGCGTCCCAGCACTGGCAAGGCGAAGCCGAAGACGCAAGCGAAGAGGACGCCCCGGCAGAGTCTGAAGGCTGCTGCGAAGGCAAAGCGTCCCAGCACTGGCAAGGCGAAGCCGAAGACGCAGGCGAAGGGGACGCTTTCCAAGAGTTCGAAGGCCGCGCTGAGCAAGGCCGACGCCGCGATGAGGAAGGCGCAGCCGAAGACGCAGGCGAAGGGGACGCTTTCCAAAAGCTCGAAGGCCGCGTTTAGCAAGGCCGACGCCGCGATGAAGAAGGCGGACGCTGTGTTGAGGAAGACGAAGATGAACGGCCGTAAGCCCGACGCCTCCAAGCGCTCTGAAAAGTAGCTCTGTATGAGCATTCGGGACGCCACGGAGGCGGACCTGCCGCGTCTGGTGGAGTTGCTCGATCAGCTCGCGCTCGACACGCCGCGCGAAGAACGCGGACCGCCTCTCCCGGCGTTCTATCGAGATGCCTTCCACAGGGTCGACGCCAACGATGGCCAGCGCCTGCTTGTGCTGGAAGTGGACGGCGAAATCGTCGGCACGCTGGTGTTATTGATCATCCCCAACATCACCCATCAAGGTCGGCCCTATGCGACCGTGGAGAACGTGGTGGTCGAAGAAAGGGAGCGCGGCGCCGGGTATGGACGCCAACTCCTAACCTATGCGTTGGATCAGGCAAGAGCGGCGGGCTGCTACAAGCTCACACTCACGAGCCACAAGCGCCGAACCGACGCGCATCGGTTCTATGAACGTCTCGGGTTCGATTCGACGTACGAGGGCTATCGAGTCGAGCTCTAGTTCTCGTGGTCTGCTAACCAGCGCCGAACAGCGCTTCCAATCTTGGCGAATTCGTAGGCAATCGGACCGGTAGGGTCGCCTAACACGAGCGGCCGTCCTTCGTCTGCCGTCGCCGAGAGCTTGACGTCGAATGGAATGCGACCGAGCACCGGCAGGCCCGCGTCGCTCAATCTAGAGGAACTGCCAAACAGATCTATCTGCCTCTGGCAATGGGGGCAGTTCAGCTCCGCCATATTCTGAACCCAACCGATCACCGGCACGTTGTTCTCTCTGAGGAGAGTTAGCGTGCGTTCGGCATCCATCTGGGCTAAGTCCTGCGGGGTCGTCACGAAGATCGCGCCGGAGAGCGGAAGCTCTCGCGCCATGGTCTGCAGCTCGTCCCCGGTACCCGGCGGCGCGTCCATCACTAGCACGTCCGCCTTCCACGCGACATCGAACACGAGATAGCGGAGCACCGTGGAGACGAGCGTTCGTCCGGCTAACACCGGCGCCACCCGCTCAGGGACGAGGAAGCCAACCGACATCAGTTCGATACCGAAGCGCTCTTGCGGCTGGGTTCGCTGCGAAGGTGGTCTGACCTTCCTGGATAAGAGCTGCCACCCGAAGCCGCTTGGCGCCTCTGTCTGATGGATGCCAAGCAGGTGGGGCAGGTCGGGCGCGCTCAGGTCGCCATCCACGATGCCGACGGAGACGCCCATGGCAGAGAGCGTCAACGCCAGGTTCACGGCGAGCGTTGACTTGCCGACACCACCCTTCCCACCAAAGACCGCGACGACATGCCGGCCTTCACCGACGCCTCGCCCGCCGCGGAAGACAAGCCGGCCGGCTCGGATCTCGAAGTCGATATTGGGAAACGCGGTCGCTAGGTGAGCGTGCGCCCGAGGCAACAGGCTCTCAGAAGGCTCGTCTCTACCGATAACGACGCCAGCCCAATTCCCTTCGGTGACGACGTCGGCGATCTCATTGGGGTCGAGAGATCGTGTTCCGTCCGGCTCTCGCAAGGAGTCGAGGGCTGCACGGACCGTAGCAAGGTCAATGTCAGTTGCGCCCTGCCTGCCCATTGAACTCGATCACCTTCTCCGGCTTCAGCCGGATGGTTACAGAGTTGCCGCCCTCTGTTCGTGCCAGGTAGGCCTTGCCTATCTCTTCGCCCAAGTACCTGAACGCCAGTTGCTTGCGCTGCTCGTCTGAGAACGCACCATCGATCTCTGCCTTGCCGCGTATCATTGCGGCCAGGTAAGGGAGGTCGCGCCGGTCGATGACGAGCGTGACGTCTGGGTTGGCCTCGACGTTCTTGTGCTTCTGCGAACCGCGTCCCGTCGAAATGAGGAACTCGCCGTTCTCGTAGAGGTACCAGATGGGCGCCGCGTGCGCGCGGCCTTTCGTATCGACGGACGCCAGTACGGCGACGTTCGCCTCTTCTAGCATCTGCTCGAGTTCTGGACTTGCCATGGATCTCCTCTCCTAGCTGCACTCCCAGACTAGCGGATCGTGGCTGAAGTAAACGCGATCCGGTCGCAGCCTCCGCAGCGATTCTAACGACGCCTTGTATTGTGCATCGTCCCATTCGTTGGTCGGCGTGGCAGCACCAGTCCACTCGTCGGCGCTGTACACCGCCTGTCCGGCAATGATCACCCGGCCTTCCTCGCTGTCGATGACGACCGACTGGTGGCCCGGCGTGTGGCCGGGAGTAGGTATCGTTGCCACCCCCGGCGCCACTTCGGATTCGCCGTTGAGTAGTTGGTAGTCGGCGCCTTCGAAGTCGATCCACTCGCGAATCGAGTAAAGGGGTGCCTGGGCGGCCTCATGCTCGGCTCGCTGGACGTAGATCGGCGTGCTAGGGAACTGCCGGTTCTCTCCGCAGTGGTCGAAGTGCAGGTGCGTGTTGATGATGGCGATGATGTCGGCGGAGGAGACGTCTCGGGCTTCAAGTTCGGCTGCGAGCGGATGGACCTGGGGGCTATACAGCGTCTCGATCCCTTTGTGGCCTTCACCAACCCCCGTGTCGACCAACACGTACCCGTCCGGGTGCGGGATCAGGAACGCGAAGACCGGGCAGGGCTCGCCGGCTCGAGGATGGCTCTCGGGAAGCGTCACGTCCGCAAGATGGAGCTGCTCGATCTGCGGCAGGCGAGCCAGCGCCACTAGTATCCTCGTGCTGGGTCGGCCAGGTTGTTGAGGCGTTCGCCCGCGATGTAGCGCTTGAGGTTGTCGCGGAAGATGCCTGTGGCCCGCTGGTTGTAGATCTCGGTGCCGCCGGAGATGTGGGGGCTCATGATCACGTTTTCCATGTCCCACAGCTCGCTGTCGTCCGGCAACGGCTCCTGCTCGAAGACATCCAGCCCGGCGCCTGCGATCTCTCCGGACTTGAGCGCGGCGATCAACGCATCCTGGTCGACGACCGGGCCGCGCGCAATGTTGATCAGCACGGCGCTTGGCTTCATCGTTTTCAGTTCTGCCTCGCCGATGAGGTGACGCGTCTCCTCCGTCAGCGGCGTTGCGAGCACGACGAAGTCGCTCTGCTCAAGCAAATAGGGCAGGTCTGAAGGCGGAAGAGTTTCGGCCAACTCGTCTTCGGTGCGCTCAGTTGCTGAGCGGCGGGTGGCCAAAATTCGACAGCCGAACGCCTTCGAAAGACGCGCGACCTCCGCTCCAATGTGTCCCATCCCAACGACGCCTACGGTCTTGCCGTATAGCTCCCGCGGCATGAAGCGCACCCATTCTTTCCGGCCCTGCGCCCTCACGAACGTGTGAGCCTGCTTGCAGAACATGAGCATCAGCGCGAGGACGTACTCGCCTATCGGCGTGGCATGCAGCCCGCTGGCGCTCGTGACCATGATGTCGCCTTCCAAGAGACCGCTCTTCGCCGCTCGGTCCAAACCCGCGCTGGTGAGCTGCAGCCAGTGTAGCTTCGGGGCCTTGGCCTTGAGGGCGTCGACGTTCGGGTAGAGCTCGATGAGCGCCGGTCCCCAGAAGCCAAACAGCACTTCCGCTTCCGACATCGCCTCGTCAAACTCCTGTCGCGCCGTCTGAGCTTCCAGCTCGCTCGGATACTTGCGCTGGCCGCGAAAGAGCTGTCGCGCCGCCTGCCCGAGCACCGTGACGTTGATCCGCGGGTCAACCGCTTCGATCTCTTTCACCAGGTCCGGCTCCAATGCGAACGTGATCAGCACGTGTACTGGTTGGTTAGCCAATATCGAACCCCTTCATCGGCCGTACGCCAGGCGCTCGATCAGCCATTGAGACAACCCTGCCTCTTCCATCGACTTCTGGGTGGCTGAGATGTCGTAGTCCACGCGGGAGAACGTGATGGAGGCATCTCCGCTGTCGTAGACGGCGTACGACGCCCGCGGATCACCGTCGCGCGGTTGGCCGGCGCCGCCGGGATTGATGATCCAGCGACCGTCGCCCAGCTCCAGCCGTTCACCGTCGGCGGCAGGCCGCAAAGTGGGGGGACCGGCCTCGTCCTCAAGGCAGACAGCCGGCAAGTGCGTGTGCCCGACGAGGCTGATTGGCGTCTTCTGCAATTCGAACTGCGCCTGCGCCTGCTCGCCGGAGAGGAGATACTCCCACTCCGGCCAGCGGAGGCTGCCATGCACAAACGTGAAATCGCCTTCCTCAACTGTCATCGGTAGGTTCTCAAGATAGGATCGGGCGTCGTCGCTTAGTTGGCCTTCCGTCCACTGTGCGGCAGATGCGGCCGCCTCGTTGAAATCCTCGGTTCCCATTTTGCCGCAGGCGGCCAGGTCATGGTTTCCCGCCACGGTCTTGTTGTCGTACGAACGCAGTTCCGCGATGCATTCGTTGGGATGGGGGCCATAGCCGACGATGTCGCCGAGGCACCACAACCCATCGATGGCGCCTCCGTCCTTGGCGTGATCGAGCACGGCACGAAATGCCGTGAGGTTGGCGTGGATGTCCGAGATGATTGCGATGCGCATCAGATTTGTCCTGCGTGCCTACTTAGGGCGTGCCGGGCGGATTCTAGCACACGCCTACGCGAAATCCGCGTTGAGTATAATCGACCCGTGAAGGTTTCTGAGCTTGGTGAGTTCGGTTTGATCGAACGCCTGACTGAGGTGCTCGCGGCGGAGAACGACGGTGTAGCCCCAGAGCGGCTTCTGGTCGGCATCGGCGACGACGCTGCTGTCTGGCGCAATGACACCAGTGCGACGGTCGCCACGACCGATACGCTGGTCGCGGACGTGCACTTTCTGCCGGGCCGGACGCCCTGGCGAGACGTTGGCTGGAAGTCGATCGCCGTGAACGTCAGCGACATCGCGGCGATGGGCTGCTGGCCGAACTTCGCCCTCATTACGCTTGGCCTGCCGGCGGACATTGAGAGCGACGACATGGAGGAGCTGTACGCCGGGGTTGGTGAGGCGGCCAAGAACTACGGCGTCACTGTTACCGGCGGCGACGTTGTGCGGGCGCCGGTCGTCTTTGTGTCGGTCGTGCTGACGGGGCGCGCCGAACTGGACGACGATGGCCAGGCGCGCGTGCTCCTACGGAGCGGCGCCAAGGCCGGCGATAAGATCGCCGTCACGGGCTCGCTCGGAGCCGCGGCGGCCGGCCTGCGGGTGCTCTTGCGCGGCGGCGGGGAATCGGAGGATGAACAGGAACTGATCGACCGCCACCAGCGGCCTGACGCTCGTGTCGAGGCAGGGACCACCGCACTGGACCTGGGCATTCGCTGCGGCATCGACATCAGCGATGGCCTGCTGCGCGACCTTGCCCACGTCTGCCAGGCGAGCGACGTTGGCGCGAACATCCAAAGCGAACAGTTGCCGATCGATTCAGCCCTCAAGCAAGTGTTCGAACCGGCCCAAGCGCTAGCCCTAGCGGCCGGCGGCGGCGAGGATTACGAACTCTTGCTCGTGGGTGAGGAGACGCTGCTAGAAGAGCTGGGGGAGCAGATCGACGTCCCCCTCACAGTAATCGGAGAGATCACGGCCGATGACGCGCATCGAGTCAGGCTGCTCACGGCGTCAGGCCAGGGTATCGAACTGCCCTCCGAGGGGTGGGACCATCTCGCGTAACGCGGAGTTTGTCTGCCGGACTCCTTCCGAGACGCGGCGTCTTGGCGCTCGCATCGGACGGCTGCTGGAGGCCGGCGACGTCCTGCTATTGCAAGGAGAGCTGGGGAGCGGGAAGACGGTCTTCGCGCAGGGCATCGGTGAGGGGCTCAAGGTGGTGGAGCCGGTCAAGAGTTCGTCGTTCGTCCTGGTGAACGAGTACCACGGCCGCCTTGCCGTCCACCACGCCGATCTGTATCGGCTCGAGGAGCCGTCGCAGGTGTTCGACCTGGGCCTCGAGGAGATCGCGGCGCCTGGGGTTCTCCTCGTCGAGTGGCCGGAGCGCGCTTGGGGCGAGCTGCCGCCGGAGCATCTGTTGGTGCGCATCAGCGACGCTAACGGGGCCGGACGGAAGCTCACGCTGGAACCGCGAGGCGCACGATATGAGGATCTCCTCAGCCAGCTGGCGGCGCGCGGCAAGCGCAAGGTTCGCCGGTGACCGAACAGCTCGAACTGTCGCTGGAGTTGTCGATCGATACCTGCTCCGATATGGCATCGATTGCGCTCTCACGAGAGGGCGTTCTGCAGGTCGAGCTGACGTGGAATATAGATAGAGACCACTCTAGACAGCTACTGCCGGCCATCGATGGCCTTCTCGGCCGTCTGAGCGCGTCTCAGACCGATCTGACAGCGCTGTTCGTGGCGAAAGGGCCTGGGAGCTATGCAGGCGTTCGCGCAGGGGTCAGCACCGCCAAGGGCCTCGCGTTCGCGCTGGAGCAGCCGCTGGTGGGAGTGGGCCGGCTAGAGATCGAAGCGTACGGCTGGAGGGCGGCCGGCGGGCCGATCGTCGCTGTGCATCGCGCCGGGCGAAACGAGGCCGCCTGGGCAGCGTACGAGGCCAAGCCAACTTGGCGAGAGACCTCAGCGCCCCGCCTTACCCCGTGGGACGAGCTGGCCGGCGAGCTGCCGGACAAGGCGCTGGTCACGGGTGAGCTAGAAGAGGACATCGCTGCGGCAATATCAGAGCGTGGTCATCGCATCGTCATGGGCGCTGCGACCCTCCGGCGAGCCGCCCTGTTGGCGGAGCTGGGCTGGCAGCGGCTCAGCTCCGGCGAGACGGATGATCCTAAGTCGCTCGTCCCTCTATACTTGCGGGAGCCCGCTATTGGACCGCAGAAGCCGCAACAGGAGCGCAGGCCGAAGAAGTAAACTATGGAACGAACACTGTTCCTCATCAAGCCAGACGCGCTGCAACGCGGCCTTGCTGGTGAGATCATATCGCGCATGGAGCGACGCGGCCTCAAGATCGTCGGCATGAAGCTCATGCAGCTCGACGATGCGTTAGCGCGGCGGCACTACGCGGAACATGAAGGCAAGCCGTTTCTCGAATCGCTGATTAGCTTCATTACGTCGGGACCGCTGATCGCGGCGGCGCTTGAAGGGCCGAACGCCATCGAGCTGGTCCGCAAGCAGATGGGCGCGACGGATCCTCAGAATGCGGATTCCGGGACGATCCGCGGCGACCTGGCGCTCTTCGTGCAGTACAACCTGATCCACGGGTCCGATTCGCCCGAGTCGGCCGAACGCGAACTCGGCCTTTTCTTCGGAGACGGCGAACTCGTGTCGTGGGAACGCAACATCGACCCCTGGGTCTTTGAGTAGCGCCTCCAAGCATCTCTGCATCCGCCCTGAGACGTCGTCGGACTTCGATGACATACATCGCATCGTGACCGCAGCCTTCGGCCGCGAGAACGAGGCGCGGCTGGTCCGGCTGCTACGCGCCGATGCCGACGCGTACATCCCCCAGCTGACGCTGGTCGCGGAAGACGGCGACGAGATCGTCGGTCACATCATGCTCAGCAGCGCGACGATCCATGGCGAGCAGAATTGGCGTGTGCTGGCGTTGGGTCCGCTCGCGGTGACGCCGGAGCGGCAGAGGACAGGTGTCGGCATCGCGCTGACGGAGGCTTCGCTGGAACTCGCCGACGCCCGCGGCGATTCTTTAGTCGTGCTGCTCGGCCATCCGACGTACTATCCTCGGTTTGGGTTCGAGTCCGCGCGTGGGCGCGGGATCGAACCGCCTACGGCGATGATGTCCGATGCGGCGTTCATGGTAAAGGCGTTATCGAACTACGATGAGCGCATTCGCGGGAAGTTTGCGTACGCGCCGGCATTCGACGAGGTATCGTCCTAGGCGTCTTGTACTACTGGATGCGGACGACTTCGGTGGCGTCCTGCCACAACTCCTCAAGCGCATAGTAGCCCCGCAGGTCCGTCGAGAAGATGTGCAGGATAATGGCGCCGTAGTCGACCAGCACCCAACCTGAATCGCTGTCGCCCTCGCGATGCATCGGTTTGACGCCCTCGCTGCGCAGGTCCTTGTCGACGATCTCGATGAGCGCGCGCATCTGACGTGAGTTGACGGCGGTGGCGATGACAAAGTAGTCGGCGAAGGAAGCGACGCCGCTGATGTCGAGGAGCAAGATGTCCTCCGCTTGACGGTCCGCCAGCAGATCCACGATGTGGCGGGCGAGATCAGCCGGCTTGTCCAGTACGCGTTCTTCGGACGGTGTTGTTGCAGGTGTCGGCATGCGTTCGCCAGTATACCACTCGAACCTGAGCGCGACCGCGTGCACTCTCGTGCGCACGCGGTAGAATGAACTGTATGAGCCGCCAACGAGTTGTTGTCGCGATGAGCGGGGGTGTCGACTCCTCAGTCGCCGCCGGGCTGCTGGCGCGTGAAGGGTACGACGTTATCGGCGTTACGATGCGGCTGTGGGCGCAAGAAGACCCACAGGCGCCTCGCTACCATCGGCGCTGCTGTTCGGTCGAGGACATCGACGACGCGCGCGCCGCGGCCGATGTCCTGGGCATCCCCCACTATGTCGTCAACCTGGAGGAGGAGTTCGCCGCGAACGTCGTCGACTACTTCATCGAGGAGTACGGCCGTGGGCGTACCCCCAACCCCTGTCTGCCGTGTAACGAGCATGTCAAGTTTCGAGCGCTCATGGAGCGTGCGAGCGCCCTGGAGGCCAAATATCTCGCCACCGGTCACTATGCGCGGATCACGTCCTTCGAAGGCTCCTATAGGCTTCACAACGCTGCAGATGAGGATAAGGACCAGTCCTACGTGCTGTACATGCTTGGGCAGGACGATCTAGCACGAGTCCTGTTCCCTATCGGGTCACGTAGGAAGGCCGAAATTCGCACACTCGCAATGGAGATGGGCCTGCCCAATGCCGACAAGCCCGACAGCGCGGACATCTGCTTCCTGCCCACCGAGGACTACAGGGACTTCATCGCGGAGCGCGTTCCGCAGGTTGCGGGTGACGTCATCGACAGCGACGGCGCCGTCGTCGGCCGGCACGAGGGGGTGGCAGGCTTCACGATCGGACAGCGAAAAGGGCTCGGCGTTGCGGTCGGAGAGAAGCGCTACGTGACGTCGATCGATCCGCAGCTCAACGTGATTACGATTGGACCGGAGGAGCGCCTGCTCTCGAGCGGCCTGATGACTGAGGCAGTAACGTGGATCGCGGGAGAGCCTCCAGCGGAGGAGTTCGAGGCGGAGGTGAAGATCCGCTATCGAACGCCCGCGCGGCCCGCTCAGGTGCGTCTTACCGAGACGGGCGCCCAGGTGCTCTTTCGAGAGCCACAGCGCGCGATTGCCGCCGGGCAGGCGGCGGTGTTCTATCGTGGCGACGAGGTGCTTGGCGGCGGGATCATCGCTTGTTCCGAATCCGACGCTCAATCTCCGTAAGCGCATCGCCCCAAGCCCCGTGGCTCCGTAGGCTGTAGCGACCGGCGGTCCGCGAACTGGCGAGGCCTGCGACGCTACATTCGCCGTGCTATGATGCAGCGCTGAATGGAGGTGGTTCGCTTGGGTTACTTGTTGTTTGGGTTGGCCGACTGGCGAGACGTCATCGTGATAGCCGTCGGATCGCTTACGCTGCTCGTCCTAGTCGCCATCCTGGTCTTCACGGTGGTGCTGGGGCTCCTGGCGCGTTCTCTTCTAGGCACGGTTCGCCGCGTCCTAAACGACGACGTATCGCCATTGATCAGTTCGGCGCGGGAGACGGTGCACACTGTAAAGGGAACCGCGACCTTCGTAAGCGAGAAGGCCGCGTCGCCCATCATCCGTGTCTACGGTGTTGTGTCAGGCGCTCGACGTGCCGTGGCCGTGATCACCGGCATCACCCGGCGTCGTGACGACCAATGAACACGCCACGCACACAGCGAAAGGAGTTCGACTGTGTCTGAGGAGAACGAGACAACAGAGAACGAGATCTTCGGAGAAGACGGAACAGATAGTCCTGAAGAGGAAAAGCAGGGTCACGGGCCCGGGTTTCGGCTCGGGATCTTGGTGGGGCTGATCGTAGGCGCGGCTGTCGCGGTCCTCTTCGCTCCGCCAACCGGCGAGGAGGAGCAAGGTACTGTCACGAGCGAGGCCGCAACCGGCAGCACGTCTTTATCGCCGGACTTCGGCCTGGACAGTTCGTTCGGGCGGATCAGCGACATCATCGAGCAGGTGCGCGCCCGCGTGCGGGAGGCATCCCGCGAGGCCGAGATCGCCGCTCGCGAGACCGAGGAGCTGGCCCACGCGCGCTTCGCGGAGTTGACGCACCAGGACCGCGCCAGCGAAGAGTAGCCGCTTGGCGGAGAGGGTGGGATTCGAACCCACGAGGGCTTGCACCCTACACGCTTTCCAGGCGTGCCTGTTCGGCCGCTCCAGCACCTCTCCGCGCCCGATGGCCTACTGACCTGAGGAATTGCCACGGCGGCTCTGGGACGTCGTGGCTGTTGCTGCGTGTGGCGGAGAGGGTGGGATTCGAACCCACGAGGGCTTGCACCCTACCGCTTTTCGAGAACGGCACCTTCGGCCACTCGGACACCTCTCCGGCAATCAGCCCACGGCAGGCCGTGGGCTGAGCGTCAGTATACCACGGTGCATTGACTCTCCTAGGGCGCGCGTTGCGCGACCGCGTCCCGCGGCTTCTCATAGATGCGCGCCGCCCGCACGATCACGCGCTGGTCGTACTCACCAACACTTGGGTCGAACGTTCCGCCGCACGTAATCAGGGTGATGCTCTGCTCAGGCGTTTTCCCCACAATCTCTTTCAGGTCAGCGGTGGCTGCGTTCACCTGCTCGCGTGAGATGACGCCGTACTTATAGACGGTTCCATCAGTGAGACGCACTTCGATCACATCGTCGCGCTTCAGGTCCTTGAGGTTCCAGAAGACGGCCGGGCCGTAGTTGTAGTAGTCGACGTGCGCGGAGAAGACGGCATTGCCGCCGTCCACCTCCACCGGGAAGCCGGGTCTAGCGCTGAAGTCATACCAGGCGATCTTCGTCGGACCGTCCGGCGTTTCCATCACACCGTTGCTATCGACACCCCGCACGACGATCGGCCCTTCAACGCCGAACTTGGGAATCGCGAGCAATTCAATCGGCGCCGCGCTGGGCGGTGGTGGGGATGCCGTAGGCGTAGGCAGATACTTGCGTACCAGTTGGCGAGGAGTCGCGATGATGGGTGGTGCTTCGTCGGGGGCTGCGGACGGCTCATCTCCAGCGGTGCCGGCCACGCTCAGCACGAGGAGGACCGCAGCGCCTACGAGCGTGCACAGTCCAACGCCAGTTGTGATGAGTGAGAGCCTGTTCCAGCCTGTTGCGCGACCGCTCATGATGACACCATCTCGACCGGCGATCTGCCAGCCGCCTTTGTCCCATCATTATAATCGGTTGGGTTTGGGGTCAGGGCGAGGCTTGCGCCTCAATAGAGGTGGCGGGGTCTTCGTAGATGCGTTGGGCCCGCACGACAACGCGGTCGTCGTATTCGCCGACGCCTGGGTCGAACGTACCACCGCAGGTGATCAGCGTGATCACTTCGGTTGGTGTGTCTCCGACGATCTCCCTTATCGGAGCGGTGGCGGCGTTGTACTGCTTCCGCGATATAACGCTGTACCGGTACATGGTGCCGTCAGTGAGCCCCACCTCTATCTCGTCTTCCAGTTCGAGATTTCGAAGGTTCCAGAAGACGGCCGGACCGTAATTGTAGTAGTCCACGTGGCCGGAGAAGACCGCGTTGCCGCCGTCTTCGTCCACCGGATAGCCCGGGCGGGCGCTGAAGTCGTACCAGGCGACCTTCGTCGGGCCGTCCGGCGTCTCCATCACGCCGTTAACGTCGACTCCCAGGACGACGATCGGCGCCTCTACGCCGAACCTGGGGATGGCGATCCTGTTGATGGCCGCGTCGCTCGGGGGCGGTAGCTCGGCTGTGGGGGTGGGCGCTGGCGTGAGGATCGCGCTGATGTCGCCAATGTCGACGCTTGTGCCTGGGCCGCTGTAGCCCTTGTCGCCGACAGCTCCCGTGATGCTGAGGACGAACAGCACGCCAGCCGCCAACAGCGACACCACGCCCGCGCCCATCACTGCTAGTGAGAGCTTGTTCCAGCGGGCTGGGCTTTCGGACTCTGCCTGCGTCATACGCTTACATTATGAACGACAATCGCGAATCGCGCACTGTAGGCAGGATCACTATCCGATCCGCTACTATGCCCAATATGCTGGCAGGCGGGTTATTACCCGCCTGCCAGCAGGATCATGGCAACGCCGATCTGCTCAATCAAGCGATCATCTGAACCGTACATATAGATGGCTCCTCGAACTCTGGCACTCTTCCTGATCGCGATCGCATTCGTGGCGGTCGCGTGCGAGGGTGATGGTAACTCCAGTCTCACGTCCAACAACGCACCGAGCGAGGTAATTGCGTTCGGGGCGCAGACGTCGGATGGCGATGGACTCTACATCGTTCGGCCTGACGGCTCCGGTCTCCAGCTCCTCCAGAGCGAACTCGATCTCGTGTCTTCGCCGGTGTGGTCGCCGGACGGCGGGCGCATCGCGTACCTTGTGGGCGCTGGTGAGCTGGCCGCGCTGCGCGTGTTCGACTTCGATACGCGGACGGCGACGACGGTGAGCCTGTCTGCCGTGACGAACCAGGCAGGCCGCGCGGCAAGCTGGTCTCCAGACGGCAGGCGGTTGGCGTTCACGGAGGCTGAGGGGCAGGACCGCCGCATTGGCGTCTACGACGTGGAGCGCGAGGAGGCGTTCGACTTCCCGCGTGTGATCGGCGCCGAGCCCGACTGGTCGCCGGATGGCGACGAGCTGGCGTTCGTCCGGGCAGGGGAAGGCTCCGGGCTCTTCGTCATGGGCGCCGATGGCGACGCGCCGGAGGAGCTGCGCATAGAGCCGCCGGTCCGGCTACAGGCTCCGCTCTGGTCGCCGGACGGGACTCAGCTCGTGGTCACGGGAGGCGAGACGGGAGATGAGACGCTGCTGCTGGTCGAACGCGAGACCGGCGCCGTCACGGGGCCGGGCGCAGGTCAGCATCCGTCCTGGTCGCCGGACGGTACGCAGCTCGCCTTCAGCGCTCGTTCACCGGACGGCGACACAGACCTGGACATCTACTTCATCGCGGCCGCGGGAGGCGCGCTACAGCCGATCAGCCAGGCCGTAACGCGCGAACTCTGGCCTACGTGGTCGCCGGACGGCGCCCGCGTGGCGTTCCTCAGCCAGGCGGACCGTCAGACGGCCTTTCTCTGCGTTGTGCGACCGCGGCCTGAGGAGCGCGACTGCCTGAACCTGCCAGGCGTCCTGCCGGCGACGCCGGCTTGGTCGCCTCGCTAGGCGCAGAGAAGGCGCCCTCGCGGGCGCCCTCTCCGCGAAGTAGCCTCGTTTCAGGGCAGCTACGAGCGGAGCCACGTCCAGAAGGCGCCGCTCGGTGTGCCCGCTGTGAATCCGCCGATCAGATCTGCGGCGAACTGCAAGATCAACGTTGCGTCTATTGCGTCGATGCTGCCATCGCTGTTCACGTCCGCCACGTTCGGGAACGGCACATCGGACATGCCCGCGGTGTGGAACAGCACGAGGAGCGCGTCCAGCGGGTCGATGCTGCCGTTGCCGTTCACGTCACCCAGGGCCGGATTCGCGCCCCCACCCGACTGTCCGAAGTTCCACGCGCTCGCCGTGGAGGTATGGACCGTGATCTGGATGTCGTCCTCGGCGGGGCCCGTCAACCGGTTGCGTTTCGCGACGCATGGGTCGGGCGATGCCTTATGGGCCGGGCCTGCGCAGGGCGGTACGAAGACGCCGCCCTTAAAGATCGGCAGCGTCGCCGCGGTGATGCCGTCCGGCACGATCGACTCGTCGATCAGGAACTGGATGATCAGCGGCAGCTGTTGCGTGCCCGCCGGCGCGCTGATGTTCACCTGCTGTCCGAACAGCGTGAAGCCGGTCGGGTTTGGCTGCACGATCAGCTTCTCGACGATGGAGACCTGACCGCCGACAGGCAGTGTGACTGATGTCTCGATGGGGTCGCCCGGTACGGCGTTGGTGCCCGTTGAGACCGTGCCGCCTGGCGGGACCTCTTCTTGCGCGAAGTCCGGCGGCGCGGGTGTCTGGGTCGGCGTGGGCGTTTCCGTGATCGTCGGGGTTTCCGTCGATGTTGGTGTGTCCGTCTGCGTCGGCGTGTCCGTGGGCGTGTGCGTCGGGCACACGGCGGGCTCAGGAGCACACTTCGGCGTTGCCGGTGGGTTCTCTGACGTCGGCGTGATTGTTGGTGTGACCGTGGCGGCCGGCGGCGCCAGGCAGTTGATGCGCAGCAGGTCCAGGACCAGGAACGCGTCCCCTTCCGGTACCGGTGTGCCAGGTGGTGCTGTGTCCTCCACGACGCCGTCGCCGTCCTGGTCGACCGTAGTCAGGCCCTGGAGCGACTCCACAGGCCAGTTAAAGGGGCCGGGAACTCCCCCCGGGAAGGGGCTGTCTACGTTCGCCGGGTAGAAGGCGCTGCCGGAGTTGTTCAAATCAAGAAGTATGGGGCCGGGAAAAGGATTAGTGCTGGCGAGCGTGAACGCGGTCAGCACGAGGCGGACCTGTTCCTGGTCCGTGCACTTGAACTCGAACTCCGCGAGCCTGCCGAGGTCTTTGTTCTCCGGCAGCTGCACGAAGTCTCTGGTCTGGGCGGAAATCCGGCGGACGTTGTCACCTGTCACGAGCTGACTGCACACGACACCATCTACGTCGTTGCCCGCTGCGTCGTTGGGGCGCCAGACCACCTGCTCAGCGCAGGAATTGAGCACGGGCTTCAGAGCGCCGTACCACAGCTCCAACTGGAAGCCGCCGTACCCGTCCGGGATGGCGTCCGCTTCGACTGCGATGGTGAACTCGCTTCCGGCCGATTCGTCAATGTCGGTCGTGGTTATATCGTCCGGAAGGAAGTCGGCCGTGCACTTGAGGGGATTAACGCGCGTCGGCGTGGGCGTTGGCGTGTCCGTGATCGTCGGCGTGATCGCCGGCGTGGCCGTCTGCGCCGGCGCGGCCGTCGGATCTGTATCGCAGCCGGCGATGTGCGAACCGAAGGCGGTCAGCGAAAGCTTCGGCGGCCCCAGTTCGCAGTCGATGGTCAGCACGTCAGCGGCATTGTCAGCCGGGTTGACCTCGCCCACCTCGATAGTGCTGTCGGTCGCAGAGATGTAGGCTGCTCCGTTCGAAGCGGTTGGTACCCTGGTTAACACGATCCTCTGAAGGCCTTCCCCATCGCAGTGGAGGTCCAGTTCCAGCAGCTTCCCGACGTGGGTGCTGAGCGGGAAGTTGGGCGTGGATGCGCTGGTGGCCTCATGGCGCACCCGCGTTATGCCGAAGGAGGAGGAGTTCACGTCTTCTTCGATGAACACGTCGCAGCTCTCGACCGATGCCTGCGGCCAGACCACCTCGTCGCCGCAGGCCGTGCGCGGGTTGTACGTGAGGCCCTCGCTCAACAAGAGTTCGGACTGGAAGCCGCCGTAGCCGTCGCCGGCCGGGGGGGTCGGGAGGACGTTGGCGTTCACGGTGAGCGTGAACGTGCCCTCCTTCTCCTGGCCGGGGAAGAACTGGACCTTGCAACTGACCGCCTTGAACAACGGCGTAGGCGTGGGGCCGGGAGCCGCTCCACAGTTGTCTACGTTATCCCCGAACGCCCGCAGGGACATGATCGGCCCCGGCACCAGCGTCGGCGTGACCGTCGGCGTTGGCGTGAGAGTCACAGTGGGCGTGTGCGTGGGAGTCACAGTGGGCGTGAGCGTAGGCGTTGGTTCCAGCAGTCCGCCGGCGCCGCAGTTGACGACCAGCGAGTCCACCTTCGGTACGGTGACCGTGTTACTGGTGTCCTTGAACTGGGCCCCACTCGTTCCCGCTATGGGGGCGCCCTCTTCCAGTAACTCTATTGTCGTGCTGGTATTGCCGGACGAACAATCAAATGAGAGCTCAAGGAAGTTGCCTTCAAAACTACTATCGAATTGGTCCATTGGTAGTAGCGCCGTCAGGCAGCCGTGGTTGACAAACTGAGCGGCGCTTGGGTCAAGTGTCGTCACACCATCACCGTCAGCGTAGCCTCGGACCGAAATGTCGCAGTCGGGCCAGACTATCTCGCCAAGCTTCTCCGGCGTTGCATTCGGATTTGGCACTATATTCTGCTGATTGTAAACGAGCTGGTCGCCAAACTTGAGGTAGCTTTGCGCCAGGACGTAGCCTCCGACCGGCGCCTTCGCAATATCGATGGCGAGTGTGAACATGGTGCCGGTGGTGTAACACACCTCGTCGGGATCTGGACCGTGTATTGGGGTGCCGCAGGGCGCCGCCGGGCTCGCCACCAGCAGCATCTGCGCGGGTGGGTTTGGGTCGCTGGCCGAGGTGATGCCGAACTGGTCAACCAGGTAGAACGCCCCCGCCACCAGGGCTACCAGGACGGCGCCCAGTATGGCCAACCGCCCGGACTCGCTCTGCTTTCGAATCGTCATCCGTATACTCAACCTCTCTGCCCCACCCCTGTGCTCACCCAATATCCGGGGAGCGGGCCACGCGCCGGTTCAGAGAACAAACATCGGCCCGGCAAGCACGGCCTCCACACCTCATCATCCACCCGTACGTACGTGCTTACGGCCCGACGCGCGGCGGCTTGAGTTTCTCAAGCCGGTCATTTCGCCTAAAAAGCTTGGCATCACCTAACCTAACGGCGGAGCACAGGATGTGTTTCTTGCGCTTTGAAAGCCCATACGCGTTCTAGCCTTTTCTCAAGAGGCCTTCATCTGCACAGGTATAGATTCAGCGCTATCCAGAGGATGTAGAGGGCGTCCACGGGCCCCGTGATGCCGTCCCCATCGATATCGCCGGGGAACGGCAGATGGATAATCTGGTTGGACGCGAACCAGAGCACCCAGAGGGCGTCCTGGCTATCGACCATGAAGTCGCCGTTGACGTCGCCGCAGGGCAGCACGCTGATGACTGTCGGCGTCGGCGACTCCAGCGGCAGCGTTGGCGTCGGTGTCACCGTGGGCGTCGCTGAGGGAGTCGGCGAGGGGAGGGGCGTCAACGTGGGCCCGCCCGGGGTGATGGTCGCGGTTGGCGTCGGCGTCGGCGGGTCGCCGCAGAAGACGGTGAGGTCGTTGACCTTCGGGGGTATCGTGACTGAGACTCCCCTTTCGTTGAGGAACGCGAACTTGGCGCCGCTGGTGCTGGCTCTCGTTACTGGTATAGGTGTCCCTGGCCCTACTAGAACAATGGGGAGGAGCTCGATCTGGTTGCGAGTCGGTTCGGCTGAGCAGGTGAGCGAAATCTCCAGTAGCATTCCGACGTAATGACTCACTGGTAGCGGTGGGAAGAGACCGGTCAGGCAGCCGTGGTTGACTGCTTCGTTCGTGTTCGACCCTCTTGGTGGGGGGGGTGGACGGGTGTTGTCGACCTGAGCGCGTAACGCTACTGCTGTGTCACAGTCCGGCCAGACGATTTCTTCGGCGGCGGGGCGGGCGGTTGGGTCGTACGTGATGTCCGAGCCGTAGAAGATGTATGATGCGGCCTCGATATAGCCCTGCTCTGGCGCCTCGACGATCTCGACCCCCAACGTGAACTCGCTCAGCTCGGCGAACTGGCAGACGCCGTCGGCGTCGCAGGCTCCCTCCGGTTCCACAACGACGAGCCGCATCTCCGGTATCCCCGGCCCGCCGTCGATGCCTGACGTGGTTTGCGTATCGCGGGCCAGCAGCAGTACTGTCCCCGCGATCGCGGCCAGGACGGCCGCGAAGCTGAGGAGGTGCGTTATTGGCTTGCTGGGACAGATGCTCATGCGTCCGGATCCTCCGCGGCCCCCGCTCCCCCAAGTATCCGGCTCAGGGCGATTTCTGCGTTTCTCAACGCTATTCGAATCTGCAGATCAGTTTACCACAAGCCAGCCGTCCTCCGTTATGGAAAGGGACGCAGAAGGGGCGCTCCAGACGGAGCGCCCCTTCGAGACTCCATTGCTTGCGCGCTTACGCGCGTTTTATGTCTATGCGCAAGGGGTCTCTACTAGCCCGGCCTCTGCCTGGAGAATGAGGCTGGCGTCTACTGCGGTCACGCTGCCGTCACCGTTTACGTCCCCATCGTTATCCAGTTCAGATACCAATCCCGCGACGAACCAGAGCACCCAGAGGGCGTCTCGTGAGTCCACGCCGCCGTCCTTGTTGAGGTCGCCGCAGAGCTCGTCCGGCGGAACCGGCGTGTCGGTCGGCTGTGGCGTGTCGGTCGGCTGTGGCGTGTCGGTGGCCGCTGGCGGCGTAGTCGCCACTGGCGGCGTAGTCGGCACCGGCGTGTCGCCGCCGCCGGCGCCGCAGTTGATGGTGACGTTGGTTATCGCGGGCACGAATTCCTTATTGTTGATGTCCTTGATCGCTGTGCCGTTCGTCAGCGCAACATCGTCGCCGACTGGCACCAACACGACTTCTGTAGTGCTATCACTTGCCGAGCAGGTGAAGGCTAGACTCGCGAACGTCCCGGTGTACATGCTGGCCAGCAGTGGCGGTATCAGGCCGGAGAGGCAGCCGTGGTTGACGCCCGTGGCCGCGAGCTGATCGCGGACGGCTACAGCGGTCACGCAATCCGGCCATGAGATCTCGTCGGCCGCTGCAGCGGCCGGGTTGTAGACGAGGTCGCTGCCGTAGTCGATCCACGTCTGAACGAGGATGTAGCCGTTCTCCGGCACGGCATCGAGCCCAATGTCGATGGTGAAGTCTGCGCCCGGAGCGACCGCGCACGTCGTGCCCGCGCAGGTCCCGTCGGGGACGGTTAGCGACATAGCACCGTCAGCGACTTCCGCGCTGGTCGTGTCGATTTGGCTGGCCATGAAGGCCGTGACCGCGATCAGGGCGATGATGACCGCAATGCCAAACCCCATGGAGCTCCTACTCTTCATCGTTACCTCCTTATATCGCTCTTCGAGCGAATCTACTTCTGCTGGCGAGCGTGTGCCGTGCGCCAACCAAAGGTGCGTAGGCCTGCGGCGACCGCTACGGCCAAGGCGGCAATAGCCAGCCAAATGGTGATGCTCATTGAACCACCGTCACTACCACCGTTGCCGGTGGGCGGCAGTCCGACGATGTCCGGCAGGTCACCATCATCATCATCATCACCATCACCAACATCATCGGGGGCCTCTGCCACTCCGCAGTTGATGGTGACGGAGTTTACCTTAGGCGTGACCTGTACCGCGTCTGCGTCGGTGAACATGGCGCCGTTCGTCAGGCCAATGGGGTCGCCCGCGGGTAGCAGCTGCAGGTTCGTGCTGGAGACGTCGTCCGTGCACGTCAGCGCGATCTCGAAGACCGGGCCTACGTACTCACTAGCCGGCAGCGGCGGGATCAAGCCGGTGAGGCCACCATGGTTTACCAGCCCAGCGGCTACTTCGCCTCGAACGAAGACCTGTTCTGAGGCCACGTCAGGCCACAGCAATTCGTCTGTTCTGTCCTCTGTCCGGTTGTATGTCAGGCTCGTGCCGTAGTCGATAAACGACTGGACGAGAATGTATCCCCCGTCCGGTGCGTCTTCGACGGCGACGGTGGCCGTGAATGTGCTGCCGAGTTCAACGGTGCAAACATCGGCGCTGCATGAGACGCCGGAGCCCGAGACGCTGATCGACATCAGGGTGACATCGTCGGCGTGCGCCGGTGTTTGGGCTATGGCGCCCCATGCCAAGAGCAACGCTGCTGACAAGACGACAATCCATGCGGCTGACCGACCTGGTTTCAGCCATTCCACAACTTTCATAACGTGTCCTTCCTCCCGCTTCCTTGGTTGTTCCCAATGCTCCTGCAGGCAGACCTTACCGTAAGGTCTGCCTCCTACGTACCGAGTGCTGTGCGTGCTTCCCCGCCACTGTCCTCATGTTCCACCCCAGCACAACGCCAAGCCTAGCGTGTGTCTCCTTCTGGCGATAGTCCCCCTAGGAGCGTACGTTGCTTGGCATCCTGACAATAATACTCGATTGTTTCGGATACGCAAGTCCAGATCTCAGCGTCTGGTGACCAAGAGAGCCGCCCAAGGTAAGGCGACTCTCCCGAAACAAGGCTCCGTTTTGGTCTACGGATTTTGGAGGCACGGGAGCTGGTACTGTAGAATCGTGCCTAAAATGTCATTGGATAGGTCGATGACGCCGTTGGTATCAAGGTCGAATGCAGGGTCCCACTCTGGGTGCGAATCTGTCATCTGATATCGCAGGATCACACCTAGAATGTCGTTCGTGAGGTCGATGACGCCGTCACCGTTGTTGTCCCCGCAGTTCAGGAAGATGACGGTGGAATTTATCAACGTGACTGGGACGAAGCACTCAGGCTGGATGGGGAAGCAGTCATCCGGGTTGGCCGGCGTATTGAGGAGGAAGGTCCCGCCGTTCTCCGCGGCGGACAGGTCCAGTACGCTTGTCGTGCCCATAGCAACTCCTGGTCGTATCACCAGCTTTGCCAGCAGGCCGTCGCCGGTTGGTCCAAACGGGGGAGGTGCGCCGATGGTCACGCAGCTCAGATATGCATGGTTGGCTGAAGCCGGTGGCGGAGGCTCGATAGTGCCCGGCGGCGCGCAAGCTCCGTTGCGGTTTGTTGAGCTTAGCCAGACTGAGGAGCCCACGAAAGACGTCATGGTGAAGTATGTGCCATCGAAGTAGAGTTCTAGATTGTACGCGGAGACGCCGGACGGGTCGTCGACGCCCACTACCCACATGTACAGCTCTCTGGAGGTTCCCCCCGGGTTGAGAATGATGGTACCTGCGCGGGTGGGTACAGTATTTGACAAGCTAAAGATGATCTCCGCGGTCGGGCCGCCCTTGACAGGTGCGGCGTCCTGAACCACGCCCATTGCAGCAACGACGACCGCGGTGACGAGCACGGCTGCCCTACCAAGCCCCAGCGAATATCGCGTCAGTCCATTCACCTAACTAACCTCCTGGCCTCCACTGCCCCCGGAGCCTGCCCGCCTGAGGCCCCTCGCTGGTTCATGCTCCCCGCTCATGCCACACACCGCCGCAAGAGCCCTGTCTCGGTTGTCAACTCCCAGAGGTGCCCGTTCAAGGCGACACCCTGGGCATTTCGCTCTTATGTCTTAAGAAACGAAGCATAAAGCATATTCGTAACGCTTCACAACTCTATTCTAGCCGTCAAGCATGAGAACTGCCTCTGGTGGCGCAAGCCTCACGAACGATGACTAGGCCGCAGGTTCAGAAGATAACGAGGCGGGGGAGACGGACATATCTGTCCGGCGCTCCCCCGCCTCGGTGGTCACTCCTTGACCTGCTGTATTTGCTTTCCCCGCAACCTTTTCTCTCAGGTTACGGACTAACTACGTTCGTTCCTCCTTAGGCCTTCGGGTTGACTGGGTCCTGGTCCGGGTGCGGGTCCTTGCACGTGCTCCCGAAGCGACCGAAGACGAACTGTAGGTCGTTGATGTCGATGTCGTTGTCGGCCTGCTGGTTGGAGGGCTCCAAGTTCATGAAGTCCTTGTAGATCAGGCTGCCCTTCGATGTGCCCCAGCGGAACGCAATCGCCTGCGCGTCACTAGCGTCGACAGAACAGTCAGGGTCCACGTCTCCCTCGAGGTAGCGGAACGTAATGTCCGCGTCGTCACAGGAGAAGATCGGAATCGCTTCGCCCTGCTCATCAGAAAGATCACAGTTCACATTGTTGATCTGAACCACAACACCGTTGAACTGGTTCGGCTTGGCCTGCGAGTAGACCTCAGGCTGTGGGTATACGTCGATGATAGCCAACGCTACCAGCTCGTCAATGCCGTTGTCCTTGCCAACCGTGACGCAACCGATGCGCGCTACGCCCTCAAGCTGCGGCTTGGAGTCCGGCTCGTCGTCCTCGACGACACAGATTCCTATTCCAGGGCTCTCCGGGTCATCAATCGGGTTGCCACCCGCGAACTGGTCGCCCACGGTCAGGTCAATACAGACCTTCGTGGCGTCGTAGTGCACCTCGAACTCAAAGGCCGCGAGCTGCTGGAATTTATCATGACTCGTCGGCTCTCCAGCCTTGGAGTCCGGGGAGACGATCGCCTGGCTCAGCTTCTCGCCCAGGCTCACGAACCCCGGAAAGTCCGGGTCTGTGCTGACACTCAGGCAGTCGGCCGGCGGGATCTTCGAACCCTGGCGTACCAACCAGTGGTTGATCTGGCTGACGCAATTCGTGTCGACCACTGCGTCGCCAGCCTCGTTAAGGGTATCGGAGTCCTTGAAGCCGTCTTCGTTGTTGTCTGTCTGGTCACACTTGCTCATCTTCGGAATCGGCGGCGGCGTCGCTGTCGGCGTCGCTGTCGGCGGGTTCTTGACTTGGATCACTATCACGTCGCTGTCAGGAACTGGAATTTCGGTGTTCGTGCCAAACGTCTTGTACGACGCACCGCTTGTGCCGCCTGGCGGGTTTCCGACACCAATCATCTGGACGGTTATTTTTTTCTTTTCGTTGGGAGCGAGGAGGGTGAACGTAAAGAGTTCGCCACCCTTGAATTGGCTACCGAACTGGACAGCCGGAGTCAGCCCGGTGAGACAACCTACGCTGGCAAAGCCCAGGTCTTGGGGGGTGGGGTTGGTCTTGAGATCGCCTTGGGCTTCTACCTCAACAGAACAGTCCGGCCACGTGATGGTACTGTCCACGAAGGTGACGTTGTTGCTGAAGACGATATACGTCTGCGCCAGGACGTAGCCGCCGTCTGGCAGTGGGTCCCCTACTTGCCCGCCACCTGGCGGTATCGCGTCAGCAGTAATGCTGCACTTGAAGACCTCGCCCCTGGAGACGTTGTCGGGACAATCTATACCCATCGCGGCGCCGTCAACGACCGCCTCTGTGGTGGGGGTCGTGGGGTTAAACGCAAAGAGCATCACTGCAATGGCGATAGCCAGCAATGGAAGCCCCAGCAGCCCCAAAACCTTAATCTTGCTTGTATTCAAATTGACCTCCTACCGAGAAGTGAATTATGTTCCTACCCTGTTGGTTACCTGTTGGTTACCTGGTGTGATGTTGCACATCCCCCCTTTCAGGCTCCAAACGGGGCGGGAGCCAATACCAAGCATGACTGACTAGCAATCAACCGGGCGGGGTTCGGCGATTGATCCTGTTATGGCCAACTGGCCACTTGCGGCGGGGAACCTGTGGAATTTACTTCCACCAGCTTGTCCTTGTATATCACTCTTCTCTACCGTTGTCAAGCGGTCTGACCATGGAACGTTTCGCTTTCAACCAGATTCCAACCAGAAACGCTTTGGCTAACCGTGTGCACGCGAATCAGAGCAGGAGCGAGCAATCCTGCAGATAGTTGTTCAGAACATTGAAGATGTCGTTATTTAGGCCGATGAAGCCATCCTCATCGAAGTCGTAGATGATGTCGAATCCAGGGTCTCCCGTGCTCTCTCCGAAGTGCTGAATGATGTTGAAAATGTCGTTGGTGAGGTCCACAATGAGATCGCCTGTCACGTCGAAGCAGGCCCGCACGAGCGTAGATTCGGCTGCATCGTTGCCAACGGGGTCCTCGTCCGGATCGGAGGCGGTTGCCGTCACACTGTTGGTGATGGTCTGATCTTCGATCAACGTAGGAGCTCTCACGTCGATCGTGATCACAACCTCATCCCTTGCCAGGACCTCCGCGATGGAACATTCGACCTGTGCCGTGCCCAGCGGAATGCAGTCGGCCCCAACGGCTTGGACGAATAGGGCCGTGCTAATGAACACTGGGCGGACTGGAATGGTGGAGAATGGCAACGTGTCAGTCACCACCACACCGAGCGCGTCGCCGTCGCTTTGGTTCTTCACCGTGATCGTATAGCTGTAGAAGCCGCGACGGAGGACTGGGTCCGGAGAGTCGGTCTTCGAAAGAACGAGGTCCGGCGGGGGCGCGATCACGGCCGTGTTCGCGCCTGCCAGGTTGTTCCCCGTGTCCACGAAGAGTTCGTTGTCGGCGGATACGACAGCCGAATTCTTCAGCAGTTCGCTCCTCGTGACCAGCGGGGCTTTCCAGACGATCTCCACGATCACTTCGGCGTTGGCAGCTATGTTTCCCAGGTCGCACGTAATCTGGCCGCCGGATGGGGGGTCACAGTCTGGTGCCGAAACGAACTCGCCGCTGGCCGGCAGCGTATCGATGATCTGGACATTCTCCGCAACGAACGGCCCCAAGTTTTTAGCGATAAGGGTGTAGGTGACGTTCTCGCCGCCGTCCAAGAACACAGGATCGCCGATCTTTTGGAGGATCACGTCTGACCGCGGCGCCAGCACGATGGTCTGTTCGGTGTCTTTGTTGTTGCCCGTGTTCGCGAAGGGCTCGTTGCTGGAGCTGACTGTGACGGTGTTGTCCACCAGGGTGTCCGCCTCAGGTGAGGGAGCGTTGACCTCAATGTCGATCGTGATTATCTTGTTCGGTTCCATGTCGTTGGTGACGGTGCAGGTCACGACAACCGGGCCGTCATCGCACACGGCGTCCGCTGAAGTAGTCGACTTCAACGTCGAGTCGGGAGGGATAGTGTCTTTGACCACAACGTTTATGGCCGTCTGTCGCCCGACGCTCTCGACCTTGATGCGATACGTGTAGGCGGAGCCGGAATCGACCGGGTCGGCCAGATCCACCTTCGTGACTTTGACGTCAGGCCGCTCGCTGGGAGGCGGCAACGGCGTTGGAGTATCGGTTGGTGTTGGCGATAGCGTCGGCGTCGGTGTCGGAGGAATCGGTGTATCGCTGGGCGTTGGCGTCGGCCCAATGCAGTCAATAAAGAGGTTGCTTACCTTCGGAATGATTGCGGTGCTGTTCGTGTCTTTGTATTGGGCGCCGCTCGAGCCGGCAAATGCGTCGCCTTCGGGAAGCAGTTTGACCTCCGTACTGGATGAGGTCGAAGGACAGTTGAAGCTGAGGCTCACGAGCGTCCCGATGTGATTGCTCTTCGGGAGCGGGGGAATGAGCCCGGTTAGACAACCATGGCTTACGGCAACAGCAGCTCCAAGATCTGTGTTGCCACCTTCCGCATCCCAGAGGCTCTTTACCGATATGTTGCATTCGGGCCAGACGATTTCGCTGGCGATGGATGCTGATTTGTAGTCGAGGTCGGTACCGTAGAAGACGAAGGTCTGCATGAGTTGGTAGCCATTAGCTGGGATACCGATCGCTTGCACCGATAGCGTGAACGAATTACCCGCCTCGACGCAGACGTGGCCCGATGGGGTTCCTGAGGGACACGTGGTGGTATCAGCTAGGGGAACAGACAATCCCATCTCAGGGCCGCCTGTGGCCGCCTCAGCGCGCTCCTGCGCTGGCTGGTCCCATGCGAGGATCATTGCTACGGCTGCCGTGACGACAACCGCGACAAGCGTCAGCTTCAAGGCCGTCCTGCTTACTGTCTTTTCCTCCATGTTGTTACCTCCTCCTGAGCGGCCACCCCTGGCCACTACCGACTGAGAGCCTCCAATTATACAGGCAACTTCAAGAGCAGCCCTGCTTCAAACTGTAGAATGAGCGTCACGTCCGTGCTGTCGATGCCTCCGCCGTTCACATCGGCCTGATCTTCGCATGGTATGGCGTTTAGGAGCCCGGCGATGTGCTGCAATAGCAGCGTTGCGTCAATGCTGTTGGTGGCCCCGTCGCAGTTGGCGTCACCAGAGCCTCTGGTAGCCAGCAGAGATGCTCCGCAGCTCAGTGCGTTGACGTTATCGCCGGCAGCCAGTCCTAGGTCACCAGCACGATGGGCCACGCGCGGCGGCATACCCGGCCTGAGGATGTCTCCTGGTCCCGCGCCGATCTCCACCAGTGTTGGAGAGCCGGGCGCCAGGGAGAAGAGGAGCCTGTCAGAACTGCCGTAGGCGCTGTCGCCGCTCTCCTCCAGGCACAGACCGTCGAGATCGTCGCCTTGCTGCAAGCCGAGCGTTTCGGCTGACGCGAACACTTGTGGTGCGCCGTCCCCCATCGCGCGAAGGACATCTCCGGCTGCGTATCCGAAGTGTTCTAGGGAGGGAGAGCCGGCGTCCAACGAGAAGTAGAGACCGGCCTCCGGCGCTCCGTCGCTGTCCTGGTCCACGATCGACGGATCGTGAAATGCGAACGCGTTGAGGTCGTCGCGCGCAGAGATGGCCTCCAGCAGGCCAAGCGGAAACGCCGTCTGGCAGGCACCGACCGGTCCGTTGCCATCGAAAAGCAGGACGTTCATGCCGTCGAGGGCGGTTCGGTAGATGTCAGACTCGGGCTCTGGTGAAAGGCCTGGCTCCGCGGGAGGGCAAAGATGCTGGGCTGCCACGGCGGATCCCTCAGCCCCGAGAGTTCCTGGTGAAACCGAGAAGTCCAACGCATCGCTTTCGCTTGGCTCCGTAGGGCTGCCAAAGGACAGCGCGTCCACGTTGTCCTGAGGGAGAACAGCACTGCACCCTTCCTCCGAGAGGCCGAGGTTGCGACAGGAGATGCGCACGTAGGGCGCCTGGCCAGCTCCCACTCTGGCCACCTCCGGTACGAGCGCGAGAATGTCGGCGGGATGGAACCGCGACGCTGCTCTCGACACCGAGTAGCTCGGCGTTTCGGGCGCCACTTCCAGCGCCAGATGAACGACGCAGATCTCAAGTTCCGTTTCCATGGCCAACTCATCCAAGAGAGGGAGGCAGCTGTTGGGGTCTGTCGTCTCAAACAGGACTCCAAATGGTGGCCAGGATTTCAAGAGTTGGTCCACGGATGGCACCAGCCGAAGGCTGGCTTCGTTATGGAGGTGCAGGCTACCCACGGGACTGGACGGTACGTCTAGGTCGAGGAACAGGTCCATACTGGCGGTTGCTGGAAAGAGTTCGCTTCCAGGCATCCCACGAACCTCACCTCTCGATTGGAAGCTCTCGCCATCGTCAGCTCGTTCTCGGATCGAGACCGCGCCAAACCGGCTCACGCCAATGAGTTCCAACTGCTGGACGCGGAGATCCATCACTTGTGTGTCAGCCTCCGTTCGCAAGGTGCTGACGACTTCCAACCAGCCTTCGAGGATCACGGTATCTTCACCCAACAAGCTCTCGACCTCCGCGACGACGGCCACTGGCAGCACGTCCACACGATCTATCGGAGCGCCACCGGCCTCAGCCCGGTGGTCGCCTGCAATTAGGACAACCCACAGTAACGATGCGCCGGCCAGGACGTAGCCAGCGTTACGCATCATGTATTGCGGGG
>JADFPV010000082.1 GCA_022562155.1 Chloroflexota bacterium
CCGAAGATCAGCACGACGACGGCGAGGATGATCAGGCCTTCGAACGGGCCGATGGGGCCAATACCTACTGCTAACATCATCCCGCCTCCTTTCTCTGAGCGAACCTAGGATATCACCCGCCTGGAAACGGCGTCAAGGCCATCTGGCAGGTACGTCTGGCAGGTTCGATCAACACGGTTCTATAATGGGAGCCGCCGTGAAGCGTCTACCACCCAACTCATGATCCTCGCCGTCTCGTCCCGGGTAGCCGAAGACTACGGCGCCCACATCCGGGACGCCGCGCCTGGCATCGAGTTGGTGTCGCCGACCGCGGACGGCGGATGGAGCGGCGAACCGGAGGGCGCGGAGGCCGCCTACTTCTCCGAGGACTTCTGGACAGAAGGCCGCTATCGCGCGACGCTTCCCCAGCTCTTTTCGCTGCCCAATCTGCGCTGGTTTCACACCTTCAGCGCGGGCGTCGACAACCCAGCCTTCCGCGGCTTCATCGACCGCGGCGTGATGCTGACGAACGCCGCGGGTACGACGGCCGAGCCGATTGCGCAGTACGTGATCGCGATGATGCTGCGTGTCGCGAAGCGGATGGACGCGTGGGACGAGGCGCAGCGCGAACGGCGATGGGCGCAGGTCCAGACAGACGAGCTGACGGGCAAGACCGTCGGCATCGTCGGGGTGGGAAACATCGGTGGTGAGGTGGCCCGACTCTCGAAGGCGTTCAATATGCACGTGATTGGCTGCCGTCGCCGTCAGGCCAAGCCGCGTTACGTCGATGAACTCGTATCACTCGATGACCTCAGCGACCTTCTCAGACGGTCCCACTTCGTCGTGCTCGCGCTGCCGCTCTCCACCCAGTCCGAGGATCTGATCGGCAAGGCCGAGTTGAAGTCGATGCGTGACGATGCCTGGCTGATCAACATCTCCCGCGGCCGCGTCGTCGACGAAGACGCCCTGACGGCCGCCCTCAAGACGGGCACTATCGGCGGCGCCTGTCTTGACGTCTTCCGGCAGGAGCCGCTATCCGAAGACAGCGAACTATGGTCGCTACCCAACGTGATCGTGACGCCCCACAACTCAGGCTGGTCACCCCTCAACCTGGAGCGCGGGACGGACCTGTTCATCGACAATCTAAAGCGTTTCGTAGCAGGCAAGCCTCTGCGGAATCGCGTACGTGCCAGCGATCTCTAGCGACCCACTCGTGTAAGCCACGTCACATCTGGCCCAGACTCGCCTTATGTATGCTCTCTCTACCGCTGACGGAGGTGGGGAACGCTATGTCGAAAAAGAAGAAGCGAAAGCAGAAGGCACCCGAGCCATTTCTGAGCGGCCTGATGCGCCGCTACAGGAAGTGGCCGCGCCGCATCGGCATCATGGCCGGCCTGGTGGGAGTCGTCGTCGCCGTGATCGTTTTCGCGAACCCGTTCGGCGGCGCGCCGACGGCGATCGACGCGAACGGCGAAGAAGTGAAGGCCGGCATCATCGATGGCCAGCCCGGAGCGTCGCCGCGTAACGGCAGCCCAGCGCCGAACTTTCTGCTGCCCGACTACGACAGACGAGCCGTCCGCCTCTCTGACTACGAAGACAAGATCGTGGTGATCAACTTCTGGGCCGGCTGGTGTACAGAGTGCGACAGGGAGATGCCGGACATCGTGCGCATCGCGAAGAAGTTTCCCGACGACCTTGTGGTGCTGGCCGTGAATGCCGGCGACTCTAAGGGCACTGCCGAAAACTGGGCCCGCGACCGTGACCTCCCGTTGGACCTGGCCAACTTCGTCTGGGTGCTCGACGAACGGGAAGGCGTCACGCGGAAGTACCAGCTCAACGGCATGCCACATACCTTCCTTGTGGATCGCGGTGGTACGATTTTCTCCAGGGTGGATGGCGGAACCACTTATGAGGCGCTCCTCCAGACGATCGAGTTCTTCCTGCCCCCGGAGCCTAGCGCAACTACGAATTAGCTCCTCCAGCACTGGGGCTAACCAAAGCGTTATAAAACTATCCGCATCGTTTCTAGGGAATACCCTGGTGCCTCATAGGACGCACTACTATAGGTGACAGGTTATTTGCGCGTTTTCTCACAGACAACGCCGATCTGTCCTTGATCGT
This sequence comes from Chloroflexota bacterium, assembly GCA_022562155.1. GTDB lineage: Bacteria > Chloroflexota > Dehalococcoidia > DSTF01 > RBG-16-68-14 > SZUA-185. Next base: position 2,101 of record JADFPV010000082.1, read on the forward strand.
ATCTGGGCACTCAACCATAATCCTTCGAAGTGTGCTGCTGCCCAACTCAGTAGCCACCAGACCGCTGAGGAGAACACACTTGTCATACTCTAACTCGCCTCGAACTGGCAGCTACACGTCGTATTCCTCCACCGCAGAGACCGCAGGTTTCGCCAGGTTCCGCCGGCAGGCCCTGCCGGAACTCGTGGATGCGCCCCGCTTCGGCGGGGAGCAGACGCCGGAGTGGTTCCAGCAAGCACAGGCCCTAATAGGCCGTTACGCGGCAGTCGCCGGAGTTTTCGTCGCGCTCGCGCTGTTGATCGCCGCAGCCATTCCGGTCTTCGCGACGCTACAGACAAGCGGCGCACCGTCGCGACTCGGCACAGTCCATAGCTCCGTCGGAGTGACTGGTACGGCCGGCACGCGGGTCGCTAACCTCAGCACAGGGACCTTCATAGGAGGCCTGCCGTTCGTCCAGCAGTCGCGGGTATTCGCCGCGGCGAGCGCTGCCCCTGGAACGGCATCGTCACCGGAGAGGTTCGTGCTAGCAGTGCGCCAATCCAGCATCGGCGAATACATCCAGGACATTGGGCTGCAGATGGTGCTGCCCTACCTGAACGATGCAGCCACCAGGAAAGCGAACGTCGAAGCCTGGAACGCCGCCGTCGCCCAGCAGCAAGCCTCCACGCTAGCTGTCGGGTCACCGTACTCCTTCCAGGCGCCTGGCATCGTGCCCGGTACAGTGATCAGCGGTGCCCACGCGACGTTCTACTCCTGCCTCAACAACGGCTTCTGCGGAGCCATGGCCAACGGCCAGCAGGTGTTCCCGGGCGCGGCGGCCTGCAGCACAAACCTCCCCTTCGGGACGCGCTTCTTCCTCAACGCGGACCCGGCTCGGACCGTCTACACATGCCTTGACCGCGGCGCCCTAGCCGCCACATGGGTGGACATCTGGTTCTACGACTCGGCTGATGGCTGGGCATGGCAAACCATGATCGGCGGCACCTACAGCGCCATTACCATCGTCGAGTAGGCGTCGAGTAACGTTCGGTACTCAGCTCACACAAAGAAGCGGCGGGTCGTACGACCCGCCGCTCTCCATTTCTCTCTAGGCCTGCGTCAGGCAGGAGCTTCACTAGGGCCAGGGCTCGCGTTGCCGGGTTCGGGTTCGCCTGGGAGCACACGTTCAGACTGACGCAGGCTCCACAGCACGCCTAGCACGCTGACCGGTATCAGGAATAGCGCCGTCACCTGTGGCGTCGTGAGGCCCCAGATGATCTCTCTGCTATCGATACGCAGTTCGCTGACACCAAAGCGCATCAGCGAATAGAGCAGCACAAATCCAAAGAAGGCGACCCCGTCCTTGCGCACGAGGAAGATCACGGCCAGCAGCAGTCCGAAGATCAGCAGGTCGCCGATCATCTCGTACGCTACCGCCGGGTGCTGTGCGCAGAGCTGACTCGTATCGATGCTCAAAGGCCCCAGCCCGCACTCAGGGTGGCTCAGCACGCTGGGGTTTTCCAAGTTGGTGTAGCGCACGGCCCAGGGCAGTCCGGAGGCTTCAGCGAAGTGCTCACCGTTGATAAGGTCCCCGATGCGGCCAATCGCCATGCCGACGAGGGCCGCCAAGCCGGCAACATCCAGCGCACGCCGAATCGGCATCTTGCGGACCCAGCCATAGATGAGCCCGCCAGCGATGCCGCCGAGGATAGCACCGTAGATCGAAATGCCGCCCTCGTTGACGCGCAGGGCGTCCATCACGTTCTCGATGCCCGGACTGCCCCAGCGCTCAACCACGTAGAGGGCTCGCGCGCCGATGATGCCCCCTGGGATCGCCATCAGGGCAACGCTGTACACGTCATCATCGATGAAGCCCAGGCGACGCCCCAAGACGACCGCCACGTACACGCCGACCGCGATTCCCACCGCGGTGAAGACCCCGTGCCACGTCAGCAGCAGCTCGCCAAACTCCTGGATCTCCGGGTCGATGTCGATCTCTATCGCTAGTAGCGTTAGCGCTTCAATCACTCTTCGTCGTATTCCCTTCCGGCTCTATCCTGGCAGCATCCAGTGCTCGCAGCAAGTGTTTCATTTCCGACCGGAAGACTCCCCTCCGTTCCGCGAGACTCGCGATCACCGTTTCGCCGCCCCTAATCCGCACCCACAGGCGGAGGCGCGGCAGATAGAACGTGGCCAGCAGACCAACCAGCAGCAGACCGGCCGCGACCCAGATGAAGTTCGCTCCCGGGTCCTTCCGGACTTCGATGCCGGCAAACTCCCGCGTACCTTCGAAGACGTACTCGCGGCCGCCAATCTGGACCGGTTCATTCGGAAAGAGCGTCAGCGCCTGCCCCCCTTCAACACCCATGATCGTCAGGAACGGCTCGCCTTCCGGTGTCTCTGAGAGGACCGTCAGTGAGCGTCCTTGCTCGGCGATACCCGTTGTCACCAAGGACGGAAGGCCGGTCACCTCTTCAAGCATCCACTCAAAGTCGCCCACGAGACGGCGCTCGCCCTCAGCCAGAATGAAGCTCGCTTCGTCATCACCGCGCTCGAACACGACCAGGCTCCACGTCTCCTCCTCAGCGTCCGCCAGAATGCCCACCCAGAAGTCTTGGGCCGTGCCGGGGACCGTAATCAGCGTGCCGCTCGCCTCCTCGATCGCGTCGGTCGGCACCACCACGTCCTCGAGCAGCAACACACCTGCCGCGTCCCTAACGACGAGCTTCGGCGCTGGCACGAGTTCGCTCAGGCCCAGCACCTCGCTGTAGGTCGTGTTGCCGCTCTCTACGTCGCGGATGCGCAGCGCGGCGCCCTCCCCGAAGTACCCAGACTGATGGAAGCGATAGCCATCGTAGGAGAGGGGGTCGTTCACGGTCGTGAAGCCGCGCGCCACCTCCACCCCGCCCTGGTAGATCACCAACTGCGTTCGATAATCGGTGGGTGTGCCTGTTTCGTCGAACAGGCCAACGGCATCAATCACCTCTACCTGCATTTGGTCCGGGTGGCTCACCGCGAAGACCGGGCTGCTCGTCCCTTCCGCGATGAGCAACGCGCTCGTGAAACCTCCAAGTTGCGACACCAGACCGCCAGCTAGGAACATCACCAACGCGAGATGGCTAGCAAAATTACCGAGCTGCGCCCAAGCAAACCGGTCAGCGAACAGGTAGGTCGTGGCGCCTTCCACAGACGTTCGTACCTTGAACCGCCGTGCGCTCAAGAGGGCTTCCAGCCGGCGGTCCGCGGAGTCGGGCGTCACGAAGGCCTCCCGGTTCGCGGCCCGGTCGAAGAAGCTGTCCGGCAGCTGCTCGCGCGGTTGCGTGACGTTGCGCCAGATGCCAACGAAGCGGTCGATGATGTAGATGCCGACCGACACGGCCAGTGCCCCCAGCCCAGCGATAAACCACCAGGCGCGTACGACGTTGAAGAGGCCTACCCGATGCATCGGCCCCGTCATGAATCCAAAATTGCTCCGCTCGCTCTCCAGCCACGCGTCGACGGCGGCGGGGCTGCCTTGGATTGCCGGTGGGATCTGGGGCAGCAGGACCGCGAGCAGGCCGGCGATAGCGAGGAACCCGATGAGGGCGATAGCAAACTGGGCCGAGGCGAGAAGCCGCCAGAGCATGAGCAGCAGCTCCGTGTTGCGGACGGGACGGGATACGGACTGGGCGGACTCCGCCTGCGCCATTAGCTTGCCTCTCTAGGCAGGACATCCGCCAAGCGTTCTTCGAGACTATCCTTTGTCATCGGCCCGTAAAAGAAGCTGCGGATGACGCCCGTTTCATCGAGAAAGTAGCTGGTCGGGATGCCCTCTATTGGCCCGCCCAGGCGCCAGACGTTGGCAACATCGCCATCTCGGTCGATGACGATTGGAAACTCCATACCAAATTCCTCAGCGAACTCGAGCACCTGGCCGTTGGATTCCTGTAGGTTGACCGCGACGATGACCAAGCCTTCGTCACGATACCGCTCGTATGCCGCCACGAGTTCTGGGATCTCGGCCCGGCAGGGCGGGCACCAAGTGGCCCAGAAGTTGATCAGTACGGGCTGTCCTTGGAGATCGCTCAGCCGGAGCGTTCCGCCGCCCGGTTGCTCCAGCAGGAAGTCCGGCCCCGCGCGGCCCACCTCAGGCGCGGCCGAGCGCCCGGTGGGGTTCTTCGCCCCAGGCAGTTCAACTACACCGTAGTCGTCGTTGGTCCCGCCGCCGTCTCCGCGCGAGTCCCAGTACCAGAGGCCTCCCAAGATCACGGCGAGCAGCCCCAGCGGCAGCACCAGCGACCGCAGCGCGCCGGCCCAACGACTCGATTGATCGCCTGTGGTGTTGGGAACTTCGCTCATATCAGCTCAGTCACTGGTCAGCCACGAACGCCGCTTCGTACAGAGAGCGAACTGTTTCTGCATCGAGGCCGGCGCCAAGGTAGTCGTCGCCGATGCGAATCTCGAAGTGCAGATGAACCTGCGTTCCGGGATCGTTCACCGACTCGGGCGTGCCAGACTCGCCGACGAACGCGATCGCCTCGCCCTGCGAGACGGTTGAGCCTACGTCCACAGCTTCCACAATGCCAGCGAGGTGGGCGTAGCGGGTCACTGTCCCGTCCGCGTGCTCCACCCACACCTGCCTGCCGCGAAACGCGTCCTCAACATCTGGTGTTATTGCGCCCTGTTGGACGAACTCTTCAAGCTCGGCCAGTGAGACCTCAGTAAGGTCCTCGTAGATCCAGTCGGCCCGAACGACGGTGCCGGACTTCGCCGCAAGGACCTCCGTCTCAAGCCCAACGAACTCGCAGTTGTCCGAGTCGTAGACGTCGACACCCTCATGGGTCCCATTGCGGTATTCTCGCAGCGCGCCGGGCATGAGGCTGTCGTCTTCTGGGAGACATCCACCCTCGATAGGGAATACGAAGCCCGAGACAGCCATTGGGGGTGAGGTCGTGGGCAGTTGGGTGACCGCTGGAGTGGCGCCCGTTCCGCCGTTAGGGACCCAGTCGATAACGACCCCAGCAGGTGAGGATGCGTTGCTGCCAAAGGCTGCCGTAACGATCGCTCCGACGATCATAGCGGCGAGCACGATCAGTGCGACGAGTCGCAGACCCTACCTCCTTATGTTCTGGAACAGCCACCCGCACATCCCAGGATACCACCTGCCTCACACTGAACAAGAAGCGCTCAGCCCGCGCGGTAAAGTTGGTGTTCTCGGATGTAAGCCTCGACACTTTTGGGTACGAAGCCGGACAGCGGAGCGCCGCTGGAGGCCAGGCTGCGCACCTGCGTAGCGCTGAATGGCACCGGCGGCATGCTTAGCCACGTGACCCGTCCGCTCAGGCCTGGAACGAGGCTATCTAGCTCTTCCGGCGGCAATCTACGACCACCTCTTACAGCAACGGCCAGGTCGGCCAGCTCCAGGAGTCGCGTTGGCTCATGCCAGTTAGGCAGGTCCTCCAACGCGTCCTGCCCGACGATGAGTGTGAAGTTATCGCCATCTTGCCGAGCGTGAAGTTCCCTTAGCGTATCGACGGTGTATGTCGGCCCCGGCCTATCGATCTCCGCTGTGCTCGCCCGCCAGCTTGGATAGACCTCGATAGCCAGTTGAACCATTGCGAGCCGATGGCGCGCGGGCGTGATGTTACGGTCGCCCTTTCTCCACGGATCGCCAGCCGTTATCCACAGGACGTCATCCAGGCCCAGCTCCTGCTGTGCGTGTTCCGCCAACTTCATGTGACCTATGTGGACCGGGTCAAACGTGCCGCCCATCACGCCGTGCTTCACAGCGGCCATCGTAGGTCTTCCTTGGCGATACGTACACGGTCGCCATCCTCCACACCAGCCCTTCGGAGCGCCGTCAGGACGCCCATACGCTTCAGCCGGCGCGCAAGCTCCGCCCGCGCTTCCTCAGATTCGGATCCCATGCGCAGGGCGGCGTCCTCTGGCTTGCGGCCCTTAACCACATACGTTCCCCGCCGCTTTACCACCCGCACGGCTGCCTCCGGCTGGATGGTAACCACAGGCACCTCATCCACCTCGCTCTCAGCCGCGGCCCGCTCCACACGTACCGCCTCAAACAGGCCCTTGAGGAGCTCCTTTGTTCCCTCACCCGTGAGGGCTGAAATGCCGAACGTCTTCACTCCACGAGCCCTCAGTTCCCGTTCTACTGACTCAAGCTGCTCTCCATAACCATCGATATCGATCTTGTTAAGTGCCGCGAACCAAGTCTTCTCATAGAGGCCTTCGCCAAACTCTTCCAGTTCGCCACGCACTGCCGTAATATCGCTCAGCGGATCGCCCGCTGTGATATCCACAACGTGCAGCAGGATGTTCGTTCTTCTAATGTGCCGAAGGAATTGCGCTCCCAGCCCCACGCCCGTGTGTGCCCCCTCGATAAGACCTGGGATATCGGCGATGATGATCGTGTCATATCCTAGCTCCGCAATCCCTAGGCTGGGCTCTAGCGTGGTGAACGGATATGCGCCGATCTTCGGTCGCGCCTCCGAGATCACAGTGAGAAGCGATGACTTGCCTGCATTCGGCAGACCAACGAGACCGACCTCCGCTAGCAGGCTAAGCTCCAGACGCAGCTTGCGTGCCTCCCCCGGCAGTCCGCGTTCGGCTATCCTCGGGGCCTTCCGAACCGATGTCGCAAATCGGGCACTACCCTTACCACCACCGCCTCCTGCAGCAGCCAGCAGCTTCTTACCATCAACATCCAAGTCCACCAGCTGTTCTCCGTTCGAGTCCCATATGATGGTTCCCACCGGCACCTTCACCACCACGTCCTTACCGTTCTTTCCATGACGCTTGGCCGGTCCCCCTGCGCCGCCGTCCTGCGCCCGGAAGGTCTTTTTCCTTCGCAGGTCATCGAGCACGAGCACTGATCTATCCGCCACGATAATCACGCTTCCACCGCGACCCCCATCTCCGCCGTCAGGACCGCCCTTGGGGACGTAGCGCTCCCGACGAAAGCTCACAACACCGTTGCCGCCGTTGCCCGCGATTAGTGTAAGAGTAACTTCATCCAGCATGAATAGATCACTATATCATCGTAATCATCACTCTGTGATGTGTGTTGATAGTGGGGAAAGATTGATGCCGCCTGAAGCGGGGCTAGCCGTTCTTATGCGACAGATGTATCGTTCAGCTTGGACTCAAGAAGTTCGACGTCGGCACGCGTTTGAGGAAGTGACTTGTGCTCCTTTGTTATGCGTCGGCAGGCGTGAAGGACAGTCGAATGGTCGCGGCCACCAAGGAGTTGGCCGATTTCTACAAGCGGTCGGGAGCCGTGATTACGCAGGAGGTACATGGCGATATGGCGGGCGTATGTGATGTCACGTGCTCTGGAAGCACCGGTTATCTGCGTGAGCGAGACATTGAACTGGCGACAAACCATCTCGATGATGGCGTCCGGGGAGACGTCGAGTTGGGAAGTGGAGGAGATCGGATAGAGCGCATTGAGCGTGGCGCTCGGTGAGAGATCGGAGTTCGAAAGGTCGGCGAATGCTGTCGCGCGGTTAAGTGCGCCCTCTAGGTCGCGCACTGTTTCGTATGGCTGCTTGGCGATTACGTCGATGATAGTTTGTGGTAAGGCCTTAGCAAGCTTGGCGGCCTTCGCGGCGAGGATGGTGTGCCGGTCCTCGCCTGAGAGAGGCGAGAGTTCTAGCGCAAGGCCCGCGCGCAGCCTGGATAGTAGGCGTTCCGACAGCCCGGGCAGCGCATCGAGATTGGCGTCAACAGTGAGAACGAGCAGGCAGCCACTGGAGTGCAGGCTGTTGAAGATGTGGAAAAACTGCTCCTGCGAAGCGGATCGGGTGGCGAGGAAGCGAAGGTCATCGAGTAAGAGCAGGTCGCACCGTTGGAATGGGTCGCGAAACGTGTGTGGTTTCCCGGTGCGAACGGCTTTGGCGTAGCGATCGACGAACGCTTCCGCCGTGAGTGCTAGCACTCGCTGTCCCGCCTTGGCCGCGTGGTGGCCGATGGCGTGCAGCAAGTGAGTCTTGCCGAGACCTGGAGCCCCGTAGAGGATCAGTGGGTTGTACGTGGCCTCGTTGGCGGCGATCTTGCAGGCCGCACGGTAGGCAAGACGGTTGCCGGCGGTCACCGTGAATGATTCGAAAGTCATGTGGGATTCCAGATCCGGAGCGCGCAGGTTGGATGGAGCCGTCTTCGCGACGCTCTGCGATGGCTCAACCGGAAGCTCTGGTGCGCCTAGCACCTGGAAGTGGACGGACACTGGGTCGCCGAGGAGTTGTGAGACAGCCCTGCCGATCACGACGTTCATGCGCGAGCGCAGCCACTCGACCGCGAAGTCGGATGGCACACCGACGACGAACTGGCCCTCATCAATGCGAAGGCCGGTCGTGCCGCGCAGCCAAGTGTCGAAGTTAGGACGGGTGACCTGGAGCTCTAACTGGCCAAGCGCGGTCTCCCAAAGAGCTTGCGGTGATCGGTCGGGCAACCTAGTGTCTCCTCAGACAACAGGCGCGGCAGGCTAGACGGTTGCAGGGTAAAGAGATATGCCCTGACCGGATGCCAAGCTTACGCCGGCTGCTCACTGATGATTGTTGAACGTGCCCGGAGCCTTCGTGGAGATCCCCGGCGGTTGTCCGCTGGAGGCTCGCGGGTCGGCGTGTTGTGCGCCCCTTCCTCCCCGTAAGAACACCCCCAGGCGAGGGTGAATATAGCACGACGCACCGTGTGCGGATCAAGCCTGTTATGACGACTTCAGGGGAAATCACCGAAAAAAAGTCGGGCTACCCTAAGCGACACTGATCTGGTCGCGTCGCTGTCCGAGGGCCTATACTGATCTTCGCTGTGGAGAGATTGACCGGCTCGCCGTGCTGTTAGTAATCGATGTGGGAAACACGACGATCACGATCGGCCTCTTTGAGGGAGACCGGCTGCATGCGACGTGGCGGATTGCAACCGATCACGAACGGCTGGCGGACGAGTACGCCGTCATCATCCTCGGGCTGCTCGAGATACAGGGCGTCCAGGCGAAGGACATTGATGATGCGGCGCTGGTCAGCGTTGTGCCGGATCTTGTCCCTGTCTTCGAGGCGCTCTTTCAGCGGCACTTGGGGGTCACGCCGCTCGTTGTGGGTACGGGCACCCGCACCGGTGTGAGGATCCTCTACGATAGCCCGCGCGACGTGGGCGCCGACCGCATTGCGGACGTGGTGGCTGCTGTCCAGCGTTACGGCCCGCCGCCGCTGATCATCGTCGACCTCGGTACGGCGCTCGTGTTCGATGCAGTGTCGAAAGAAGGGGACTACCTCGGCGGGGCGCTGGCCCCGGGCATCCACATCGCGGCAGAGGCGCTATCTGAGCGCGCAGCCAAGCTGTACCCTGTGGAGTTGACGAGGCCGCCGAGCGCGATCGGCAAGAACACTGTGAGCGCTCTCCAATCAGGACTTCTCTTCGGCTACGTTGGCCTTATTGAGGGCATGGTCGCGCGTTTCAAGGAGGAGCTGGGCGGCAGCGCGAAGGTCGTCGGTACCGGAGGCTGGGCCGACATCATTGGGCGCGAGACGAAGGTCTTCGATGAGGTCGACCCGGATCTGACACTGCACGGTGTTCGCCTCATATTCGAGTCGAATAAGGAGTAGGGATGCTCCAAGACAGGCACGTCGCATTGGCCATCACGGGTAGTATCGCCGCCTACAAGGCTGCCGATCTGGCCAGCAAGCTCACGCAGGAAGGCGCCCTCGTCGATGCGCTGATGACGGTCTCGGCCACACGCTTCATCACGCCGCTCACGCTGCGGAGCCTCACCCGCCGGCCGGTGTTCATCGACATGTTCGATCCGAACAGCGAGCTTGCGGAAGAGCACGTCGAGATCGCCCGCAGGGCCGACGTCGCGATCATAGCGCCCGCGAGCGCGACGACCATCGCGCGGTTGGCCCGGGGCTTCGCGGAGGATGTGGTCTGTCTGACCGTGCTTGCCACAAAGGCGCCGGTGCTGGTGGCGCCGGCGATGGACAACCAGATGTATGAGGACGCGTCGACGCAGGCCAACTTGGAGACGCTCAAAGAGCGGGGCTACACGATCGTCGGGCCGGCGAAGGGACGGCTGGCGAGCGGCCAGAGCGGCCTGGGACGCCTCATAGATACCGAGTCGCTCGTGGGAGCCGTCAAGCAGGCAATCGGTCGCGGAGGAGACCTCGCCGGCGAGAGTATTGTGGTCTCCGCTGGCGGTACGCGCGAGCCGATCGACCCGGTGCGCTACATCAGCAACTACTCGTCCGGCAAGATGGGCTACGCGCTGGCAGAGGCTGCCCGCGACCGTGGGGCCAACGTCACACTTGTGTCCACCGTGACGACCATGCCCTGTCCGTACGGCGTAAAGCTGGTCCCCGTGGAGACGGTCGCCGAGATGCGGACGGCCGTCCTCAAGGCCTGTGAGGACGCCAGCGCCCTGATCATGGCTGCCG
>JADFPV010000121.1 GCA_022562155.1 Chloroflexota bacterium
CAGCGGCGCCGATACGAAGCCAGATTCACATTCGGTACTACCTGTTCGCAATTCTCTTCCTGATTTTCGATGTCGAAGCCGTCTTCCTCTTTCCCTGGGCAGTGACGTTCCTGAGCGTTGGGAAAGCGGCCTTTTATGAGATGGTGCTCTTCATCGCCGTCCTGGGTGGTGGACTGGCTTATGCTTGGAAGAAGGGAGTGCTGCAATGGAAGTAACCGAGGAAACAGCCTCCGCTACGCCTGAGACGGAGGAGGCCGAGGCTCCGGTTTCTACGCCGGAGGTAGTGCCGCCGTCCGAGCGCCCCGAAACCAGCGTCGAGAGGGAGAACGCCCTCCTCACGCCGGTCGAAGTCGATCACGGCAAGGCACTGTACCGGCAGGTTTTGCCGGGCGTGCTGCAGATACCGACTGAATCGGTCCTGGCGCTTGTCCGTAAGTCATCGCTATGGCCGCTCACGTTCGGGTTGGCCTGCTGCGCGATCGAGATGATCGCGACCTACATGTCCCATTACGACCTGGACCGCTTCGGCATCTTCCCGCAGGCCTCGCCCAGGCAGGCGGACGTGATGATCGTCGCAGGGACCGTCACCAAGAAGATGGGCCCAGCAGTGAAGCTGCTGTACGAGCAGATGCCGAACCCAAAGTGGGTGATCTCGATGGGCGCCTGTGCTACAAACGGCGGCCCGTACACGCGATACGACCGGGTGCTACAGGGCGTCGATAAGATTATCCCGGTGGACATCTACGTGCCAGGCTGTCCGCCACGGCCGGAAGCGCTCATCGATGGCTTCATGGCCCTACAGCATAAAATCACGGAGGAGCGCGGCACGGTCTAATGCCCGACGAGGAGTCGCAGCCGGACGAAGCATCCGCCGAGGACCAGAAGAGCGCCGAAACGCCCGCGGCGAAACCTTCCGAGAAAGCTCCCACCAACGCGTCTGCAGAGTCCTCCGCGGACGCACCTGCGAACGCTTCGGCGGCAGAACAGCCCGAAGAAGAAGAGGCAGACCCCAGGCCGCGGCCGCCTGCAGGTGGCATCGCCGACCTCCTAGCTGAGGCCCTTCCCGACGTGAAGTTCGAGGCCTACCAGGGCATGACCGACGTGATCGTCGAGGTCGAACGCGATGACGTCATGAAGATCATGCCCGTCGCCAAGGATGACCCGCGACTTGACCTCAAGTTTCTGCGCTGCCTGTTTGGCGTCGACCACGAGGACGAAGGACTGGAAGTTGTCTACCAGCTACTGTCCTTGGAGAAGGGCCATGACGTTGTTATCAAGACACGCCTGCCCAAGGACGATGCGCATGTCGCATCCGTGACCTCGGTTTGGAAGGCGGCGAATTGGCATGAGCGTGAGACGCGCGACATGTTTGGCATCATGTTCGATGACCACCCGCATCTCGTCCCGCTCCTGCTGCCCGAAGACATGACGGATCACTTCCCGCTGCGTAAGGATAACCCGCTTGCAGAGATCGAGGAGTGGCAAGGGGACGAGCTGCCTGAGGAAGGTTTTGGCGGAGCGGCAAAGAGAAGATGACCGTGCTCATGCGAACCGCTGGCGCCGCGTTGCTTGGACTCGCCGTCGTCTCCTGTGGAGGCGGCGGTGATGGGGCCGACGAAGAGGCCATCAGGGAAGTCTTTCGTGTGTTCTTCCAGGCGTTCGAGGACGCTGATGAAGAGAAGCTTGCCGGGCTGATCAATGAAAACTGCGAAGAGCCGGAGCAAATCGCTGAGACGGCCATCCAGTCCTATCTGGAACGTGGCCTTGCTGGCAACAGCTACGACGTAACAGGCGTGACGGTCAGGGACATTTCGAAAGATTCCGCCGAAGCCATTCCGGAGGGCATCGTGCGCTTCGAAGGCGGAGAGAGCCCTCTGGCTGACGAGGACTCCGAGTACGCACGTTTCGTGAACGTAGATGGCGAGTGGAAGCTCGCCGACTGTAACATCCTCTTCTGAGCGTAGCGATGGTGCAGGAACAGCAACTCGAAACCGTCGACATCAATGTCAACATGGGGCCCCAGCACCCCAGCACGCACGGCGTGTTCCGCATGGTGCTCACGATCGATGGCGAACGGGTCGTCGACGTTGAACCGCACATCGGCTATATGCACCGCGGCGCAGAGAAGCTCTCCGAGAACATGGACTACCGCGCGTGCATCGGCTTTCAGGACCGAACGGACTACCTGGCTCAGTTTCTGAACGAACAGGCCTACTGCATGGCCGTCGAAAAGCTGCTTGAGCTGGAGGTACCGGAGCGCACGGAGTATATCCGTGTCATCCTCTGCGAGCTGAATCGCATCACAAGCCACTTCATGTTCCTGGGCGCGTTTGGCATCGATCTCGGTTACTTCGGTACTTCATTCACCTATGGGTTCCGCGAGCGCGAACGCATCCAGGACATCTTCGAAGAAGTTACTGGCGAGCGGATGATGTATGGCTACTTCCGGCCTGGCGGTCTCGCCTGGGACGTGCCGGACAACTTCGTTCAAATGATCAGAGCTGTGCTACCCCATACGCAACAAGGTCTCAACGACCTCGACGTTCTGATGACGCAGAACGAGATCGTCGCCGCTCGTACGAAGGGCATCGGGGCGATGAGCGCGGAAGACTCAGTCAACTGGGGTCTTTCCGGACCAATGCTGCGCGCTGCCGGTATCGATTGGGACCTGCGCAAAGACAAGCCGTACTCGATCTACGACAGATTTGACTACGATATTCCGGTGGGGTCTCACGGCGATGTCTTCGACCGCTATCTGGTGCGGCTGGAAGAGGCGCGCCAGTCGATCCGGATCGTCGAGCAAGCGCTCGACCAACTGCCAGATGGGCCGATCATGCCGGAGAAGATGCCGCGCCGGCTGCGCGGGCCCGAAGCCGAGGTCTATGCGGCCGTTGAAGGCCCGCGTGGCGAGTATGGCATCTACATCGTGTCCAAGGGCGGCGACAAGCCGTACCGACTGAAGATCCGGCCGCCCTCGTTTTGTAACCTCTCGGCGCTGCGCGATATGACCGTGGGCAACTATGTCGCCGACGCCGTCGCAATTCTAGGTTCGATCGATATCGTGCTCTGCGACGTGGACCGTTGATGCTTGCTCTAACCTACGACGTTGGCAACATCTGGCTGGACGCTTTACTTGGCCTCCTCGCGATCGTAACGCTGATGACGGTCTCGACCTTCATGCTGATCTGGCTTGAGCGCAAGATAGCGGCGCGCATACAGATGCGGCTTGGCCCCATGCGCACCGGCCCGTACGGA
>JADFPV010000020.1 GCA_022562155.1 Chloroflexota bacterium
CCGGGACGGCGATGTTATCGATGGCGAAGCCTGGTTGCTGGAGCGCCGTGTCCGTGATGTATTCGAAGCGAAGTTGGATCACCGTGCCTGCGTACTCCGTGAGATCGATGCGCTCCTGGACCCAGCCGTCGGTGCTGCCCGTGTAGCCGGGTCCGTAGGCAACGTCGAGAGGATCGTCCGTCGTTGTTCGACGCCCCTCCAGCGTCTCCCACGTCGCGCCGCCATCTTCAGAGACGGTTACGTGCGCGTAATCGAACCAGCGCTCGATGTCGAACCATGTATCGAATGTGAGGGTTGCCTCGGCAACGCCGGTGAGGTTCAGCTCCCGCGTGAGCATCGAATCGATGTTGTCGCCCCGCCCCGACCACCAGAACGCCCCATCTGCATCGGCCTGGGCTGCGAGCACCGGGACATCCGTTGCTCCGTTGAACGCGAACTCGACACCGGGCTGGAACTCGCCAGCTCGGATCTGGATGTAGTCCGCGGCGAACTGGCTCACCGTGCTCTCGCCCGAGGCGTCCGCATCGTCGGTCGTCGGAGCGCTCACTTCGATCTCTGCGTAGCCGTATGGGCCGCTCGGCGCGTCGACGAAGTTTGCCGCCGCCCAGTCCGCGACGATCTCCGCGAACGTACGGTTTGATCCGACCTCTTCGAGGAAGGCCACGACGCCTTCAACGCTGTTCTCAGGCCGCGACGCCAGGTCTGCGACCTCGGCTCCCGTCTGTTCGATCAAATACTCGAAAAACAGACTGCTCGCCTGGTAGTGTCTCGCACTGCCTCCGATGGCTGCCCAGGCGTTGAGCTGTGTGTCGGGCCGGTCCAGAAAGGCGCCGAAAGCGCCGCGAGCGCCGGAAACGAGACCGGCCGCGAACTCGGACAACCCTTCATTCACCCAGGCCGATTCATCGGGATCGAGTTCCAGATGGCTTAGGTGTTGCAGCTCGTGAGCCAACACGAACGTATAGTCCGGCGAGCCGGGGACGACAGCAAGCAGGTTCACATAGACGGTTTCGCGCTGGTTGCTATGCGGCAATACGGTTCTTGGATAGGTATCGAGGTCGCTGATGTAGCCGCCGATGGCCCCGCCGAGGTCGGCGTGGAGGATCACGATCCGATCGTCGCCGTCCACGCCTGGGCTCGGAGGCAGGCCGAACGCGCCGGTCACCGCCGGCCAGATGTCGTCCTCAAAGGAGGCGACCGCTGCATCGAGGTCGTCCGGCTCGCCGTCGTAGCCATCCTCGAAATAGTAGTACGCATGCGGCGAGACTGCTTCGAGAATCGCAGAGAGCGTTCGGTATCGCGGCTCATCGTCCGGGTCCAGTGCGATCATCAGTACGTCGAACTCGGCTACATCGCCAATCGAGGGCTGCGGCAGGTCGACCGTCATCGGAAGTCCAGCCCTACCCTCGAAGCGACGGGCGAGGTCGATTAGGTCGCGGGCGCGAGGCTCGTCCGTGCCCGTCGACACGAGGCCAGGCGTAGCGCTAGGCAGAGCAGTCGAGGAGTCGATGCGGTCTCCGCCGTCCGCGCAGGCGGAAACGACAACGACCACCAGAAAGAGAAGAGCCGCCCCGATGAGATCGAGGCGGCTCGAGGTTCCTAACGTCGAGATGTTAGCCAGCCCGCGGGTGGGCTTTCTCGTAGACGCGCCGAACGTGCTCATCTGTGATGCGCGTGTAGACCTGCGTTGTGGAGATGTTGGCATGCCCCAGCAGTTCTTGCACATTGCGTAGCGGCGCACCGCCCCTCAGCATATGAGTGGCGAAACTGTGCCGCAAAGAGTGCGGCGTCACAGGCCCCTCGATCTGCGCGTCCTTCGCGTATTGCTTCAGGATCAGCCAGAAGCCCTGCCGGGTCAGCCGGTCGCCCCGCCGGTTCACGAAAAGTGAACGCTCGGCCTTGTTTTTCACCATACGGGGCCGGCCATCGTTTAGATACCCGACAAGCGCCCGCAGCGCCTGAGCGTGAATGGGAACAGAGCGTTCCTTGGCGCCCTTGCCCAGGCAACGCGCCATCGGGCTGCGCTTGTCGAGGGAGATGCTGTCGAGATCGAGCGAGACCAGCTCAGTTACTCGCAGACCCGTGGCGTAGAGCAGTTCGAGCATCGCCTGGTCGCGCAGCGCTTCCGGCGTCTTGCGCTTGGCTGGCTGCTCCAGCAACTCGTCCACCTGCTGCACCGTGAGCGGCCGCGGCAGCGTCTTGCCGACGCGAGGCGACTCGAGGCTTTCGGTGGGATTCCGCTCGATAGTACCTTCGGCATGGAGGAACTGGAAGAAGGACTTGACCGCTGCGACCTTTCGCGCGACCGAGGCGCCCGCGTAGCGCCTGTTCTTCAGCTCAAGAACAAAATCGACGATCGTGTCCTTGCCGATCTCACGCCAGTCCGTCGGTTGGCCGTTGCCGTTTCCGCTGGTCCCGTTTCCGTTCTCAAGGTATGTATGGAACTGTGACAGGTCGTTCCGGTAGGCGGCGATGGTATTTTCGGATGCTCCCTTTTCGGCCGATAGGAAGTGCAGAAATTGGCCAATGCGATCTTCCATGACGCAGACCTCACCTCGTTCTGGTGCTACTCGGGACTGGTTTTTGTGTACCGGGTCTTGTGGGTGACCCCATACTACACGCCGTCATCGGGCTTGTCCAGCGATGGCAAGCCTGCGGCATAAATCTTTCGGAGAAAACTTTCCACAGCCTGGAGATCGGCCGGTCGGAACTGCGTAGGCGCTGCGCTTGTAACCGATCTCGGTCACCCGCGCGCGGACCCACGGGTGGCCTTGGACAACCCACTGCCCGCGCCACCGTCCGCTGCAACCAGCCCAACCCGTGGCGTTCAGGCCGCCGGCCTGGCCGTCCGGTCTGTTGTTGCAGCCAGGCGCCGGGCTGGCGGAACCGGCGGTAGCTGGTCGCCAACGGGCCAGCCTACACCACGGCCGATCGCGCACCGCACCGCAAGCGATATAGGGCTTGACAAGGCTGAATAGAACATGTATTCTAATGCGGCAACCCACAGAAAGGGGCGGGGAAATGACCGAAAACGCATTCGACGCAAGCAAGTATCTCACGAAACTCAGCGGCAAGGACTACCTGGAAGTGAAGTGGCGCCTCCTCTGGCTGCGCACCGAACATCCGGACGCCGTGATTGAGACCGAGCTGGTCAAGCATGGAGCCGGCCTGGCGCTCTTCAGGGCTAGGGTCACGATTCCGGGAGGCGGCATAGCGACCGGCTGGGGCAGCGAGACGGCGGACGATTTCGGCGACTTCATCGAGAAGGCGGAGACGAAGGCGCTGGGCCGGGCGCTGGCCGCGCTCGGCTACGGCACGCAGTTTTGCGAGGACTTCGACTTCACCGCTGAGACGGCACTCGAGCCTCAGCGAAAGCGCCAGTCTCCATCCACATCCGGCCCCGCAAAGTCCGGATCAGTACAACGAGCGAAGCGGCGCGTCGTCGATGCGCCGGTCTCCCGCAACGGGCTACAGGTCCTGCGGGACGGTAACGGCGTGGCGACGACATCGCAGGTGAAGGCGATCTACTCCATCGCACGCGACGCGGGGGGCGACGAGGACGCGGTCGAGGAGCGTTGCCGCGCGGTCTTCAGCTGCGCGCCGGCCGAACTGACGAAGCAGCAGGCCTCGGAGTTCATCGACCTGTTGCGGGAGACGACGGCGGCCGTGAGCGGCCGAGCCGTCGGGAGCGGCCGGACTGCCGCTGTGGCCAACGACAATCGGGCGGCTGCCGTAGCGAGTGACCGGCAAGGCGCCGTGCCGAGCGACCGGCACGCCGCAGCCCAGCCTGCCTAATGCCTTCCGCGGCCTGTCGCGCCTTAGCGCCTTAGCGCCTCTGGCGTTATCATGGTGCCCGCACACATCTGAGGAGGAGGCACCATGGCAACGAAAATTGGCATCAATGGCTTTGGGCGTATCGGCCGGCAAGTCTTTAAGGCGATTCGAGATCGGCACGGCGACAGCCTCGAGGTGGTCGCGATCAACGACCTGGTCGACGCGGAGACCAACGCCCACCTTCTGAAGTACGACTCCAATTACGGACGGTTCGACGGCACTGTCGAGGCCTCCGGCAGCTCGATCGTCGTTGACGGAACGACCATCCCGACGTTCGCCGAGAAGGACCCGAGCGCGATTCCGTGGTCCGACGCCGGCGTCGAGATCGTCGTTGAGTCGACCGGCTTATTCACAGACGCCAACTTGGCGCGCGGGCACCTCGGCGGTACCACGAAAAAGGTCATCATCTCCGCGCCCGCCAAGAACGAAGACATCACGGTCGTTCAAGGCGTCAACGCCGACAAGTACGACCCGAGCAAGCACCACGTCATCTCCAACGCCTCCTGCACTACGAACGGCCTGGCGCCACCCGTCAAGGTGATCCTGGACAATTTTGGCATCGTCAAAGGCCAGATGACGACGGTCCACGCCTACACGAACACGCAGCGCGTCCTCGATGTCGCTCACAAAGATGTCCGCGAAGGCCGCGCGGCAGCCCTGAACATCATTCCGTTCACGACGGGTGCGGCGAAGGCGCTGAAGCTGGTGATCCCAGAGATGGAAGGAAAGCTGGACGGCTTAGCCTACCGCGTCCCGACTCCTACAGTTTCGATCGTCGAGGTCGTCTGCCTGACGGAGCAGGACACGACGCCGGAACAGGTCAACGACGCGATGCGCGAAGCCGCGTCAGGGCGCATGAAGGGCATCCTGGACGTCATCGACGACCACGTTGTCTCGATGGACATGAAGGGCGACGAGCACTCATCGATTGTGCACGCGCCCGTCACGAACGTCGTCGCCGGCAACCTCCTGAAGGTCGCCGCCTGGTACGACAATGAGTGGGGCTACTCCTGCCGCACCGCGGATCTCTGCAACCTCCTCGCCAGCAAGGGATGGTAGGGGCGCTACCTGGCGCGTCTCACATCTGGCTCCTGTTCGCAGTTGGCGCTCTCTCGGCTGTCCTCTGGACCGCATGCTCCGGCGACAGTGAACCCGCGGGCCCCACGGCTACACCCGCCTCGGCCATCGACGGCGAGCTGACCGTAATCGCGTCTGAATGGGGATTCGGCCCGGAAGGCATCATCCTCCAACAAGGCGAGGAAGTCCGGATCACGCTCCAAAACGACGGCGCGATCATCCACAACCTGAAGGTCAGCGGCCTAGAAGTCGACGTCATCGCGGACATGAGCAGTGGTGGGTTCTCGGCTGACGAAGGAGAGCTGCTCGTCGGAGCCGACTCCAAGGACATAGGCACCATCACGTTCGTCCCCCTAGAGCCTGGCGAGTACGCCTTCTACTGCTCGATCGGGAGTCACCGCCAGCTGGGCATGGAGGGAAGCCTCATCGTCGAGTAGACGGCTCGCGCTCTGTGATCTTCACCACTGGGTTCAAGCGATCAAACCGCTAGGCTGCACTGAAGCGCATCGCTGGAGGTTCGCATTATGGTAGGTGAGCCGCGCAGCGTGCTAGAATGTCAGACAGCTGCGTGTCTATGAGCGACCAAGGCCCTTTCGGCAAGAAACCCGTAGACCCTCGGCCAGAGCAGCCGGTGGAGGAATCGCTCGCCCCCACCGTCCAGACCCAGCGCGGCGTTACGCCACCTACGGCCGGCCCCCGATCTTCCATCGCCTCTCGCTTGTCCAGCATCCCATCGCCCGTCATCTCTAAGACAGCCCTCACATTCTTAGTGCTAGCGATCATCCTCATGTTCGCGGGATTCCTGCGACTGACAGCGCTGAACTGGGACGACAACCACCACCTACATCCCGACGAACGGCACATCTCCTCGACGCTGAGCCGGCTCGAAATACCAGGCAGTATTAGCAGCTATTTCGATACCGACACCTCACCGCTGAATCCATACAATCGCGACACGAACAGCTTCGTCTATGGCACGGCTCCCGTCTTCGCAGCGAAGATCGTCGGCAACCTGAGCGGCTCCTTCGGTTTCGGCGACCGCACGAGCTACGACGCGATAACGATCGTCGCCCGCTTCCTCAGCGCGCTGGCGGACATTGGCAGTGTGGTGTTCGTCTTCCTGATCGGGCGCAAGCTCTTCAACTCGAGAGCAGGACTGCTTGCCGCCCTGCTCTATACATTCTCGCCGCTGGCGATCCAGCACTCCCACTTCTTCGTCGCCGACCCGTTCGCGACGTTCTTCGGGTCAGCCGCCCTGTTCTTCTCGCTCCGCATCGTCAAGGACGGTCGCTGGTCCGATTACGCATTCGCCGGCCTGATGGTCGGCCTCGCTACTGCGTCCAAACTGACGGCCGTTTCCTTAGTGCCCGTCATAATGCTGGCAGCCGGGATCCGAGCATGGCCAGCACTCTGGCCGCTAATCCAGAGCTACTTATACCCTGAGAAGCAGCAGGCGCCGCGTCCTACTCAGACGGGCCCCGGGCTCGTGCCTGGCGTTCTGTTGGTACTATTCGTCGCGTTCCTGGCCTTCCGGATCACCCAGCCATACGCATTCCAGACGCCGGGCATCAACGACTTCGCGGTCTGGCAGGACGATTTCGATTGCGCCAACTGTGGCTTCTTGACGGAGTGGGCGGGCCGAACGCTCAATCTCAATGAGCAATTTGTTCAGGACCAGATCAACCAACAGAACCTGCTCAGCACCGGCAGCTGGCCGCCGAACGTCCAGTGGATCGGCCGGACGCCGCTGCTCTACCCGGCCGAGCAGATGGTGGTCTGGGGCATGGGGCCCGCGCTCGGGATCGCCGCCGGCCTAGGTGTCCTGTTCTTCGCCTGGCTCGCCTTCACCCGAAAGGAGTTGTTGCTGCTCGTACCGCTCGCATGGGTGGGCGGGTACTTCTTGGTGATGGGTACCCAGTTCTCGCTTTACATGCGCTACTTCCTGCCGATCTACCCCACACTGGCGGTGTTCGCCGCTGGGTTCTTGCTCGCGGTGTGGTCGTGGGCGCAGAAGGGCAACCTGCCCGCCGCGGTCGCCGGCCAACTGCGCCCGTTTGCTAGACCGGCGGCGCTAGCCGCTCGAGGAGCCGTCATCGCGACGGTCCTGCTGACCGTGCTGTGGGGCCTCGCCTACTTCCATATCTACTCGAAGCCTGTGACGCGCATCGAAGCGTCGGCGTGGATCTACGCCAACATTCCGGCGGGCGCGACTGTCTACAGCGAACATTGGGACGACCAATTGCCCTTAGGTCTTGCAGGCATCGGCAACATCGGCCAGTACGAGACCAGCAGCTTCACCAACTTTGAAATCGACAACGAGGCGAAGGTCGCGGCGCTCCTACAAAACCTCGATACGGCAGAGTACATCATCCTCGCGAGCGACCGGCTTTCCCAGACGATCCCGAGAGCGCCGGCCACCTATCCGATCACGACGCGCTACTACGACGCGCTCTTCTCAGGTGAGTTAGGGTTCGACCTCGTCGCCGAGTTCACGTCATATCCGGAGGTCTTCGGGATCGCGATTCCGGACGGCGGCGCCGAGGAGGCGTGGACCGTTTACGACCATCCCCCCGTCCATATCTTCCAGAAGAACGCTAGCTACTCGCACGACCGAGCAGTCGCGGTGCTCGGCGCCGACGCATTCGTCGATGGGCTATCGATACCACCGCATCTAGCCGGCACGAACGGGCTGTTACTCCGGCCGGACGACCTAGAGACGCAGCAGCAAGGCGGCACGTTCAGCAGCATCTTCGACGAGGACAGCATCCAGAACAAGATCCCGCTCTGGACGTGGCTCTTGGTCGTTGAGCTTATCTCGCTGGCCGCGCTACCGATCGGGTTCCTAATCTTCAGGGCTCTTCCCGACCGCGGCTACCTGCTTTCGAAGCCCCTCGGCTTCCTCGTACTCGGCTATCTAGTCTGGATGGGCACCAGTCTGAAGTTGTTCGACTTCAGCCGCACGAGCATCGGCGTGACGCTCGCGCTGATGCTCGTGGCCGCCGCGGGTGTCGCCTGGCTCACGCGCGACAGCATTCGTGACTTCGTCAAACAGCATTGGAAATCGATCTTAATGTGGGAGGCGCTCTTCCTGGGTGCGTTCCTGCTCTTCTATATGATCCGCCTCAGCAACCCGGACCTCTGGCATCCGGCGCGCGGCGGCGAGAAGCCGATGGACTTCGCATATCTCAACGCGGTGATCCGCAGCACGACGATGCCGCCGTACGACCCTTGGTTCTCAGGCGGCTACATCAACTACTACTACTTCGGCCAGTTCCTCACGGCGATGCTGATCAAGTTCACGGGCATTCTGCCTGAGGTCGGCTATAACCTGGCCGTGCCGCTGTTCTTCGCGCTTGCCGTGGGAGCCGTGTACTCACTGGTGTTTAACCTCGCGGAAGGCACGCGACGCTTCATCCGACGGCGGCCATCGGGAGGCCGGATCGGGCCAGCGGGGCCGATACTGGCAGGCTTCGGAGCGGTGTTCCTCGTCATGATCGTGGGCAACTTAGGTGGCATCGATCAGCTCATCTCTAACTTCTCGCGGATCTCGCCGTGGCACATCGCCCCGAACCTGTCGTCGATTATCCCCGGCGCCGACGTGCCGATCCCCCTGATTGGCGGTGCCGTTGCGACAGCGGGCGGACTGAAGGCGATGCTGTTCGACGGAGCCGAACTTGGTCTCAGAGCGGATTGGTACTGGGCGCCCAGCCGTGTCATCGGAGCGCCGCCGGGCCAGCCGGGACCGATCACGGAGTTCCCGTTCTTCAGCTTCCTCTTCGCCGACCTCCACGCGCACATGATGGCGATTCCGTTCGCGATCACGTCGCTGGCTGTCGGGGCGGCCGTCGTCCTAAACGCGACGCGCCTTATGCGAGAGAGCGACGCCTACCGCAAGTGGGCCGGCTGGGGCCTCGTCGTTATTTTGGCGCTGTTGATCGGCGCGCTGCGCTGGATCAACTCCTGGGACTTCCCGCCGTTCCTGATCATGGCCGTTGTGGCGATCTTCATCGCCGAACGCACGATAGAACGCAGCTTCACTTGGCCGATGATGGGGCGGGCGGCCCTCAAGTCTGTCGCGCTTGTGGTCTTGAGCATTCTCTTCTTCTATCCGTTCCAGGCCAACTACGAGCTGCCCGCGACGGGCTTCATCAGGCTCCATGACCGTCAGACGACGCCCTTCCATCAGTACCTTGCCCACTTCGGCGTCTTCCTGTTCCTGTTCGGCGGGCTGGTCGCCGTCCTCGTCGCTCGCGGTGTCAGGCGGCTCGGCCTAGCGACGTTCATGGGCTCGCTGAGCGCCCTCTTCGTCGGCCTCCTCGTTCTGGCCACGCTTATCGTAGGGCTGAGTGGACCGTTGCTCGATGCAAGTCCGCTCTCGATCACGGTTAGCGGCCTGTCGGCCACTGGTTTCCTGCGCGACACCTTCTCTGGCATCTTCGCCCCACTCCCGGGAGCCAACATTGTTGATGCATCACCGGACGGTCAGGGCGACCGGCTCGGCACACCCGTCGTGGCGTTCGCGATCTTCGGCCTGGCGATGCTCGTTCTGCTCGGCTGGCTGAGCCTGAAGCGAGTTCGCGGCGATGTCGCCATCCGGCTACTCATGCTGGGCATGGTGGCGATGGCGCTCGTCCTGAGCGCAGGCGTCGAGGTGGCGGTGCTAAACCCGGACATCCAGCGTATGAACACCGTGTTCAAGTTCTATCTGCACGCCTGGGTCCTGATGGCCGTGCCCGCCGCCTTTGCCGCCTGGTACGTGCTGGACGTGATCCGGCCGACAATACCGTTCGCTATCTCCGCGACGAAACCAGCGACCGAGGCCGAGCCACAGCCGGTCATGGTAACCCCGGATACCGCACCAGCTCCCGCCGCACAGCCCGAAGTGGCGCGCCCGGGGCCGCGTATCCCAAGCTTCGGCTTGCGGATGACCCCTGTGTTGGTGCGCACGTTCGCGTTCGTCGGCGCCGCCCTTGTCCTTGGCGCGCTCGTGTATCCGCTGGTCGCGACGCCGCAGCGCGTACAGGACCGGTTCGAGAACCAGACGGCGATCCAGCCAACGACGGACGACGGTTTCGCTTACATGCTGGGCGGCGAGTACGGCGACGAAAACGGGACGATTCAGCTTGTGGACGACTTCGCCGCGTTCCAGTGGATACGCGAGAACGTCGAGGGCTCGCCTACGATTATTGAAGGCGTTACACCGCTCTACCGCTGGGGCAGCCGATTCACTGTGAACACGGGTCTCCCTGCCGTGTCAGGCTGGGACTGGCACCAGACCCAGCAGCGTGACGGGCTCTTCAAGATCATTGGGAACAACCTGATCAGGAATCGATTCGCCGAGGTCCAACTCTTCTACAACACGCCGGACCCGGTCGAGGCGCAACAGATCCTGAGGAAGTACGACGTCCGGTACGTCATTGTCGGCGAGCTGGAGCGCATCTATTTCAACGGCATCGATAAGTTCGAGCAGGGGCTAGGCGGCACGCTGCGGCTGCGGTTCGACTCAGGCAAGACCCAGATCTACGAGTTCGAAGACAGCAACGCGTTTATCGCCACGAACTGACCGGCGAGCCCGCCTCTTGACAGCGCTCCGCCCTGGAGCTAGCCTGCGAAGTACACACGAATCATGCGGGAGCTGGGGATCCGCGATGTGCGCGGACGGCCCGGCTGAGAGGCTCCGGACGGCCCGGGGCGACCGCCAAACCTGATCTGGGTAATGCCAGCGAAGGGATCGAAAGAACCTGACGCCGCCGGCAACCCGGCGGCGATTCTCATTTCTGAGCCGCCGTCGATGCCTAGGTGGTCGCTATGACTCGCCGCGTGCCGTCGGTCATGACGATCGCGGGTTCGGACTCAGGCGCGGGCGCAGGCATCCAAGCCGACCTCAAGACGTTCGCCGCAATGGGCACGTTCGGCACCTCCGCGATCACGGCCATCACCGCCCAGAACACGCAGGCCGTCCTTGACGTCTTCGCGCTGCCGCCCGCGCTCGTCGCGGCGCAGATCGACGCCATCGTGAGCGACATCGGCGCGGACGTGACCAAGACCGGCATGCTTGCGAACGCGGACATCGTCAACGTGGTCGTGGCGAAAGTAGAAGAACATGGACTTCGACCGCTCGTGGTGGACCCGGTGATGGTTTCCAGCAGCGGCGACCGCCTCTTCGAGGAAGACGCCGTGGACGCGATTCGAGATCGGCTGCTACCCCTCGCGACCGTTCTCACACCTAACCTGCTCGAGGCGGAAGTCCTGCTCGACCGCAAGCTGGCTTCGTGGGACGACATCCGCGACGGCGCCAAGGAGCTGGTCGAGATGGGCGCGGGGGCTGTCGTCATTACGGGTGGCCACGCCGCCGTCGCCGCCAGCAAGGGCGCCGCCACCGACTTCTTCTATGACGGCCATGGGTTCCACGAGTACACCACCACCCGAATCGACACCAACAACACGCACGGCACAGGCTGTACGTTCGCGTCGGCGATCGCGGCGGCGCTGGCACGCGATACAGACCTGCGCGGGTCGATCGCGATGGCGAAAGCGTACGTCACGAAAGCGCTGCAGGCGGCATATCCAGTAGGTCACGGGCGCGGGCCCGTTCATCACTTTTTCAGGTTCTGGCAACCAAGGATCTACGACAAAGCTCAGCGATAACAGCTCTACGAAGAGAGCAAGGAGGAGAGCATGGCAGACACGAAACCGGTCACACAACTGCAGTTCGCACGGGAAGGCACGATCACACCCCATATGCGGCGCGTTGCCGAACGCGATGGCATCGACCCGGAGCTGGTGCGCTCCGAAGTGGAAGCCGGCCGGATGGTGATCCCGGCCAACATCAACCACAAGGCGCTCGACCCGATTGGCATCGGCAAGGCGGCCAGCATCAAGATCAACGCCAACATCGGCAACTCCGCCGTCGAGTCGGACATCGATGGCGAACTGGAGAAACTCCACCTCGCCATCAAGCACGGCGCCGACACCTGCATGGACCTGAGCACCGGCGGCGACATCGACGGCATCCGCCAGGCGATTATTGATGCCAGCCCCGCGCCGATTGGAACGGTACCCATCTATCAGGTGATCACGTCCGTCGAGGGCGACGAAGACTGGACGGCTGAGGACCTCCTCAACATGATCGAGCATCAGGCGGAACAGGGCGTCGACTACATGACGGTCCACGCAGGCATCCTGACCGAACATCTGCCGCTCGTGAACGGCCGCATCACGGGCATCGTCAGCCGAGGCGGTGCCCTGATGGCGCAGTGGCAGCTCGAACGCCACCGCCAGAACCCGCTCTATGAGATGTTCGACGCAGTCTGCGACATCGCCGTCAAGCACGACGTCACGCTCAGCCTCGGCGACGGCCTCCGCCCCGGTTGCCTCGCCGACGCCTCGGACGCTGCCCAGTTCGCGGAACTCGATACGCTCGGTGAGCTGACGAAGCGGGCCCGCGAGCGCGGCGTCCAGGTGATGGTCGAGGGACCCGGCCACATCCCGATGGACCAGATCGTCATGAACGTCGAGAGGCAGCAGGAGGTCTGCGACGGCGCGCCGTTTTACGTCCTGGGCCCGCTCGTGACCGACATCGCGCCCGGCTACGACCACATTACGTCGGCGATCGGCGCGACGATGGCCGGCATGGCAGGCGCAAGCTACCTCTGCTACGTGACGCCGCGCGAGCACCTTGGGCTGCCGAACGCTGCGGACGTCAAAGAGGGCGTGATCGCCTATAAGATCGCCGCCCACGCCGCCGACATCGCGCGCGGCTTCCCCGGCGCAAGAGATCGCGACGACGCGCTCTCCCGCGCCCGATTCGATTTCGATTGGAACGAGCAGTTCGCCCTCTCGCTCGACCCAGAGACGGCGAAGCACATGCACGACGAGACGCTGCCGGATGACTACTTCAAGACCGCGGAGTTCTGCTCGATGTGCGGCCCGAAGTTCTGCTCGATGCACGTCACCCGCGAGATCCAGCGTACCACCGGCCTCGGCGAGATCCCGCTGGAGGCGAAGAACTAGCAGAGAAAAAGGCGTAGCGACAGTCCGCCTCCGGCGGGGTTTATCCGACCAACGAAACGGAACGAAAGAAGCATGCGATGAGTATAGACATACTCGAAGTTCTGAGACTGCGGGGCTTTGATTCGGAACGGCCCTTCAAACTCGTCCGGCATCAGGCGTCAGACTACGACATTCTTGATCTGCAACGCCGTGGGTGGCTAGAAGCGTATCAGGCCTACCAGAGCAAGCCTGTATTCGACGGCCTCGAGCGAATCGTCGCGTTCGTTGCGCTAGCCGGAACGCGAGCCCGCTTTGAGGGCGTCTACCAGGTACGTGAACGCAGGCCAGGCCACGAGGGGAACTTGCCTACAGGATGTCCAAATGAGAACTGGAGTAGGTCGCGTTACTACTATGACCTGCGTCGAGAACCCGGCTTTGAAGACCTTGAGAACCGCGTGGTCATCGAATGGGGATCTGCAACGAGAGCATGGCACCAGAGGCCACGCGCCAAGGAAGTCGTGCAAGTCCTGCCGCGCGGAGCTGTACTCCCGACCTTCGACGACTACCTAGGCTTCACGCTGACCCACACTGAACTTAGGGACTTGTGCTCACAACCCGAAGCCAATGAAGACTGGCGCTCCCGTCTGAGGGCCGTTGCCGGTGTCTACCTCATCTTGGCAACCACGACCGGCCACCAGTACGTCGGCTCAGCATCCGGTACGGAAGGCATTTGGGGACGATGGAATGCCTATGCAACTAATGGACATGGTGGCAACAAGCTCCTGAGAGAGCTCGTTGCGAGAGATCAAGCCTATCCAGATGCGTTCTCGTATTCGATCCTTCAGATACTGCCGCCCACTTTCGCACGGAGTGCTGTGGTCGACGCAGAACGGAAATACAAGGAGAAGTTAGGGAGCCGCGCAACCGGCCTCAACGTGAACCAGCCATGATCTTCCTCGTCCGCCGTCTGACCGGTAGCTGGCGCTCCGCGACGCGCGCACGGCTGCTCTACGTCGTGGTGGCAATCGCGTTCTGCGGCCTTGCCGTGGCCGGAGCCATAAACGGCAACGCAGCCGTCACGGTGCTGGCGGTGGTGGCCGCGATCTTCGCGCTGGGAATTACGGTCATCGCGTCGAAACTATCAGCGGCGCCGGGGGGGGAACCAGAACACCTAGTAGCTTCGCTAGAATGGAGTCCAGCGACGATTGGAGGCAAATGATTATGGTAAGAACCTGGGCTGACGAGATGGCTGACTGTCGAAAAGTAGTTGACCCCTTACTAGAGGAACTGCGCGACGAGATTGCCCCTGATCTCAAGTGGGGGTTCGTCCCGGAACTCGGTTTCGAATTTGATGCTGTAGCTCTGGAACTTACCCGCGAGACTGGGCGATCGCGAGTGTTCGTGACGTTCGAAGCTTGGGTGAACGCGGCAAGCGATCCAAGCGACATGCGGGACAGGCTCCGGCATCTGGCGAAGAAACTCGGCACTGGCAAGAATATCGTCTATGCGATCACAAGCACCGGCGTGATCGAGAAACCGCCGCGGGTTTCTATACAGCAGCTCCTCGACGAGGCGGCGGGGATCGAGGCTGACGTTGAGACGGAGCGATTTCGGAAGTCGCTGAAGGCTTCAAGGTAAGACCCGGTGCTCTATATCCTCTTCCGCGAAGCCGCTGGCATGCGCCTCATGAGTCTCCACGGGTGGGACCGTGAGAGAATCGCCGACGCTATCATGCTTCTCGCCGATTCGCCACGACCACCGAAAGCTCGGAGGATGAAAGGAAGAGGAAACGCATACGACATCTGGGTTGGGAAAACGCGGGTCCTGTATCAGATCACCCGTAACGGTCCAGAGGAAGACGTCGCTATCACCATTCTGCGAATTTCTTGAGGACTATCATGAACGACAATCTCACAATCGCCGGTAAGGAATTCATCTCGCGCCTGATCCTGGGCACGGGAAAGTACGACAGCCCGGAGACCTGCCTGGCAGCGCTCGAAGCGTCCGGGACCGAGATGGTCACCGTCGCCATCCGGCGGCTCGACCTCGATAATCCGGACAAGCCGACGGAACTGGACTACATCGACTGGTCGCGCTACACGATCCTGCCGAACACTGCCGGCTGCCAGACGGTCGAGGAGGCGCTGCTGACGGCTCGGCTCGGCCGCGAGCTGACGGGCTCCGACTGGGTCAAGCTGGAGGTGATCCCGGACCCGAAGTATCTCCTGCCCGACCCGATCGGCACGCTGGAAGCGGCAACGGCCTTGATCGACGAGGGGTTCACGGTCCTCCCCTACATCCACGCCGACCCGGTGTTGGCAAGCCGGCTCGAGGAGATCGGCTGCGCGACGGTCATGCCGCTCGGCTCTGCTATCGGGTCCGGCCAGGGCATCCTTACGCTCGACGAGATCAAGATCATCGTCGAAAAGGCCAGCGTACCCGTCGTCGTCGACGCCGGCATTGGCGCGCCGTCCGACGCCGCGCTTGCGATGGAGATCGGCGCGGACGCCGTGCTTCTCAACACCGCGGTCGCGCTGTCCCAAGACCCGCCAGCCATGGCCCAAGCGATGAAGCTGGCCGTAGAGGCCGGCCGTCAAGCGTATCTGGCCGGCCGAATCCCGAAGAAAGCCTACGCCTCCGCCAGCAGTCCCGTCGAGGGGGTTGCTCACATAGGGAAAGCGCCGAAGCGCATTCCGGTCTCCTAGCGACATGGAATCCAGAGCGCGGCCGGCCCGCATGCTGCGCTGGCCGGAGCCCTGTCTGATGCTGATCACGGATCGCGCGCGGCTGCGAGGCCGGAGCATGGAAGAGGTTGCGTCGCAGGCCGTCGAAGGCGGCGTGAACGTTGTGCAGCTCCGCGAGAAGGACCTCCCGACAGGCAATCTCTACGACCTGGCAGCGACGCTTCATGCCGTCCTGCGGGGCCGGGCCCTGCTGCTCATCAACGACAGGCTCGACATCGCGCTCACGGTTGGCGCGGACGGCGTTCATCTACCCGAGCACAGCCTGCCCGGGAGCAAGAGCCGGGAGGCTGCAGGAGAAGCCTGCATCGTCGGGCGCGCCGTTCATAGCGTGGAAGCGGCCGTGACGGCGGAAGCCGGTGGCGCGGACTACGTCCAAGTGGGGGCGATCTACGAGACTGCGTCCAAGCCGGGTGTGACGCCCGCCGGGCTCGACCTCGTGACAGCGGTACGAGACGCCGTTGGCATCCCGGTCATGGCTGTCGGGGGCATCGACGCGACCAACGCCGCCGACGTCATCGCGGCGGGCGCGGACGGAGTCGCCATCATCGGCGCGATCATGGACGCCGACGACCCGGCCGATGCCGCAAGAGAACTGCGTGCGGCCGTCGATGGGGCTTACGCGCCAGTCTCATGATCATTCTCACCGTCAACGGCGAATCGAGGACGGTCGATGACGGCACGTCGATCATCAAGCTGCTCGAGACGCTTGGCATCGAACAACGCCGGGTCGCCGTCGCCATCAACGGCGAAGTCGTCCCCCGCACAGAGCACGAGCAGACCAGCCTGAACGACGGCGATCAGGTCGAGATCGTACGGATGGTTGGCGGCGGCAGTCTCGAAGCTGGAAGTTCGAAGCTGGAAGCTCCCTCCGGCCAAGGACCTCGCGTCTCGAACATCGAACATCGAATGTCGATGCAGGATGGAGCCGACGTCATCGTCGTCGGCGCGGGCATCGTCGGCTGCGCGATCGCGTACGAGTTGACGCGGCGCGGAGCGTCGTGCATTGTGATCGATAGCCGGCTGGTCGGCATGGCGGCGACCAACGCCGCTGCGGGCATCCTGGCGCCGTACGCGGAGTTCCAACGGCCGAGCACGCTCGTGAGCATCGGGCTCGAAAGCCTCACGCTCTACCCGCGGTGGGTCGAACAGCTTCGAGAGGAAGTGCCAGGAATCGACGTCGAGTTCCAACTCAACGGCGTGCTGCGAGTCGCCTTCAACGACGGCGAAATGGCCGATCTACGCAAGGGGCTGGCCTACCAAGACGAGACCGGCCTAGAACTCATCGAGCTGGACGCCGCCACCATACGAGAGGTCGAGCCGCGGCTCAGTCCTGAGGTCGTCGGTGGGCTGCTCTGCCCGGACGAAGGGCAGGTCAGCAACCAGCTCTTCACTCTGGCCCTCTCGCGAGCGGCCAAGCAGCGCGGCGCGCGGTTCTATGAGCGCAGCCCCGTAACCGGCTTCCGCCGGTCTCGTGGACGCGTCACGACTGTCCGTACCACCACCGGCGACTGCGCCTGCGACCACCTGGTGCTGGCGGCTGGCCCCTGGACACGAAAGCTCGCCAAGAAGCTCGGTGCTGATGTGCCGACACGCCCGATCCGCGGCCAGATGATCGCGCTGGGCGGCATGAGCACGCCGATTCGACACGTTGTTTGGGGACCGCGCGGCTACCTATTGCCCCGCGCAAATGGCCTCGTTTTCGCGGGCGCGACCGTCGAGGACGTCGGCTTTCGGTTCGGCACAACGAAGCACGGCCTCGCACAGGTCCGGCGCGGCGCGTTCGAGCTTGTGCCACAGCTTCGCCACGCCCGCGAACACTTCTCGTGGTTCGGCCTCCGTCCCAACTCGCCCGACGGCCTGCCCATCCTCGGCGCACTGCCCGGCTGGGAGAACGTCACGCTCGCTACGGGCCACTTCCGCAGCGGCATCTTGCTAGCGCCGGTCACGGGCAAACTAATCGCGGAAGAGATCGTCTCGAATAAACCCACCGACAGATTGACGCCGTTCAGGCCCGGCAGGTTCGCCTAGGGGCGTTCAGCCGTCGGGGCTTTCAATTGAACGCCGCTACCAAGGCCTCCGCAGCCGCCTTGGGGTCCTCAGCACCACAGACCGCGCTGATGACGGCCACGGCGTCCGCTCCCGCCGCGAGTACTTCGCTGATGGTCGACGCATCGATGCCGCCGATGCCCACGACAGGCACGTCCACCACAGCCTTCACCTCCCGCAGCCGCTCTGGCGTCGCGGCGCGCGTGCGCTCCGGCTCCTTGGAGGCCGTCGGGAACATGCTGCCTACGGCGATGTAGGACGCGCCCGCCACCTCCGCCGCGCGCGCTTCGTCCACGTTGTTCGTGGACGCGCCGATGACAAAGCTGTCTGGCACCAGACCCCGGACGACATCCGCGGGCAGGTCGCCCTGCCCGACATGTACGCCGTCGGCGGCGACGGCGAGCGCCAGATCGACGTGGTCGTTCACGATGTAGAGCGCGCCGTACTCCTTGCAGAGTTTGCCCAATGCGCGAGCGTCCGCGAGCTGGACGCCCTTCTCGCGGCGCTTGTCGCGCCACTGGATAATCGAGGCGCCGCCCGCAAGCGCCTGCCGCGCGACGTCGACCGGATCGCGGCCGCCGCAGGCGTCCGGATCGATGATGACGTACAGGCCCCTGATCGACATGGCTCCATCATAGTACGGCTGGCCTCGTTATGATGAGAGAATGCGTCCACACCAACTGCTGATGCTAGTCGTGCTGAGTATCCTCTGGGGCTCGGCGTTTACGCTCGTGGAGGTCGTGCTGGAGGAAGCTCCACCTCTCACGCTCGTTGCGGGCCGTCTCACCGGCGCGTTCCTGTTCCTCGGTGGCGCGTTTCTTATCAGCGGCAGGAGCATCCCGCGCGACATGGCCTCCTGGCGTGCCTTTGTCTTCCTGGGCGTGGTGAACAACGTCTTCCCGTTCATTCTGCTGACTTGGGGCCAAGACCGCATCGACAGCAGCCAGGCCGCTATCCTCGTTGCCAGCATGCCCTTGTCGACTGTGATTCTCGCTCACTTCTGGATTAACGAGAAGCTCACGATCGACCGCGCGCTGGGCGTGCTGGTCGGATTCGGCGGCGTGTTCGTATTAGTCGGCGGCGACCTGCGCGACCTCACGGGATCGGGCACACTGGGGCAGTTCGCCGTGATTGCAGGCGCCGTTGGCTATTCGACGGGCACGGTCTTCGCCCGTCGGTATCTGCAAAACGCGGACATTATCGTCACCGCGACAGGCCAAACGATGGTCGGTGCCGCGATCATGATCCCGGTCGCCCTAGCAATCGATACGCCGTTCGATCTCTCCGTGTCAGCGAAAACGGCGCTCGCCTGGGCGGCGCTCGGCATCTTCCCGAGCGGTGTCGCCTACCTGATCTTCTTCCGCCTGGTCCGCCAAGTGTCAGCGACCCAGGCATCGATGGTCACCTACCTGATCCCGATCACCGCGATCCTGCTAGGCGTGTTCGTGCTCGATGAAACGGTTAGCTCCAGCAGCTTCGGCGGCTTGGCGCTCATCATCTTCGGCATCTGGGTCGTGAACGGGGGTTGGAGCTGGGTCTCGCCAAGGTTCCGGCAGCGCACCGTCGCCGTTCCGGAGCCAGTCATCGCCGAAGAGCCCGACGGCTAGTACAGCAACGAGAGCCGGACTCAGGCTGGCGTCTGGCCCTTCGCCTGCAGGTATGCGGCGATCGCTTCTTCCCACGGCCGTAGTTCCGCCAGTCCTGCCTCTGCAAGCGCTCGATTCTCCAGCACCGAGAACGCAGGACGCCGCGACGGCAACGCCAGCTCTTCGCTGGTGATCGAGGTCAGGCTGGGCTCCAGGCCCATGAGTTCGAAGACCTTGGCGGCGAGTCCGTACCAGGAAGTGCTGCCGCTGTTCGTGATGTGGTACAGACCGAAGGCGTTCGTTGCGGCCAGCTCCTGCAGTTTCATCGCCAGGTCATGGGTGAACGTAGGCGACGAGATCTGGTCGTCCACGACGCGCAGCGGCTCGCCGGCCTGGGCTTTGCGAATGACCGCTTCGACGAAGTTGCTGCGGGCGTTCACGCCAAAGAGGCTCGACGTCCGCACAACGTAGTGCCTCGGATTACTCTGTCTGACGAAGTGCTCCCCCGCCAGTTTCGACACGCCGTAGACATTGAGCGGGGCCGGAACGTCATCCTCCGCATAAGGACTTCCCTTCTCTCCATCGAAGACGTAGTCCGTGCTGATGAACATCACGGCGGCACCGACAGCCTCTGCCGCATCGGCCACGTTCTTGGCGCCTTCGGCATTTACCTCAAAGGCAGTTGCGGAGTTGGTTTCGCACTCGTCCACTCGAGTGAAGGCTGCGGCGTTGATGACAAGGCCCGGCCGCTCGCGAGATATCACTCCGTGAACGGCGTCT
Organism: Chloroflexota bacterium; assembly: GCA_022562155.1. Taxonomy (GTDB): domain Bacteria; phylum Chloroflexota; class Dehalococcoidia; order DSTF01; family RBG-16-68-14; genus SZUA-185. The sequence goes on from JADFPV010000020.1 coordinate 20,060, forward strand.
CGATCAGAGATGTCTAGTTCATCGTGAGCGAAGCCCTGAATGTCGTCGTTCCAGACATCGATCAGGTCTGCGCCTAACTGGCCTTTGCTACCGAAGAGGAGCGTCTGCATCAGGAGCCCGCGAGCATGAGCGCCGCGGGACCTTGTTTTATCGGCCCTTGAACTCCGGCGCGCGCTTCTCCGCGAAGGCGCGCGGCCCTTCTTTGGAGTCTTCCGTCGATCGGATAATGGCCATCGCACGGTTCGCGTCCTCGAGAGCCTGTTCGACAGTGCTATCGTAGCTGCGATACACGAGCTGCTTAGCGGCCTGGATCGCGACAGCGGGCCCCGCGACGATGCGCTGCGCCAGCTCTCGGGTCGCCGGCATCAGGTCGTCCGGCGGCACCGCCTTCGACGCGTAGCCGATGCGAACGGCCTCTTCAGCGTCGATGAAGTCGCCCGTCCAGATCAACTCCAGCGCCTTCGCCAGCCCGACGATGCGCGGCAAGTAGTAGCAGCCACCGTCGCCGGGGACGAGGCCGACTTTCACGTACGACATCGCGACACGCGCTGTCTCCGAGAAGATGCGAATGTCGGCCATGCTGCACATGTCCATGCCCGCGCCGACGGCGGCGCCGTTGACGGCCGCGATATACGGCTTGTCCAGCAGCGCTACGGCGCGCGGCACATAGTGGACGCTATCGCGCAGCCAGTTCCGGAAGTCTGCGGCGGTAGTGGGCGGTGCTTCCCCGTCTTCGGTCATCGGTGTGCCGCTTCGCAAGTCGGCACCGGCGCAGAAGCCTTTGCCCGCGCCGGTCACGATCACGGCGCCCACCGCCGAGTCCAGCCTGGCGTCCTCCAGCGCATCCGCCCACTCGCGGATCATCGTTGGCGTGAACGCGTTCCTGCGTTCGGGGCGGTTCAGCGTGATCGTCGCTATCCCGTCCGACTTCTCATAGAGGATCTGCTCGAAATCCATATCTGCCTCGTTTTCTAAGCTAGACGTAGGCTAGCGACGTTCTGGGCGAGGCAATTGTAGCAGAAGGTACGTCAGCTAGACGCTACCGTCGCCGATGCTCTATCATTTGTGCGTAGCCTCACAAAGTGAGGCCCTTCACATGCGCAGATGACCGCCGGAGGTGCACCAGTGACCATCGACACTCGCTGGACAGACGTAGACAAGCTGTTGCAGCCCGCCCCCAAGGGGCGCGAGGAGCTGCACATGCGTGCCGTCCAAGACATCGCGCAGGCCCGCTTCGAATTCCCAACGACGGAGAACCCATCGCTCCGTACCTTCGTCAACATCCCCGAGGCGACCCTCCCAGTCACTGACACAGACGGCAGCGAGTTGGTCCCAGACATTGTCGTCGTCGACACGCCCGGCAACATCCTCAAGATCCTCGCAGCAGTCGAGACCGGCGAGACGGTCACCGAGGAACGCGCTAAGGAGGCTTGGCAGCCATTCTCGAAGCTGCCGGACGCCGCGTTCTACCTCTATGTGCCGGTCGGCTACGGCGGGCAGGCGAAGAAGATCTGCAAGGGCCTGAAGATCGACGTCTACGGCTTCCGCACGTGGCGTTACATCCCGCAGGGGGTCGAGATCAACGAGATCTCAGAGCCGCCGGAGATCATCCACAAGCTGATGCCGCCCTTCGCCCGCCGCCTCCTGCGCGGCCAGTAGGGACACTCAAACCTAGACGCTGGGAGCTAGAAGCTCGGGCTCGACGCGCAAGGCTCGAAGTCGATGCCAACTGGCCGCCCGTCACCTCGCATCCATCCTGAGCCAGTCGAAGGATGGATTTCTTCGCCGTTCATCTGTAGGTAGGTCATCGGGTCACCCCTATCTACAATCGAGCTTCCAGCTTCCAACTTCGAGACCACCCTACCCTGCCAGCGCCGCTTCGATCTCCTCCGCCTGTTCCGGGTAGCGCGAGGCGTACGCGCGCACCAGGCCGAAGCAGCCGCTGATCATCATGTCGCCGTGGGGCGTCGCGAAGTAGGGGTCGAGCCTGCTACCGCGTAACCGTCCGCGCTGTGGCCCTGTGACCGCCAGGAAGGGCTTCGCGCCGTTCGCTTCGGACTCCGCGTAGAAGACGCCGTGGCCCTTGCTATCGAAGACCTCTTCGTGCGCCAGCGTGCCGGCGATGAGGCGCTCAGTGAAATCCTCAATCTGCTCGGTCGTCATCTCGCCTGTGTGGTGCTCATAGAGACTGTGGATGTGTGTATCCCGCAGGTGGAACGCGAGCGCGTGCATGTTGCCCAAGTTCAAGACGAGCTGCTCCTCGGCATCTGCCACCTGCGGGTCCTGAAGCGCTCCCAGCGCCGCTGCCGGGCCGGTGTCGAGGAACACGGTCGGCACGTCCACGTCGACGCCTGAGAGCATGGTGCGCGCGCGAGTGAGATAGTCCGGCAGCTCGTCCGGCAGGCAGGCGAAGGCGCAGAGGTCGTTCTCTTTGGAGACGACGCGACGCAGGTGGTCGAAGCGGAAGAGCCGGTCCGAGTAGTCCGGCGGCGAATTGCCGTGGTCGAGGCAGCCTAACGCCAAGCCATCGAAGTCGACGGCGACATCGAACGCCGAGAGCGCAGCCCGGATCGCGCCCAGGTCGAGGTCGCGTAGCTCGATGCGGTCGACGTCAACGAGGGCCTCGCCCTCTTCGTCCGAGACGATTCGCACGCCGATCGCCTCAACCCGCGTCAGGTCGTCATCGAACGTCCGCGCTGCCTCCGCGGTCGCGTAGGCAACCCCGCCCGCCTTCAGGTGGTCCTCCAACGCCCAGTGGCAAGGGCCCCCTCCCTGGATGACACCCGTGAGGTAGACCGAGCGCTTGGCCTGCGTCGCCCGGCGGATTTTGCCCTCCGCGATTTTCGTCGCGCTGGGCATCACGAGCTTGACGCTGTTCTCGATGGCGCCGGACGAGTCGAACACCAGGATGTCCTGCGTGCCGGTGCCCATATCGATGGCGAGGATGCGCATGACTACATTGTATCAGCGGCATCAGGGAGAGGGCCTAACTACCGCGCATTGAAATGCGCGGTATAGCTGCTACCCGCAGCACCGCTAGCGGTCGAACTTTTCGAGCCGGTCCATCTGTGTTCGGATGTAACGACGTACGATATGCTTTGCCCCGACTGGAACCGGCTTCCAGACATACCCGCGCTGCATAAGGCCATCTTCTGTTCTGCTTCTCATGCTGCGGACTTCAGTCCGCAGTGTTCTTTCTCCTCCTCAGAACCCAACCACCCGCCGGACGAGGAAGGTAAGAGGAAAATCCGGCGGGTGGCTTGGGGTCGGGGAGAACTCGATCGAGCAGTGGTTGTGGTGGGAGACTGCTCGACCGAGCTGGTTACGGGACGTGAACTACAGACGCGGATCCGTTAGCTCACCCGTGTACCACTGATGAAAGAGATACGCGCTCGAGAGCAACAGTACGAGCACGAGAACTAATGCGAAGGTCATGTTCCGGTCCCCCTTGGTCTGGCTTCGGCCACTCCACGTGGAGCGTCCGTCTCGCATATATGTTCTTGGCGAACATCCGTACTATAGAACAGGCATGCTGATTTGTCAAGGGGTGCCCGAGATAATCAAAGGCCGAGCTAGCTCGAAGCTAGATTGAAGCTACTGGATCAGGATCCTGCGGACTGAAGTCCGTAGCTCCTTTCGGTGGAAGCTGCGCATTTCAATGCGCAGGGGGATGTTTCGTCTGCCGATAGCCGCCCACTTCTGTGCGCGATGGTACGCGCTACTTGCCGCCGCCGTCCGTCTTTCCAGCGCTGGCCGTCCCGATTGGTTCGTACGAGCCCAGCTTGTCCTGCTGGCGCCACTGATTCCTGCCCTGCTGAAGTAGATCGCCGCCGAACATGTCGCAACAGAGGATCGCCGGGAACCCGTCGACCTCAAGCTTTTTCATCGACTCGGTGCCCAGATCCTCGTACGCGATCACCTCGAGGCTCTTGATCGACTTCGAGAGCAGCGCTCCAGCGCCGCCGACGGCCAGGCAGTAGGCCGCCTTGTGATCCTGCAGCGCCTGCTGCACCATAGGGCCGCGGCCGCCCTTGCCAATTAGCATCTTCACGCCTAGCTCCAGCATCTGCGGGGTGAACGGGTCCATGCGCATCGACGTCGTCGGGCCGGCCGAGCCGATGACGCGGCCCGGCCGCGCCGGCGTAGGTCCGACGTAGTAGATGATCTGGCCTGTCAGATCGACAGGCGGCTCCTTGCCCTCCTCCACGCCCGAAATCAGACGCTTGTGGGCAGCGTCGCGCGCGGTGTAGATCGTGCCGTAGAAGCGTACGTGGTCGCCCGCCTTCAGCTGGGCGATGTCGTCCTCGTTCAAGGGCTCGCTGATGCGGATCTCGCTGTCGGTCTTCTCTACAGGCATGTTACGTCTCCTTCAACGGCCACAGAATCTACACGGATGAACACAGGTTGTACGAACACTCCTAAACGAATCTGTGAAGACGTGTGCCCATCTGTGGCTATTGTTTCTCCGCTTCTGGGACATCAACGTTGACGACCACGTTCTCCTGTCCGTCACGTGCGACGATCATTACGACCGGCGTGTCGCCATCCGCGTTCAGCTCTTGATGAACGACCTGCGGCGGTACATAGATGAAGTCGCCGGGGCCGGCCTCGACCGTCTCTTCCAGCTTGTCGCCGAAGCGGAAGCGAGCGTGGCCGCTGATGATATAGATACTGCTCTCGACCGGCCCGTGATGGTGTGCACCCGACGCCATGCCGGGCTCCATCGTCACGTGGCCGACCCAGATCTTCTCGGCGCCGACGGTCGATCCGGCGACGCCCGCCTCGCGATGCATGCCGGGCGTCTGGGCCGTGCTCGAGTCGCGTTCGTGCGGGCGTACGACTTTCAGCTCGCCACTCACGTGCCTGCCCGCTCCGGCCTGGTGATTCGCAGCAGAACCTCATCGTCCTCTTCCCACTGCTCGAACGCGAAGAACCGGCAACACTCGCGCTCTTCGTCCACGAACGTGCTCATGCGATCCCACATCCCAGGCGTCGCCTCAAAATGGAAGATCGTGCTGTGCTCGCTCGTCTCCTGTGATCGAGCCATGTCGAGGAACGCGGAAGGCGATTCCTTGCGCCGATCTGCCCAGTCCTTATCGAGCAGACAGACCTGCTCAGCGTTCGGATCAAGCGCCGGGACGATACGTTTTCTCGGCTCAGTTACCATGCGGGTGTTCTCCTAGCTCTCAGGCTCGAAACTCGAGAGTTCAGGTCTCGGCTCAAGCTCATCCAGCTTCCAGCGTCTAGCTTCGAACTTCCAGATCACAGCTCCGCTTCTTTCAGTCGTGCGCTGTGGCACTGGAGGTTGACGGCCACAGGCATCGCAGTGATATGCGTCGGGTAGGTCTCGATGTTCACCGCGAGCGCCGTGTTGATGCCGCCGACCGCCTGCGGCCCCACGCCCAGCGCGTTGACGCGCTCCAGCAGCTCCCTTTCGAATTCCGCCGTCTCAGCGTCCGGACTCGGGTTGTCGACGCTGCGGATGACACCCTTCTTCGCCAGATACATCGCGTACTCGGACGAGCCGCCGACGCCCACGCCTACGATCAGCGGCGGGCAGGGATTCCCGCCCGACTCTTCGATCGTACGCAGGACGAAATCGACGATGGGCTCCTTGCCTGCGGAAGGCAGGAAGACCTTGAAGGCGCTCATGTTCTCACAGCCGCCGCCCTTCGGCAGCACTTTTAGCTTCAGCCCATCGCCCGGGACGATGTCGACGTGCACAACAGCGGGCGTGTTGTCTTTCGTGTTTACGCGGCTGGAGAACGGGTGGTCGACCATCGAGGCGCGCAGGTACCCTTCCGTGTAGCCCTTCGCCACGCCCGCGTTGATCGCGTCCGTCAGTAAGCCGCCGACGATGTGCACGTCCTGCCCCAGCTCGACGATGACAACCGTCGTGCCCGTGTCCTGGCACAGCGGCAGTTGTTCGTTCTTCGCGATATCGACGTTCTGCAGGATCTCGACAAGCACCTGCTTGCCCAGCTCGGACTGCTCAGTGTCTCTCGCACGTTCGATGCTGGCGACGACGTCTTCCGGCAGGAAATGCGTCGCCTCTTGGCACAATTCGGCGATTGTGGCCGTGATCTCGTCCGCGTTGATTTCGCGAACGCCAGTAGGTGTGTCTGTTGTCATGATGGGCCTACCATTCTGTGAACATCGCGACAGGCCTTCGCCTGGCGCGTTCGTCTCCTAGTAAGACAGGCTTCAGCCTGTCGCGGTGATTCTCACTTCAGTATAGCTCCCCGTTCCTGCGCCTCAACCGGGTCCGCCGGCCCCTCTGCTCCGCCGCCCTACCGACAGCGTCATCACGAGCGGGCGTGTGATCGCACCGGCGAACTCGGCATCGATGAGCCCACAGACGTCGCCGATCATGGCTTCCTGCTGCGGGGGCTCCATCGCCTGCGTGCCGGAGTACGAGCGCATCAGGTCCCCGTATTCAGCCGACGTATAGGTCTGGTCCCAGCGATAGCGGTGCAGGTGTATCTCTTCGAACAGGCCGCTTGCTACCAGGCCACCGTACTCTGGCGGCGTAAGCTCGTCTTCGGTCGGGAGCGCGAGAGGCGGATCGTTCTGTTGGTGGTGATCGTAGACGGGCTGCACACGAGCGAAGAAGCCATGATCGGCAGACGAATTGATCTGATTCGTGTGGACGACCGCCAGCGTGCCGCCGTCGCGCAGCAGGTCGTGGGATCTCTGGAACCGCGTTTCGGGTTCAATCCAGTGAAACGACGTCGCGGCGAGCACGAGGTCGAACGCGCCCGATTCCAACTCAGCGTCCTCGAACTTGCTGGTCAGCACCTCTAGCCGCGGGAACTCGCCGCCGAGCTTTGTGCGGAGAAACTCGGCCAGCCGCTCGCCCTGTTCTACCGCCGTAACTGCGATGTCGTGCTCCAACAGCGGCCGCGTCGCCTGGCCAGTCGCCGGCCCGATCTCGACTGCGCGCCGGTGGCCGCCGCTCCGAAGATACGAGAACAGCTCGTCGAACAACTCCGGCGGGTACGTGGGCCGGACGCGGTCGTAGATCTCGGGGACGTTATCGAATCCCAGGCCGTCGTCGGCCCGGACCTTCTTGGGCATGAGCTTGGTCTCTAGCCTTCGATTAGGCCGAACAGCTCTTGGGTGACATCCGCGGCGGCATTGATCTTCGCCTTCTCAGCTTCGCTGACGGCCACTTCGTAGACCTCTTGGATGCCACCGTCGCCCAACTTGGCGATCGTCCCGCAGAATGTGTCCTTGATGCCGTACTCGCCATTGAGGTGCACCGAGCACGGGATCAGGCGGCCTTGGTCGAGGATGATCGCCTCGACCATCTCCATCGTTGCCGTCGCGGGCGCTTGGAACGCGCTGCCGGTCTTCATCAGCCCGACGATCTCCGCGCCGCCCTTCATGGTGCGCTCCACGATCGCGTCGATCTTGTCCTGCGAAAGCAGCGAAGCGATCGGCATGCCGCCGATCATCGTGTTGCTGACAATCGGGACCATTGTGGTGTCTGTGTGGCCGCCCAGCACGTAGCCATGGACGTCGCGGATCGAGACGCCGGCCTCACGCGACACGAACGTCCGGTAACGCGCCGTGTCCAGCATGCCGCCCTGGCCGATCACCCGCTCGCGCGGGAAGCCTGTCGCGTCCATCGCGACGTGGCACATCACGTCCATCGGGTTGGCGAAGATAATCATCGCCGCGTTGGGCGAATGCTCTGCCGCCGGCCCCGCGACGAGGCGCATGATTTTGGCGTTGATGTTGAGCAGGTCCTCGCGGCTCATGCCCGGCTTGCGGGCCGCACCCGCCGTGACGACGATGACGTCGGAGTCAGCCGTCTCCTCCCAGGTATCGGCGGGAATAATCTCGCTCTCGAAACCCGCCCAGGCCCCGGACTGTGCGGAGTCCAGCGCCTTGCCGTGGTGCAACGTCTCGACGATGCTCGGCTCGTCCTTCAGCACAATGTCGCAGATGTTCTTCTCCGCCAGCCGCTGGGCCATCTCCCCGCCCGTGTTCCCGGCCCCGGCGATGGTGACCTTCTTGCGTGTACTCATGGGTCTTTCCCCCTTCTGTAGCTTCTCCATCCTGAGCTTGTCGAAGGACGGAGATAACGGCACTCACCCTTCGACAGGCTCAGGGTGGCCTATTTTGGTCGAGTTCGCCCGTTCCGCCGCACAGCATACCGAAGCTAAGGCTTACGTCTTAGGCGTCGCTCGGGTGCGCGACAGCCCACACACGCACCGGCTCCGAAACGCCCTTCAGCTCGCGCTCGCCGCGGTCCTCGAACTGGACATCGGCGGACGTCCGCGCCAGGTCGCGCACGGTGCCCGATACCAGAATCTCACCCGGCGCAGCGATGTCCTGCACCCGCGAGGCTACCTGCACCGCGCCACCGTGGACATTGTTCCCCTCGCGCACCACATCGCCGGCATGGATGCCAAGGTGCAGCGGCAACCCGGCCTCGTTGCCGAGGTCGCGGCAGCGCTGTGCGGCGTCGATCGCCTCACGCGCAGACGTGAAGACGGCCATCACGCCATCGCCCAGCACCTTGCCTTCTACTGGAGTGCCTTCGGACTCCGTGATGGCCGTCCGCAGCGATGCGTCTAGATCGCGCTCCTTCGCGCGGAACGCCGCGTCGCCCAGCTCCTCCGTCAGCCCCGTAGAGTTTGCGATGTCCGCGAAGAGGATGATGGCGGTGCCGGAGGGCAGCTTTGGATCCGCTTTGCTAGGAGCGCCGTCGCCTTCGCCTCCGCTCAGGACAGGCTCCGCGAGGAATCTGATCCTCGCCCAGAACCCATTCCGCTTTGATCTCCCCTCTCCCACTAGGGGGAGAGAGCCTGCCCGCAGGGGGCCGGGGGTGAGGGCCCTACGCTTGTAGCTTCTCGATGATCGCGTCGGCGACCTGCGATGTGCCAACCGCGCTCGGGTCCTCGCGGTCGGCCTTCAGGTCGTACGTGACAGACGTGCCTTCGCGGATCACATCGGCCATCGCCTGCTCCAGACGGTCGCCCGCTTCCGTCTCGCCGATGTGGCGCAGCATCAGCATGCCGGAGAACATCATCGCCATCGGGTTGACCTTGTTCTGGCCCTTGTACTTCGGCGCGCTGCCGTGCGTCGGCTCGAAGAGCGCCATATCGTCGCCGATGTTCGCGCCGGGCGCGACGCCGAGCCCGCCGACCAGCCCCGCGCAGAGGTCCGAAATGATGTCGCCGTAGAGGTTGGGCAGCACGAGCACGTCGAACTGCTCCGGCCGCTGCACGAGCTGCATGCAGAGGTTGTCGACGATCGTGTCCCAGAACTCGATGTCCGGGTAGTCCTTCGCGACGTCCCGCGCGACTTCCAGGAACAACCCGTCCGAGTACTTCAGGATGTTCGCCTTGTGGATGGCCGTGACCGACTTGCGGCCGTTCGCCTTGGCGTACTCGAACGCGTACTTCACGATCCGCCGTGAGCCCATCTCGGAGATCGGCTTGAGCGACACGCCGGCGTCCTCGCGTATCGCAGCTTGGCCGCTCGCCTGCGTCAGCTCCGAGAGCTTCGTAACCCACTCCGAGCCCTTTTCGAACTCGATCCCCACATACAGGTCCTCCGTGTTCTCTCGCACGATGACGATGTCGACCGCGTCGTAGCGAGTGCGGACACCGGGGTATGTCTTGCAGGGCCGGACGCAAGCGTAGAGGTTGAGCGTCTTCCGCATGGCCACGTTCACCGATCGGAAGCCGGTGCCGACCGGCGTCGTCACGGGGCCCTTGATCGCGACCTTCCGCTCTCGGATCGAGTCGATAACGGAGTCCGGCAGGGGCGTACCTTCGCGCTCCATGACGTCGACGCCCGCCTCTTGCACGTCCCAATCGAAGTCGACGCCCGTGGCTTCCAGTACGCGCTTCGTCGCGTCCGATATCTCAGGGCCGGTGCCATCGCCGGGGATGAACGTGACGGCATACGCCATGTTGAATGACTCCTTCTGCTGCTACTGCCGAGTGCCACCGGGTTCTTGCCCAGTCTAACATCTACCCTGCGCAGCCAGAAGTGCAGCTCTGGGCGCGCGGAGGTAGGCCTTCACACCGCCTCACGATCAACCGAGAATGAGTATGGAATGACAGCAAAGCGAGCAACCAAAGCCGAGACCGCACACGGCCTTTCCAAGGCAGAGGCCTGTAAGGCGCTCCAGGTCGCGCCCACCGCCGACGAGGAGCTGATCACGCAGGCCTACTGGCATCAGGCGCGCAAAGTGCGCTTGCTGGCCGCCAGAGACCCAGAGGCCAGGGCGGAATTGGATAAGCTCAATCGAGCCTTCCTGGTCCTGAACCCCGCTCGTGCAGAGGCGCCCTTGACTGGCGAGGCACCGCCTGCAACTACGGGTCCGTTTGCGACCGAAGTCGTCGCTTCTGTGCGCCGCGTCGTCGACCAAACGAAAGCCCGCTGGCCGAACCACATCCCAGAGGTCACGACGCTTGTCGCCACGACCGCCATCCTGACGTACCTGGCGCTCTCAGCGGGCGCGGAGCCGATCTGGACGTTGATTGTGGCAGGAGCAGCCGCCGTCGCGATCTGGGCGCCCTGGCGCCGCCTCTAGCGCCCCTTCGGCGATAACACCACGAACGCACATCCTGACACATCAGCAACGCCCTGAAACCAGGCCTGCGCCGCCTGCGGCAGGCTATGGGTGTCTGGCAGCGCCTCATCGGGCGCAACCACGCACGCCGTGGCTGCGTGCGACTCTTCGCCGGTCCAGTAGCGGAGGTCCGGGTTGTGGAGGAGGTTCTGTACCCAGTGCGACCTGCGCCCTCGATACGTACTCACCAGCAGGCGATCGCCGAACGCCGTGGCCAGCACCGGCGTCCGGTGCGGCCGGCCGCTGCGCCAGCCGGTCGTCTCTAGCACGATGAGGCCGGCCGGCAGCACTCCCGGCGCTGCGACACCGGAACTGGCGATCGGCCCTAAAACCGCATCGAGCGCCTGGTAAAACTCCGTCTCGAGCGTCATGGCTGGCCGCCTCGGCGGGGTTTGTCGAGGTCAGCGGTATCGAGCAGGATCGTCACTGGCCCATCGTTCTCCAGACCAACCTGCATATACGTGCCGAAGCGGCCCATCGCTACTTCGACACCGAGATCGCGCAACGTCTGCGCGAAGGCGTCGACCAGCGGAGCAGCCTCCTCAGGCTTGGCCGCAGCGACGAAACTCGGACGCCTGCCCTTCCGTACGTCCGCCAGCAACGTGAATTGGCTCACCACGAGCGCCGCGCCGCCCGATTCAACCAGTGAGATGTTAAACCGGTCCTGATCGACGCTGAAGATCCGCAAGTCCGCCGCTTTCTTGGCGAGCCGTTCCGCATCGCGCTGCTGATCGCCCATAGCTACGCCCACCAGTATGAGCAGTCCTGAGCCGATCGACGAGATTTCGTCACCGTCGACGGTGACGGAGGCACGCGTCACGCGCTGGAGCACCGCGAGCATCGTGACTGAGGGCTAGGAGGCTGCGGCCGCCTCGGTGTCTTTGGTGGACGAATCCTTTGTGGACGAACTGTCGCCGGACGAGCCTTTATCGTCACTTCTGGAGTCTGATGAGTCGACACTTGCCGCGGCAGCCTCCGAAGGCGGTGCCTTCCGGCTGTCTGTTTTGTAGAACCCGCTGCCTTTGAAGACAATCGGCGCCGCCTGGATCACACGCTGGGCCTTTCCACCGCAGGAAGGGCACTTCTGTTGCGCGGGCGCGTCGAAGCCCTCGCGCTTCTCATATAGATTGGAGCACTTTGCGCACTGGTATTCGTATGTTGGCAATTGATACGCCTTACTTAATTACGGTTATGTTCGATAAGTCTATCGGAATGCCGCCTCGACACACAATGGAGCCCTACTGAAGGTCCGGCAACGCTAGTCCGCTGCCATCATCCGCGGAAAACACGCCAATCGCGCCGATCACCTCGCCCTTAGCGTCGCGAAGAAGCGATAGATGCCCGGGGAATCGCGAGATTGTACCGTCCCGGTGTGCGACAGGAATGTTCGCCATCGCAGGATCGAAGCTCAGACTACCACGCTCCAGCGCGGCGCGAAACGCGGCCCAGTGGCGATCGCGATAGGACTCGGGAATAATCAGCTCCAGCGATTGCCCAACGGCACTCTCAGCATCGTAACCGAACAGCTTTTCAGCTCCCTCGCTCCAGGTCCGTATCACACCACGGAGATCGACCACAATAACTGCATGCGCGTTCATGTCGACCATGTATATCAGAACGAGGGGGTTGACAGGGGAGCAGATAGATGGCATACTCGTACTTGATATCCGGCAATGAGGTTCCGGTAATGAATTACGCAGAATCTGGTAACGAAAGTGAACAGCCCGCCAGCGAACGGGCGCTGGCGGGCTGTTCGGTAGGAAAGCACTGAACGCCGATTAGGCTAGACCGGCGTCGGTGCGCTTAGGGAGGGAGCGGCTCGGTAGGGCCGCTCCCACAAGAGACCAGCGCCGGATCCGACGTTCCTGCTCCCCGCAGACCAAGAACGCCTGCTCCCCACACTGGGACTCCACAAAACGTGCGGACGCGCGTACATTGCACGCGCGTCCGCGATGCGACCACCCACCACCAGGACATCGCGCGGATGGCAAAAAAGTACGACAGGGCCACTTCGTCGCCTGTCGTGTCTCAGGTGCGATTCTTTCGCGTTGCTCTTGCTTAGCCCGTATACCCTCATCGGTCATCCTTGTACCGAGTCCCTACCCCTAGGGGCTTGACGGCAGCACTCATTATGAATATTATTGCATGAGTGCTGAAGAACGAGTGCCGTTACATGTTACCTCTATCATGCTCAAGAACTCTTGAAGTCAATTGCATGTTCAACATTACGTGTATTGTAATGCATGAAATCTATTTGTCAACCCCCCTGGAGTAGTTTCTATGGCAAAATCTTGGGGCTTCCTCACCAACCATGCTCACGTTCTCATTCAGATCGCCCGCGATCCCCGATCCACGGTGAGGGAAATAGCCAACGCTGCCGGAATCACCGAGCGAGCCACGCACTCAGTGCTAGGTGATCTGCGAGAGGGTGGGATCGTCCATGCGACACGCGACGGTCGCAACAACGTATACAGCATCGACATTCAGACGTTGATCAAGGGCGAACGCTGGAGCGCTTCCGACATGGAGATCCCACAATCCCTGATTGACGCGACGCTACGAGGTCTCGCAGGTGTGGCAACTGGGATACCAGCCTAATAGCATGCGCCGCTGGGGGTTCCTTACCACTCATGCTCTGGTGCTGATTTGCGTGACCCAGCACCCCCACTCAACCGTTCGCGAAATTGCCAACACCGTTGGCGTGACCGAGCGGGCGGGCCACTCTGTCCTGCGCGATTTGCGCGATGCTGGCATCATCGATGCTGAACGCTCCGGGCGGCGCAACAGCTACACCATCAATTTCGAGCACCTCGTCTCGTTTCGCCGTGAGGGAACGGCGCCGGAGTTGGTGCCAGACACCTTCGTGAGCGCTCTCATGGACGGCCTTCTGCCACTCCAATCGCCGGAATTCCCGCCATTCGAGGACGAAGTTCACCCGATCAACTGATCATTAGCTCGCTCTATTCTCAGATGCCGGCCTGCGCTCCGGGCGAAACTTAGCCGACACTTAGTTAGCATGGCGAATCTGGTCACCTTAACGGTCCCACCTCTGAACGGAGGGGGGAGAGAGGGCGCGTTCACTCGTGTTCAGCGCTGGCTTGCCCTTGCGGCCGATAACATCCTCGGCCCGACGGAGGCACAGGCCCAGCGCGTCGACGTCATTCGACGCGCGATCGTAGCGGGCACTATTATCGCCATCCTGCCGATCCAGCAGATGCAGATCCCAGGCTGGCCGGCCGTCATGGGCGCCTGCGTCGTCGCGCTGTCTTACGATGTCCTGCTAGCCTGGCTTGTGTTCGCAAAAAAGCGCTACTTCATGGCGAACGTCTTGGGACTGTCCCTTGACGCCCTCATCCTGATGGGCGCGTCCTTCTACGTGTTCCGCGAGATGGGCGCCGCCGGCGCGACATCCAGTATCTGGCTCGTGTTCTTGATCTACATCGTCATCGGTGGGTTCACCCTAGCGCCGCTCGGCTCCCTGGCCTATACCGCCATCTGGACATCGTGGTTTGCTCTTGCGACACTCATGTACTTTTCCGCCGGCACGCTCTACTATGACGACTTGCCGATACGCCTCATCTTCATGGCTCTCATCGGTCTCGTTTCGCTGGGCATGGCCAACGAGCTGCAGAAGAAGCGCACAAAGCTGGAACAGCAGAACCGGCAGACTATGGGCATGCTGGCAACGCTCGTCGAGGCGCGCGACACGGACGCCGGCGCTCACCTGCATAGCATCCAGGAGTTCTCGATAGCGCTGGCCAGGCGCTTGGGCTTCTCAGAGAAGGACGCGCGGGAGATCGCCTACGCCTCGATGATGCACGACGTTGGAAAGGCGAACGTCCCGGACTCCGTGCTCAAGAAGCCCGGCAAGCTGACCGCTGAAGAGCGGCGAATCATGCGCGACCACACTGCCTGGGGAGATCAGCTGCTCTCAGAGAACGACGACTTCGAGCTGGCGCGAGTCGTAGCGCGCTCGCATCACGAACACTGGGACGGTTCTGGGTACCCGGACGGCCTCAGCGGCCCCGATATCCCGCTGGTGGCGCGGATCGTAGCCGTCGCGGACATCTACGATGCCCTGATCAGCAAGCGGCCTTACAAGGAAGCATGGACCCAGCTCGAGGCAATCCGGGAGATAGAGCGCATCGCGGGTTCGGACCTAGACCCGCAGATCGCAGGAGCCTTCATTGCGCTCTGGCATGACGGCACGATCAAGCGGATCGAGGACTCACCTCCGGACATCGAGCACCAGCAAGCCGCTTAAGAGCCTAGAACGAGCGTCAGTGCTCGCCTCGGTCGCCGCCGCTGACTGCGTCCACTTCCGTCCCGCTCACCGCGGCGCGCGCATGTCGGAAGAGCTGCGGAACCTCTCGCCGCTCCCAGAAGAGCCAGCCAAGCGCCAACAAGATGTACATGAATCCAAAGCCAACGCGTACCTCATCAACCGGTATCGCAAGCTGGATGGAGAACAGTACAAAAATCAGAGACGCCTCGCGTATGCCGAACCGCAGGTTCAACAACACGGCCACAGCGAATAGCGACTGTGCGGCCGTCAGAAAGACCTCATGCGCCTGCCTGCCATCCACCGGCAGCGCATCGAGCGTCCCGCCGGAGATGCTATAAGCGATCGGGAGCGATCCGACCAGCAGCGTCCACTGATTGACTTTGGATGAGATCAACAGCGTCATCGCCGCACCTGCGCGGCCACGCAGGGCCAGCAAACCCGCCAGGATAAACTCCGGCGACTCCGATGCGAGCGGTGCTAGCCACTGCACTAACAGAAACTCGTCGATCCCAAGCGATTCCCCGGTCTCCACAAGACCGTTCGCGAACGGCTCCGCCGCCGCGAACACCACGCCCGCCGCGAAGATGAAGATGCCGATCACCGCAGCCCACTTGCGCTTTGGGGTCAGGGCCGCGATCGTTAGCGCGGGGCCCATCAGTTCATGCTCGCTGGGAGGCGTTCGGGACGACATGATGAGATAGAGCCCGAACAGGCTGATCAGAACCGCGCTGTCGATCAGCGATAGGCTCTCCTTAAGCGGGATCGAGAAGCTGTACAGCGTCGCGACGCCAAGGAAGATTAGCCCGACTGAATTTGACTTGCCGACCGAGAGTTCATTCTTACGCGTCTTGAACCAAAAGAGGAAGAACACCAACGGCCAGGCGAGGCCGATCAGCAGCCGGTTCGCTCCTGTCATGTTCGCCAATGCCAGCTCCACTGCCGGCGTCTCGCCAACTTGCAGCAGGCTTGGGTCCAATAACTCTTGGCCTGCCGTCCATGCGAAATAGATATCGACGGCATATTCCGGCAGGACGGCGATTATCGCGAGGACGGCGAGCGCCAGCGTGGCCGAGACGAGCTGCTCCGCCACTTCAGACGCCCAAACGAGCAGCGTCGCCGCCGCCATAATCGAGATACCAAAGATCAACGCCTCGATCGTAGGATCGATGTGAACGTCCGCTATGCCTGTGATATCCAGCAGACGGAGCACTGGCCCAGGTGCCGCTATGACAGCCGCGACTGAGATCTGAAGCCAGTTCCGTGCGTGATTGACAGGCCCCGGCGGGGCCTGGGAATGTGCCTTGTCGTCAGACATCTCTACACAGTAGGATAGGCCACACCTGACCTACGTTCGAGTTCTGGGACATGCTTCGACTCCTAGTAGCACTTTCGATCATCGCCAAGGCCGGCCTTCTGGCCGTCTCCTGGATCATCTCCGAGCGCGTGCTGCACCCGCCGCGAAAAGCCGAGGACCACACGCTGGATGACTTCGACCTGCCCGGCCGGGAGGTGACGTTCTTGAGCCGTGACGGGACCAAGCTGGCCGGTTGGTACTTCCCTGCGGGAGGCGCCCCTTCCCCCGGGATTGTGCTCTCGCACGGCCACGGGCGGAGCCGAGCCGAGCTACTCCCACATGCCAATTTCCTCTACCAGGCGGGCTATACCGTCCTGGTCTTCGACTACCGCCACCGAGGCGAGTCTGAAGGGACAGAGGTAACGATGGGCCTGCGCGAGCAGGACGACCTACAGGGCGCGATCGACCACATCGTGGTGCAACCGGACGTGGACGCGCGCCACATTGGGGTCGTGGGCCTCTCGATGGGCTCCGTTGTCGCGTTGCTCGTCGCGGCGCGCGATGAACGGATCAAAACCGTCATCGCCGAATGCCCGTATTCGGCCGCTGATGCCGTCATGACACGCGCGCTCGAACATTTCTATCATCTGCCACGCTTCCCCTTCGCCGTAGCAGCGAAGTGGCTGATCGAACGCCGCCTCGGCCAATCGCTAGACGTGGCGAACGCCATCGACGTCATCCGCCGCCTCGCCCCGAGGCCCATCTTCCTCATCGCCGATGAGGCCGACGCTGTCCTTGGACCTGAAGAGACGCACCACCTGTACGACGCGGCCCGCGAGCCAAAGCGCTTCTGGCTCATCCCGGGCGCGGACCATGCCCGAGGCTGGCAGACGGCTCCGGAGGAGTACGAGCGCCGCGTGTTGGAGGCCTTCGACGAAGTCCTGCGCCCATAGACGCAGACGGCGTCGAGGCTCGCCGCAGACACAGACGCGCCCCGAACGATCGGGGCGCGTTGCTACTTACTGCGTTTTATGGGCTACGGGATGATGACCGCACGCCGTACCTTGGTGCCGACGCCTTCCTTCTGCCACTCCGCCTCCTCGAACGCCCTGTTGATGTCGTCCAACGCGTACTTGTCGTGCGAGACGACCTCCTCGTGCGGGTACTTGTTCTTGGTGCGCACCAAGAAGTTCAAGGCCTGCGGGATCACCCACGGGTCGTACATCACAACGCCCATGATCGTCTTGCTACCCCAGACGAGCGACGAAGGATCGAACTCCATGGTGTTGCCGAAGCTGATGTTGCCGATCTCCAGGTACGTACCACCGCCGCGCACCATCTGAAGACCCTCCGACACAGCCTGCGGGATGCCCACGAACTCGCCGACAACGTCGGCGCCGCGCCCGCCCGTTAGCTCCATGACCTTCTGAACGCGAGCGGCCACGTCCGGGACCTCACTGATGTTGATCGTCTCGTCCGCGCCGAACTGCTTCGCCATCTCCAGCCTGTCGGCCAAACCGTCGATTGCGATCACCAGACCGGCGCCCATCTCCTTGGCGACGGCGCAGGCGTTCATGCCCAGGCCGCCGGCTCCTTGCGCCACAAACGTGTCGCCCATTTGCAGGCCGGCCTGCTGGAGGCCATAGGTCACCTGCGAGAGCGCACAGTTTACGGGAGTGACCATCTCGTCGGAGAGCTCGTCCGGCACCTTGAAGACCCAGTGGCCGGAGCGCAGGTAGTAGTACGTCCCATAGGCACCGTTGAACGGGCTGGGGCCGGCGGCCATCGCGGCCAGCTTGGCCGGGCAGGCCGCGAACTCGCCCTTGTTGCACTGGTAGCAACGGCGGCACGGGTAGAAGTATGCGTAGCAGACGCGGTCGCCTTCGGCCAGGGGCTGGCCCAACGAATCGGTCGTGATGTTGGACCCCAGCTTGTCGACGCGGCCCGTCATCTCGTGCCCAACGACCCCGCCGGCCATCGCCGCGAACACGGGCGAATCGCCCCGCCAAATGTGCAGGTCCGAACCGCAGACGCCGGCCATCGAGACCTTGACGACGATCGCCCCAGGATCGGGGTCCGGTATGTCGAACTCCTGCATCTCGTAGCCCTGGCCGGGGCCCTTGAAGACGGCAGCCTTTGCTGTTTCAGCCATATCTCTCCACCTTTCGTTTGCGAATCGCCCGCCGCTAACGCGGGTCAACAGATTCTTGCAAACGACAGCTAGATATGTCAAGGCCCGTTGAGTACCATAGAGGCGATGTCTCCTGCTCCACGTCATCTGCTGGCCTGCCTGCTGCTGCTCGCTTGTATCGGTTCGTTGCTCGTGTCGTGTGGAGGAGACGGCGATAGCGACATTGCAGCGAGCCCCACCGTCAGGCCTACGTCCGCGCCTACCCA